>NZ_JAFEUF010000033.1:0-13271 GCF_016901035.1 Streptomyces durocortorensis
CCGAACGGCTCGTCCATCAACAGGACCGGCGGTTCGTGGCGCCACCCCCCGCCGCGCGCGCCCCGGTGGGGCGTGCCGGCGGCGAGGGCGGGCGCCGGTGCGGGCCCGCTGGCCTCGTTCGCGTACACCGCTGCCGACGAGGAGAAACAGCGCGGCGTACGGCGCATGAAACTCACGGCCACCGGCCTCCTTCTGCTCGTCGCGCTCGTCTACGTCCTGGCCACCTGGGCGAAGAACTCAGGTGTGGGGGGCTGGCCGGGCTACGTCGCGGCGGCTGCCGAGGCGGGGATGGTGGGCGCGTTGGCGGACTGGTTCGCCGTGACGGCGCTCTTCCGGCGCCCGCTCGGCCTGCCCATCCCGCACACAGCCATCATCCCCACCAAGAAGGATCAGCTAGGACAGTCCCTCGGTTCCTTCGTTGGCGAGAACTTTCTCTCCGGAGACGTCATTCGTGACCGAATTCACGCTCTCGGGGTCGGTCGGAGGGTCGGTGTCTGGCTCGCGGAGCCGGCCCACGCCGACCGGGTGACCGCCGAACTGGCGACGGCGCTGCGCGGGGCGCTGACGGTCCTTCGGGATTCCGACGTCCAGGCGATCGTCGGCGAGGCGATCACCCGCCGGGCCAACGCGGTGGAGATCGGCCCGGGCCTCGGCAAGATGCTGGAGAAGGTCGTCACGGACGGCGGCCACCGCAAGGTCGTCGACCTCGTCTGCGTACGGGCGCACGACTGGCTGGTGGAGCACGGCGACTCGGTGATGAACGCGGTGCAGGGCGGGGCCCCCGGCTGGACTCCGCGGTTCGTGGACAAGCGGGTGGGGGAGCGGGTCTACAAGGAACTGCTGCGGTTCGTCACGGAGATGCGGGACATGCCGGAGCACCCGGCGCGCGGCTCGATCGACACGTTCCTGACCGACTTCGCGGCCGACCTCCAGACCGACGCCGACACCCGGGCCCGGGTGGAGCGGCTGAAGTCGGAGATCCTGGGCCGGAGCGAGGTCCAGGACGTCATCGCCTCGGCCTGGTCCTCGGTCCGCACGATGATCCTCTCGGCGGCGGAGGACGAGCGCAGCGAACTGCGGCTGCGGGCCCGCGCGTCGCTGATGTCGCTGGGCGCGAAACTGGCGAGCGACGCCCGGCTCCAGGGCAAGCTCGACGGCTGGCTGGAGGACGCGGCGGTGTACGTGGTGACGACGTACCGCGCGGAGATCACCTCGCTGATCAGCGAGACGGTCGCGGGCTGGGACGCGGACCAGACCTCGAAGAAGATCGAGGCGCACATCGGCCGCGACCTGCAGTTCATCCGGATCAACGGCACGGTGGTCGGCGCGCTGGCGGGCCTGGCGATCTACACGGTGTCGCACGCGCTGGGGGGCTGAGGGGGTTTCTCGCGGGGCCCTGGGTGCTCGGGCGCCGCTCCGGATGCGTACCCGTACGTTCCTGTCGTGTCCGGTACGGGTACGCACCCGGCCTACGCGGGGGAGTTGCCGGGGAGTACGGGCGCGGGGCGGCGGGCGTTCAGGCGGGCCCGGAATTTCTTTCCGGCCGGGCTTCGGAGCCGGCCCCGGACACCCGGCGGCCTCAGCTGTGGGCGACGGTGCTCAGCTCTGTGCTGCCCGCCGGGTGACGGCCCAGGAGGCGGCGGCCACGCCGCCCGCGACGGTGAACACGGCGGGCCAGGCGCCGACCTTCTTGGCGAGCGGGTGCGATCCGGCGAAGGCGGCGACATAGGCGACGGCCAGCCCGGCGGCGGCACGCGGCCCGGCCTGCCGGTTCCACTCGTACGCGGCCAGCGACCCGGCGGCGGCGAGCGCGACACCGCCGAGCGGCCGCTTCCCGGTCCACCGGGCGACGCCGTAACCCCCGACGAGCCCGCTCGCCGCCACCGCCGCTGCCGGAACCTTCGCCATCGCCGCCACCATCGCTTCCTGTGAGCTGTCCTGTGAGCTGTCCTGTGGACCGTCGGTATTCCTGTGGTTCGGTACTGGGCCCGAGGCTAGCGTTCGGAGCGACGCGGCCGGAGGGCGGTACGCAGGAGGCGGGGGTTCCGGATGGAAGCGGCCAGGGGAACGACCACAGTGACGGTGACGGACCCGGGCGAGGACGACGGAGGCGCGGCCGGTCCCGATCCCGTACGCCTCTTCTGCACCGACCACGGCGGCGACGGCCCGCCCCTGCTCCTGCTGCACGGGCTGGCCGGCCACTGCGGCGAGTGGGAGGCGCTGGCGGCCCGGTTCGCGGCCACGCACCGGGTGATCGCCTTCGACGCACGAGGTAGCGGGCGGAGCACGCGCCGCCCCGGGGACGTGACGCGGGCGCCCCACGTCCGTGATGTACGGGCCGTGGCGCGCCGGTTCGGTCTGGCCGGGAAGGACACGGTGCTGGTCGGCCAGTCGATGGGCGGCCTCACCGCGCTGCTGACGGCGGCGGCCCATCCGGAGGTGTGCCGGGCGCTGGTCCTGATCGAGGCGGGCCCGGCAGGACCGAGTCCCCGACTGCCGGGGCAGATAGGAGACTGGCTCGACTCCTGGCCGGTGCCGTTCCCGGACGCGGAGGCGGCCGGGGCCTTCTTCGGGGGCGGCCCGGCGGGACGGGCCTGGGCGGCGGGCCTCGCGCCGGGCCCCGGCGGACTGCATCCCCGCGTCGACCGGGACGTCATGGTGGCCACGGTCCAGGAGAACGCGCACCGCGACTACTGGGACGCCTGGGACCGGGTGCGCTGCCCGGTGCTGGTGCTGCGCGGCGAGCGGGGCGCGATGAAGCCGGAGGAGGCGGAGCGGATGCGGGACCGGCACCCCGCGACGCGGATCGCCGTGATCCCGGGGGCGGGCCACGACGCCCATCTGGACAACACGCAGGCGGTGTACGGGGAGATGGCGCATTACCTGCGTGATCTCCAGCAGTGATCCGGGGGCTGGGGTAGGGTCTGGACCCTTCACACGAGGGGGGCCTCATGCCGTTCCGTAACGCTGCCCGTACCCACGGTCGCCATCCGGCGCGAACGGGGTTGCGCGCAGGCGCACTTGCCGTGGTCGTGGCTGCCGCACTGGTGTCCTGCACCCAGGCGTCGAGCGGGGGCGGCCCCGGCGCGGGCGTCCCGAACGCGGCGGCGGATCCGGCGGCCGCGGACGCCGCCCGTAACGTCGAGAACGCGGACGCCGTCGAGAACGCGGACCGGGCCGAGCAGGAGGCCGGCGAGGCGGGCGAGGCGGAGGACACGGCCATTCCCTCCCCAGGCCCCGCCCTGGTCCGCGACGCCTTCGCGACGCTCCAGGCGACGCTGAACGAGACCTGCACGCCGGGCGCGGGCGACTGCGCCTACTTCCTCGGCCGGGTCACCGAGGAACTCGTCGAGCTGGACGAGTCGATGCGGGCGGACGCCAAGGGTCCGGGCCACTTCAAGCAGCCGTTGGCCGACATGAAGGCCCTGTTCGACAAGCTGGGCGACGACCGGTCCGAGGCGCATCTGGAGAAGCACTTCTCCGAGATCGTCGGCACGCGTGACGGCATCAACACCTGGATGCAGGACCACCCGGACGACTACCGCTGACCCTCTGTCGCGGGCAGCGGGCAGCGGGCAGCGGTAACCGGAATCGGGGACGGGGAAGAGTGGACCTGTACGAGGTGCTCGGCCTGCTCGCCGCCGCGACGGCGGCGGGCTGGGTCGACGCGGTGGTCGGGGGCGGCGGGGTACTGCTCATACCCGTGCTCCTGCTGGCCTTCCCCACGTACTCGCCCGCCGTGGCCCTGGGCACGAACAAGATCGCGGCGGTGATGGGCACGGCGACCGCCGCGTACATGTACCAGCGCCGCACGAAACTGGACCGGAAGGTCCTGCTGCCGGCCGCCGGACTCGCGGTCCCCTTCGGCGCACTCGGCGCACTGTCGGCGTCGAGCGTCCCCACGAGCTATTTCCGGCCGGTCATCATGGGCCTGCTGATCTCGGTGGCGCTCTTCGTGGCCTTCCGGCCGAGTTTCGGGGTTCAGCAGAGGGACATGGTGGTCACCCCGCGCCGCCGCACGGCGGCGATTCTCATCGCGGGCGTGGGCATCGGCTTCTACGACGGAGTGTTCGGACCCGGGGTCGGAACCTTTCTGATCATCTCCTTCACCACGCTCCTCGCGACCCAGTTCCTGGAGAGCGCGGCCATGGCGAAGGTGATCAACGCCTCCTCCAACCTCGGGGCGCTGGCGGTCTTCGCCTGGCAGGGCAACGTGCTGTGGGCCCTCGGCCTGGGGATGGCTGTGGGGAACATCGCGGGAGCGATGATCGGCTCGCGTACGGCGATGAAGAGGGGATCCGGATTCGTCAGGATCGTGCTGGTCCTCGTGGTCACGGGAATGGTGGCCAAGATGGGCTTCGACCAGTTCGCGTGACGGGCTCGACCGGTTCGCCTGACGAGAGCCCACCCGACGGGCACATAGCAGGCGCCACCGTACGCACGTGGAAGGTTCTTCATGACCCGCACCACCCCGCCCCGCCCTGTCGATATCGAAGAAGTCTTCCCCGCCCTGGCAGCCCACCGGCGCACGGCCACCCGGCTGCACCCCCGGCGCGGTGCGCCCGGCGAGGGGGACAGCTCGGTGGCGGGACCGCTGCTCTGGCCGGCCGACGAACCGTGGCCGGTGTGCACCGTCGTGCACCCGAAGGGCACCGGCCGCCTCCTCTCCGACGTGCGGATGCGCGGCCGGATCCAGGACGGCGCGCGGGGAAGGGACTTCACCGAGGACGAACAGCGCCGGCTGGACGCCATGAAGACGGCCGACCACGTCCCGGACCTCCGCGACGACGACGCCCTGCCGATGCTGGCCGTCGCTCAGTTGTTCACGCGGGACGTTCCGGATCTGGTGGGGCCCGAGGGCCAGGACCTGCTCCAGGTCTTCTGGTGCCCGTTCGAGGCCCATGGGCCCGACCGCACGATCGACGTCGTACTGAAGTGGCGACGCTCGGCCGATGTCGGGCCCGTCCTCACGCCACAGCCCGAATCCCCGGTCGCCGGCCGTGAGGAGTGCGTCCCCACCACGTGTGTCGTGCATCCGGAGCAGGTGGTGGAGCACGAGTATCTCGGCTTGCTGGACGAGGGGCTTCAGGAGGAGATCTCCGCATGGGAGGAGGAGCTCCTCGACGAGGACGACGACGACTACGAGCATGGCCCCTCCCCGGCGGTGGGCTACGCGACGTACGAGGAGTACGAGGCCGCGACGGCCGCGGCGCGCGCGGAGGAACCGGAAGAGATCGACTACATGAGCGATCTGTCGATCGCCCCCGGCTGGAAGGTCGGAGGCTTCGCCTCCTGGCATCTGACGGACCCCGCTCCGGTCGACTGCCAGGTGTGCGGGACAGCGATGCCGCCCCTGCTCACCGTGGACCAGTGGGAGTGCGACGGCGCCTCGCGCAGTTGGCTGCCCTTCGAGGACCGTGATGCCGGGAACGACCCGCGTGTGCTCGACCCGGTCGGTGTCTACCTCGGACGCGGCCTGATGCGCGTGCACACGTGCCCGACCGATCCGCTCCACCCGTACCGGCTGAGCTTCCAGTAGAAACGGTCCCCTCCCGGGCGAGAATCCGCAGGCCCCGCAAGAACGGCGTGCGTATCGTCGAACGAACCTCGCACCGAAGGATTGAGGCAATGACTTTGCGTTCCGACGTGGCCGAGTTGCTCGACGCGGCCGGCATCCTCGATGTGGACGTCGACGAGGCCGTCGCGGACGAGCACGTCCGGTCGTCCGCGTACCGTCGCATCGTCTCGGCAGCCGCTTCTTCACGGAGCCGTGAGCGGGACCGCGCGACGCTGGCCACGATCCTGCGCGATCCCGTCGAGGTGGTCTCCAAGTCGGCGGTGGTCGAACTCGTGGACCGGGTGGCCATGGAGGTGGACGGCCGTGAAGCGTTCCGGCAGTGGACGGCCGAACTGCTGCCGGAACTGGACCGGTTCAAGGCTGAAGGGAATCGCGAGTTCGTCCGCTGCCGCATGCACGACTGGCTGTTCTACCTGTCCGTCAAGGAGGGGCACATGCCGACGTCGGCCGAGTTGGCGAAGGCCACGCGCTGGATGCAGCGCACCCTGGCCGAGGGGGCGACGCCGTCGGCGGTACTCGCCCTGCTCGCCGAGTCGGGCAGCAGCAGGAAGATACGGAACATCGCGAGGAACCGAGCCGGAAGCCGCAAGCTGAGAAGGCAATGAGCCCGGTCGGCACGGCCGTCCGGCTCGGGCGGGCGCCAGGAGGCCGCCCGGAGGCGTCTGGAGGCGGGCGACGCTCACTCCCAGCCGACGGGCCGACCCCGCGTCGCGGTCGCGGTGCCGTCCGTAACCGGGATGCCCGGTCAGGGCGCGGTGACGGTGATGCGGACGACGGCGGTGGCGGCGGGAACGTCGGTGCCCTTCACGTGGACTTCGTACGTCAGCTCGTCCTCGCCGGCGTATCCGTCCCTGGCGGTGTACGTCACCGTGGCACCGGACACCGACGCGGACCCGTGGCCGGGCTCGGTGTCGATGGTCAGGGTCAGTTCGGCGGGATCGTAGGCGTCGAGCAGCCCTGCCCGGTCGTTGCTCTCCAGGGTGATGGAGTCGTTGTCGAGGACGTCCATGTCCAGGCTGTCGCCCGCGTCCACGCTCTGCTGGTCGTCCATGAGCGCCAGCGTCCGTTCGACGGCGCCCTTCCCGCCCTGCCCGTCCGCAACGCCGCCGTCGCCCCCGCACCCCGTCAGGGCCAGGGCCAGCGCGCCCGCTCCCATCGAGATGCGCATCCGGAGGGCTCCGCGCATCGGCCGCCGTGACTGCTTCCTCGTCTGCATGTGGTGCCCCCAAGGCCGAACTAGGTGCGGTGGAGCAGCCGATGCTCGCAGTGCGTACGGGGCGCACATCAGAGGTATACGGGAAGCGAAGCGGAATTGTGATGAGAGCGTGTACAGAACGTGGAGGGCGGGCCTCAGCCGGCGGACCGCCGCCCCAGCAACCGGCCCTGCGCCGCCTTCAACGCGGTGAATCCCTCCCGCGCGTAGTCGGCGAGTTCCTGACTCGGGAACGACACGACGGACTGGTGCTGGTCGTACCGCCCCTGCGCCCACCGGGCGGCTGTGATCTCGTAACCGGACACGTGGGCGCACAACTTGAGAAGAATCGGCGGCATCTCCGATTCGCGCAGCAGGTCGGCGTGGGTGACCACGAGGTCGCGCATGGTCCGGATGTTCGGCAGGAAGACGGTCGTCACCCACAGCCGCCACTCGGCCCGCTCCTCCTCGGTGGGCGGATCCTCGTGGTCGAAGGGGGAGCGCCCGTCGGGACGGACGTTGCGCTGGGCGAAGGCTTCGAAGGCGCGGCTGTTGGCCTCGGTGATGGCGAACAACGGGCCGTAGAAGTAGCTGAGTTACCAATTCACCCGCGCGAGCCGCTCGCTGCGCTGGGCGAGCCGCAACCCGTTGAGGTAGGCCGCGACGTACCCGACGAAGGCCAGGGCGATGGTGACGACCAGAGCAAGCATGGGGGCATGCTACGGACGCCGGCGCGGGGGTGGCTCGGCGAACAGATCTTCGATGTGGTGATGCGTCAGAACGATGAGATACGGTGACGAGGTCATCACGCTCAGTGCGCGCTCGCGCGCAAAGGGCAGCCCCCGGAGGTGCGCCAACACCACCCGAGGGCCTACACCTCCAGTGGTCAGGAGCCACCAGAAATGCTGCGCCATGTTATCGCGCCCTCTTCGGGCTGGACGAAAGCCTCGCACACGGTCGTGCGCGACCGGCGGATCAACAGCAACGCGAAGATCCTCATCCTGTACGTCCAGGGCCTCCCCGACTCCGCCACGAGCCGCCCGCTGGGCGAACTGGCACAGAAGCTGGACATGAAGGGCCGACCGTACCAGCAGGCCAAGAAGCAGTTGGTGGAGCACGGTTACGTCCATGAGTGGCGGGGCCAGCGCGAGGACGGGCTGTGGGCGACGGACCAGCTGTTCACGAACACACCGCTGACGCGCGCGGAGGCGAGGGCGGTCTGGACGAGGCTGGAGCAGGACGCGGGGGGATCGCCGGGTGTGCGGTATCCGACGGTCGGTGAACCGACTCCTCGGTCGGTCGGTGGCTATCAACCCGAGGAAGACCACGGTGATAAGACCACTCCCCACCCACCCTCCGAAGCGGAGCGGGGGCGAGGACGGGGGCGGGTGGCGGACCCGAGCCCGGAGCGGGTGGCGGACCCGGATCCGGTGGCGGCTCCGGACGCGGACCTGGACCCGGATCCGGACCCGGTGGAGGCGGCCCCGGACCCGGCGGGTGCCCCGGCCGAGGGGGCCTCAAGCCTCGCCCCGGCACCGCACCCCACGAGCCAACTGGCCAAGGCCGAACGCCTGCTGCTGTCGCTGCGACACTCACGCCGTGATCTGCTGCTGGGCGTCCGGGAGGCTCGCGCCCTGGCGGTGGAGGCCGTGAAGTGGCTGGAGGGCGGCCTGCCGGAAGCGGACCTGCGCCAGGCGCTCCTGGCCGACCCGCCGGAGAACGGCGTGCGCTCGGCGGTCGGCTTCCTGCGCCACCGCCTGATCCAGAAGTGCCCGGTGACCCCAGTGATCCCGGCGACCCCGCTGCCGGCGCCGCCTCCGCCGCCCCCGGTCAGGGAGCTGATCGCGTGCGCAGGCCCGGGGGAGGAGCACGTCTTCCGCCCGCAGGGCGACGAGCCGGAGTGCGCGGACTGCCGCAGGGCGACGGCGTACGCAAGCTGGATGGTCGACACGGACACGTACGAGTTCCCCGAGGACATGACCTGGCGGCAACGCGTGGCGGCCGTACGAAAGGCGGACGCGCTACGGGCCGGGCCCTCACCCCAGGGTGACGCGGGCAGCGACGGGCAGATGATCGCTGCCGGTGGCGGGAAGGGCGCGGATACGGCCCACGGTGGCGGAACGGGCCATGACCTGGTCGATCCGGGCCAGCGGGAAGGCAGCGGGAAAACTGAAGGCGAACCCGCTCTCGGCGACGTCCAACTGTGAGGTGAGGGGCCTCAACCCCCTGTCCTCCACGACCCCGTTGAGATCCCCGAGCAGAACGACCGGCTCGACGCTCTCACCCGCGATAGCCCGCCCCAGCAACGCGGCGCTCTCGTCTCGCCGTTGAGAGGTGAGCCCGCCCACCCCCACCCGGACGGACGGCAGATGGGCGACGTACGCGGCGACGTCTCCATACGGAGAGTGGACCACGGCACGCAGGCCACGGCTCCACCCTTCCTCAATGCTCGGAGGCTTGATGTCCACCACCCGCTCCCCGCTGAGCGGGTGCTTGGACCAGAGCCCGACGGTGCCGCGGACGAGGTGATGCGGATAGTCGGCGGCAAGGGCCTTCTCGTACGCCGACACCTGCGGATCCACCAGCTCCTCCAGCGCGACGAGATCGGCCCCCACATCACTCAGCGCCCTGGCGGTCCCCGCAGGATCACGGTTCTCGTCACTGACGTTGTGCTGCACGACGAGAAGCTCCCGCCCGCCGCCGCTCACCTCGCCGGGCAGGAGCAGCCCGCCGAAGGTGTCCACCCACACGCCAACCGGCAGCAGCAGAGCCACGAGGGCAACAGCGGACCGCCGCACGAGGGCGACGATCAGCAGCACGATGACGAGGACGCCGCCCCAGGGCAGAAAGGACTCCAGCAGACTCCCTATCCGTCCGGGCCAGTTGGGAACAAGCCGATGGAACCCCAGCACCACACTCAGAACGACGGCAATCCCGGCGAGCACCCACCCCCGCCGCCGTTTCCCCACCCCAGGCACCACAGGCGTCTCCGCCGCCACCGAACCGCTGTCTGCCCGTTCCACCATGTCTTCCGTCCACTCGACCTGCCCCGTAGGACGAGCGGACGGAAGGATCAGTTGCCGGACGGCCCGGGGTGGCCGGCCTTGCGGCTGTGCAGGGCCGACAGAGTCGTGGGTCATGTCTCCACGAGGCGGGTCGACACCTTGGGGGGTACCAGGCATGGCTACGCCTGAGCAGATCTGGGCGGACGCCGATCTCCCCACCCGTCGGCTCGCCGGGCTGGCGCTCAACCCGTCCGTACCGGAGAGCGTCCTGCTGCGGCTGCTCTCCGACGCTCCGCTCGCCACACGGATGGTGCTCTGCCGGGACCGGACCCTGCCCGACGCCGTCGTCGACGCCGTGATCCAGCACCCTGACACCCGTACCCGCAGCTTCTTCGCCCGCAACCTCCATGCCGATCCGGCCCAGCGAGCTCGGCTCGTGGATGATCCCGAGTGGTTCGTCCGCGCCCACTTGGCCGGGCCGCGGGTAGCCGCCCCGGCCCGGCCCAGGCCGCTGCCCGACGAGGCGGTCGTCCACATGATCAGTACCTACGAGGACGAGCTTCTGGGCGGCTCCTTCTACCAGCAGATCTCCGCCAAGCTGCGTCGGTCCATGCCCACCCATCCCGTCGCGAAGGTTCGGCGCTGGGGAGTCGGCGAGTGGACGTCGCTGTCCGCGGACACCCGAGCCGCTCTCCTCGCAGACCCCGACGCCGGGGTACGGGAAGCGGCTCAGCGGCACGTCCGCTGCGAGGACCCGACGTGGGTGGAGAGCACGCTTCCTGACCGACCGTGCCACGCCCGTACCGGCCTACTGCTCCACTGCCCCCTCACTCGGGCTGTGGTGGAGGGCGTCCTTGCGCGGCCGGTGGGCGAGGACGACAAGGCGATGATCGCCGTCAACCCCACCCTCCCTGCCGACGCGGTGGTCCTCCTGGCCGCCGATCCGGACCCGGAGGTACGGGCCCGGATCGCGCAACGCACCGACCTCGGCCCCGCCGAGCGCCGCACGCTCATGACGGACCCCGACCCTGACGTCCGACTGGCCGTGTCCCTCCACCCCGCACTGAGCGAGGAGGAACGGGCCGGGATCGACTACCAGGTCCCCATGGACCATTTCTTCGTTTACCACCCTGCTCCGGAGAGGCCCCTGGACCCCGGGGCCATCCGGCGCGACGCGCTCTCCCGCCACCCGCTGCTGCGCCGGCGGGCAGCCGGCGACCACCTGCTGCCACCGGACCTCGTCGCACGCCTGGCCTCGGACGACGACCTCGGCGTACGCGTCCTGCTGGCACAGAACCACCCGGACGCCCCCGCATCACTTCTGCTGCGCAGCTTCCTCGAGTACACCGGCCCCGAGCGCAGCCACCTCACCACCCGGCCGAACTTCCCCACCGACGGACTGGCCGTCTTCGCCGACCACGAGGACCCCGAGGTCCGGGCCCTGGCCGCCCGCGCCCCCGAAGCCGAGCCGACAACCGTGGCTCGGCTCACCCAGGACCCGGACCCTGCCGTGAGGGCCGCGGCGGCCCGCCACCCGAATCTTCCGCAGCCCCGGCTGGCAGCACTCCTCGACGACGAGGAGTCGGCCCACCATGCCGCGGCGAACACGGCACTGCCCTCGGACACGATTCGCCGACTTCTCCAGGCGGGCGGGCGGCACGCAGGGCCGCCGGGGTAGAAGGGAAAGCTGACCGTGCGGGCGCTGCGCGCCGTGCTCGTGGTGGTGCTCGCCGGCACCGTGTTCGTACAGGCGTTGATGTTGTGGGCGCTGATCAGTGGGAATGATCCGGAGGACGGTTTGCTCCCGCTGACCCCGCTGCGCGTGATCACGATCCTGGGCATCGGGACGGCCCAGGTCGCCATGGTCTGCGTCTGGCGCCTGGTGACGATGGTGAGACGTGGCACCGTGTTCCCCCACGCCGCCTTCCGGTACGTGGACGCCATCATCGGCGTGATCGTCGCGGCCGCTCTCGTGTGGTTCGCGGTCACGGCCGGCACTCGGCCCCGGGGCTTCGGATCACATCGTCTGTCAGCCGGCCGGGACACTCTCCGGCGTCGTCGTCATAGCAGCGCGCTTCATGTTGCAGACCCCAGCAGGATGGAGCGAGGTGCACGCGGTCATTTCCTGGGTCAGGCGGGCGGACGGGGGCATGGAAGCTCCGGATGGTGGTGGTTGAGGCAGCAGACCACCGAGAAGGAGATCAGGCTCTGGGACTTCGTGTAGTGCACCCAGCAGACGTCGACGCCCCGAGGGAGAGCGTCCATCGCGTACACGATCTTGTCTTCCAGGGAGATGTGAGCGCGCCCGCCGTCTTCCCTCTCGGCGGGCGGATTCGCCTCGTACGTGCTCTTCAGCCAGGTGACGGCGCCCACCACACGCGTCCAGGTGTGCTCCACCGCGGTCTGGTCCCGCCGCAGGAGCCAGTGCCCGGTCATGAGGGGCGGCAGCGTCGAGGCGACGAACGCGCGGGTCTGCTCGGAGTTCGGTTCCGCACCCGGACGGCGTAGGGCCTCCTGGCCGTACGCGTCTCTGCTGCCGGTCCACGGACCGTATCCGTGCCAGTGTCCTGACCAGGTCATCTGCGCCCTTCGCTAGGGGAGACGGGCCGGCCCGGAGCATGTCCGGTCCGGCCCTTTACGTGGTGCTTCGTGCTCAGGAAGGGAGCCAGACTAGAGCGTCAGACCCCGGCTCCTGACCCACCCGGTGGCGAAGTCGTCGAGCTCGCTCCCGGTGAAGCGCAGCTCCTTGCCCGCGCCCTCGGGCTTGCTGTCGCGGATGACGAAGGAGGCCTTCGAGCCGGGGATCGCGGCAAGGCTCACGCAGGTCTCGTGGGGGCCGCCGGCGTTGCCCCCGCAGAAGTCGGAGAAGGCGTCAGCCGTGGGGGCCGACAGGGCGTACAGGTTCCCGTTCATGGGAAAGTCCTTTCTGGTGCTGATGTTGCGGATGTCGCGGAGATGCGGTCTCCGCACCGTCGTGCTCCTGCACCCGCCCGGCTGCCGACCGTCCATGGAGACAGCCGGGCGGGGGTCTGTGGGCTGAACGTGTGTGCCGATGAGAAGCGCTGCAAGTCGAGGAGCGCCCCGGCTACCTGCCTGACCACACCGCCGCCACGATCGACGAGCCGATGGAGGCAAGGCAGACGACGTACGCGATCTGCCGGGCCCGCTCGCTCATCGCCCCGCGCCTCGACCGGGAACCGGCCGTACGGGAAGAGGAGGCCGGGCCGAGCCCGCAGGCCCCGCACTCCCAACCCTGTTCATGGCGACGAGCTTTCGCAGCACCCTGGCGAGGGCTCGGACGTGGGAGTAGACCTCGTGCGACAGGGCTTCCGGGGCGGGAGGATTGTCGAGGAGGTGAGTGACCTCCAGGAGGAAGCCGCGGTCGGCCCCGCTCATCCCGTCGGCCCCGGCCCGGGGGCCGCGGCCCGGGGGCCCCCCCCCCCCCCCCGCGGGGAGCCCCGAGCGGGGCGCCTCCCGTCGCCGGGGCGGGGCGGCG
>NZ_JAFEUF010000033.1:13281-37218 GCF_016901035.1 Streptomyces durocortorensis
GGCTGCGGGGGGGGTTGGTTGGCGGGGGTGGTGTGGCACCCCCGGGCGCCCCGGGGGGGGCCCCCCCCCCCCCCCCCCCCCCCGGGGGGGGGCCGGCCCGACGAGGGAACCCACCCGCCCTCGGAGGGAGACCACTGCGCTGTCGAGCTCCGTGCGCGTGGTCGTGCCGAGGCGGAACCCGAGGACGCGCCCCACCTCCTGCTCCGCGTCCGTCTCCCCACCGGCCGCCACCGCGCTCGGGCGGCCTGCACCGGAGGCGCTGCTTGTCTTCACTACGTCGGTCACCAGGCATCTCCGCTCATGGCCGCTTTTGATCGCGTTCTGTGTAGAGATAACTGCGCGCCGTGCTCATCCCGGTACCGTTGGAGACAGGCGTAACCGTGAAAGCCATGAATTTCCGGGGAGTTGGTGTGCCCGTGGCACCTGGGAGCGACCGCAACTCAGGCCTTGAGGACCTTCTTGAACAGGCCGGATGGTCCAGGACGCAGCTCGCGAACGCCGTGAATCGCACGGCTGCCGAAGCGGGCATGACGTTGAAGTACGACCAGTCCGCCGTTTCGCACTGGCTGAGCGGCACGCAGCCGCGAGCACAGGTCCGGCCGGTGATCGTCGAAGTGCTCGAACGCAAGCTCGGCCGTCCGGTGACCTCAGCCGAAGCGGGCCTGCGCTCGCCGAAGCCGGGGCGGGCAGCGGACTCCACAGACACCACAGACTCCCTCTTGGACCTCGGAAGGGCTGACATGGATCCCTCACGGCGCGGAGTTGTCGCAGCAGGGCTGTACTCGGCTGCCCTGGCCGTTCCCCTCTTCGCAGGTGAGGCCTACGCCGACGAACGGGAACGTTCGGTCCGGCCGACCGGGCGCATCGGTGCGGCAGAGGTGGCGACCGTCCGGACGATGACGGACCGCATCGCGGACATCCTGGACGAGCTCGGCGCCGGGCACGCCCGCCCCATGGCCGCCGCGTTCCTCGTCAACACCGTCGCGCCGTACCTGCGCGCCTCCGCGACCGGACCGGTTCGACGCGACATGCTCTCCGCCGCGTCCGACCTGACCTACCTCACCGGCTGGATGGCCATGTACGAGCGGGCCCACGGCCTCGGCCAGCAGTACTACGTGAAGGCATTGCGCCTGGCCCAGGAAGCGTCCGACCACGTGACGTACTGCCGCACGCTGCGCGGCATGAGCCTCCAGGCGTCCAATCTGCGGTACGGCCAGAAAGCCCTGGAACTCGCCGACTCGGCGGCCGAGGCGGCACCCGATGCCGGGCCGCGCCTGGTGGCCTTCCTCCGCGGGCAGCAGGCCCACGCCTCATCGATGGTCGGCGAACGCCGCCGGGCCTTCGAGCGGCTGCGCGAGGCCGAAGTGGCACTCTCCCGAGCCGATTCGAGGCGGGAGTCGATCGGCGGCTACGACCAGGCCGCCTACCAGTTCCACGTGGCCCACGTGCTCTACGAGACACGTGACCTGCCGGGCTCCATCGCAGCCTTGAAGACCTCACTCCGCGTCCAGCCCAAACAGGAGAGGCAGGGGCGCCTCCACGCCAACGCGGTCATGGCCCAACGGCAGTTCGAGTTCGGCCACATCGAGGAGGCCTGCACCACGTGGGGCACCTTCCTCGACGACTACGTGGGCCTGTCCTCCGCGCGCGGCGACGAGCACTTCACGACCATGCGCAAGCGCATCGCGCCGTACGGCAAGCTCCGGGCGGCGCGTGAACTTCAGGAGCGGTCGCGGCAGGTGGCGGGGATGAAGGGGTAGCTCCCGGGGCTGAGAAGGCAAGACTCCCGAGCCGGCACAAGCGCTGCGCGAAACTTGTCCTTCTACGAGGCGGTTCAGGAGATCGTGCCGGAGGATAGGCGCCACCATCTCCTGGCTCACTTTCACTTAGCGGATTGAATGCCCTTCGAGGTGAAAGGACGATTGTTATGGCGCGTCATTTAGGGCATCTATCGGACGGCGAGGTGGCCGTGCCACGGGAGCTTCTGGGCGACCGGACGCCGAAGGGCGCGACTCGGCAGGCCCGGATCATCGATCTGGACGAGTTCGAGGGGCTGTTCCGTACGTTCAGCCACTCGGCCTGGCGGCTGGAGACCCGGCGACGCTACGCCAGCGACGAAGCCACGGACACCTACCGCCAGTTCGTCGAGACCGGCAGGGTCGAATGGGATGAGGGCGATCCGTACTGCGGGCTGATCCGGTCCCAGACCGCCCAGGGCAAGCGCGTCGAACGAGTACGGATCGTCGATCAGCCCCCGACAACGGGCCAGCTCTACCTTCTGAACAACGCCAAGCGGAACAGCCGTCTGGGGGAGGATATTCGGGGCCTATGGCGCGCAGACGCCACTCGCCTCCAACTACCACCTGAGGACTTCTGGTTGTTCGACAATCGACTGGCCGCAAGGCTGAGATTCGACGACGGCGACCACCTCGTAGACGTCGAGTTGATCACAGAGCCGGCTGACACCGTCCGGTACTCCGTCATTCGTGACGCGGCATGGCATCACGCGGTACCGCACGAAGAACTCTCGGCGAAGCTGAGCAGCGGCGAGTAGGAGCAGATGCAGGGGGTGCACACCGGAATGCGGAACTCTGGTCGGCGGGTTTCGACACGGTCGCCCTGCACCGACAGGTCTCGCTGTCCCTGTGCGACTCCGGACGGGGAGGGGCGGCTCGCGCTCGCGGAACCAGCGCAGCGATGGCCGCTACTTCCGCCCCCGCACACCAGCGACGAAACCGGCCCAGGCCGCGTGGCCGACAGCTATACGAGGACCCTCGGGCCTCGTTGAGTCGCGTACTCCCACGGTCGCGGACAGGTCGGCGACCTCCACGCACTCCGTTCCGGTACCCCCGCTGTACGACGACTTGAACCAATGACCGGCACGGTGAACCATCAAAGCTCCCTACTCACTTGCTCCAGGAGCGCGGCAGACCGCTCGATGTTCAGGGCCTGCGCGCGCAGATAATTGAACGCCAACTTATAGCGTGACAGTTCCTGGGGCTTCTCCATGAAGAGGCCGCCTCCGATGATGTCCACATACACGACGTCGAGCTCTGGAGTCGGGCCGCCGAGGACGACGAAGCTGCCCACGGCCGCCGCGTGGGCACCGGTCTCGAACGGCAGGATCTGCACGGTGACATGAGGGCGCCGGGCCTGTTCGAGCAGGTGGCGCAGCTGTGCCCGCATGGTCTCGCGTCCGCCCACGACGCGGCGGATCACCGCCTCGTCGACCACCGCCCAGATGTGGGGTGGCTCGGGTCGTTCGAGCAGCTCCTGCCGCTTCATGCGGATGTCCACCATGTGCTCGATCTCCTGGTCCGAGCACCGCATCTCGCTGGCGCGGTGCACGGCCTCGGCGTAGGCGCGCGTCTGGAGCAGCCCGGGGACGTACATGCAGGCGTAGTGGTCCTCGCTGACCACCTCGTCCTCCAGGGTCAGCATGAGGTTCATGGACTCGGGGACGGGATCCGCGAGCGAACGCCACCAGCCCTGGATGCGTGCGCCCTTGGCCAGCTCGACGAGTGAGGAGCGTTCGTCGTCCGTGGTGCCGTACTCGCGGCACAGTGCGTCCACAGCCGGCCACTTGACCGCGCCCTCCTTCCGCTCATAGCGGCTCAGGGTCGCTTTGGAGATGCCGACCAGCGCGCCCGCCTCCTCCAGGGTGAGGCCCTTGCGCTCACGCAGGCGGCGCAGGTCGGCACCGAGTTGGCGCCTGCGGGTGGTGGGTCCGACTGTCATGGCTGGGTTCCTCACGTCGACGCTTCAGAGCGTGCACGGCTGATCGTTGTACGGGCAAGTGGGCGTGCGCTGGGGGCGTGCGGCACGCGGGCGGGCTCCCGAGAGTCATTGGTGAGAGTTCCAAAATGAGAGTTCCAATGACACTCTTCTCTTACGCGTTGTCACGCTTGGTGATGGCGAGTCTGCTGGGAGCGGTGATCGACATGGACGGCTGTCGTTTCGGTGTGGTGCGCAGGGCCTGGGAGATGCCATTCCTGGCGGAGCCGGCAGGGTTGGCGGGGCTGAGAAACGCGGTCAGGTTTCGGCTGGACCTCTGGGGCCTGACCGACATCGCCCCCGATGCCCAGCTCTGCGCTTCGGAGTTGGCAGCGAATGTGTTCAAGCATGTGGGGCCGGGCACATGCGCACGCCTCGCCGTGTCCATGAACGGCGGTCGCCTGCGTATCGAGGTGAGCGACCCGGACACACGGGGCGTCCCCGTTCTCGCCACGCGGGAGGACGGGGAGGAGTGCGGGCGCGGACTGGTTCTCGTGGATGCTCTCGCAGACCGCTGGGGTGTCGTTCTCCGGGCCGGCTCGAAGGCCACCTGGTGCGAGCTGGTCACCGGGTTGCGGTCGTCGGTCGACCACATGGACGGGCCCCAGGTCGCGAGGGCCGAAGCGCTGCTCGGGCTGCTCGGGGTTTCCGGCAGGGACAAGGGCGTCCAGCGGGGGCCGCTGACCGTGGCGCACGCGGAGGAGTCGGCCATCGATGTGATCGCCGACCTCCTCCACTGGCTCCGGGCTCACGGGTGTGATCCGGACGGGGCCCTGGACCGCGCGCAGACGCACTTCGAGGCGGAGCTGACCGGAGCCGCGTGACCGTGGGCTCAGTCGTTCAGTACGTCGCCGAAGAATCCGATCGACGGGTCCTCCGGCGTGCCGACGAGGAGAGCACGGTCGAGCAGGCCGTTGTTGTGCTCGCAACTCGTCTCCGGCAGCAGCACGCAGGCGTGGCAGGCCGCCATGTTGATCCCGCCGACACCGCTTCCCTCCGACTCGACGCACAGAGGGTCCGCGGAACACCAACGCGCCCTGTCCAGAGCCGAGTCCAACGACTTCCGGAGGCGGTCGGGTTCGCCCTGTGCGACCAGTCCCCCCAAGCTGCCCGCGGAGTCGCTCGTCGCGGTACAGATGAGGATGCCCGCCATGGTGTCACTCGCATAGAGCCGCTCCCGCAGGGACGCTGCGGGATATCCCCCGTCCAGGCTCCACTCATTGATCAGCGAGTGCGCCAGGGTGTGGAGCAGGACCATGCGGGGGGAGGCGGGCGAGTCGGGCACGGAGTCCGGATCCTGGGCGCGTTCGTGCATCATCCGGGTGTGGTTGGCCCGCATGCGATCGGCACGCGCTGCCACGGCGACGCTTCGGGCCCAGGTGTCCAGCCGTTCCTCGTCGAGCCGGAGGAAGACGCCCTCGCCCTGGACCTCCATCGCGGGCAGCCAGTCGAGTTCCTTCAGGGACAGGGCCGCCTCGTGGACGTCCGCGCGGGTCTCGGGGGTGTCGACCCGCGAGAACGCCTTCAGGGCACGTACTTCCCGCAGTCGCTTCACCAGCATCGGACCTGTGACCCCGTACGGGGTCAGCACGGCCGGGGAGGAACGGGGGGGCTCGCAGACGAATTGGTCGTCGCGAGCGGTCCCCTTCTCGGGCCGCCCCGCCATCAGCCGTTCGTACTCCTGCTTCCGGAGCCTGACGAAGGCGTTGTCCACGGTGACTTCCTCATCGGAGCCCGCGTCCTCCTGGTTCTCCGCTTCGAGCAGGGCGAGGACCTTCTCGACCGAGAATTCGTACTTCTCCCTCACCGTGATGGCCTTGAGGTAGATCTCGATGCCGTCCCTGTTTCCGGCGAGGTAGAGCTCGCGGAGGGGGTCGATGTCGGCCTGGAGCCGAGTGAAGTGCTCGTCGCTCCACGGGGGGATCGACAACGCCGTCCGCACGATCGGCTGCCAGGCGACGGACGAACCGCGCTGCAGCGTGCGCGGCCTCTCCGAGCAGTGATCGGTCGGAGCGTCCTTCAACCAGGGTCGCTTGCCACTACAGAACACCTTCAGGTCCGACAGAGCCGTTCCGCTGAACGCGCCCTCCATCGACACCTCGGGCACTCCGCAGGTGCAGGAGATCAGGACCGACCGGAGGGAGGCGGTCTTTCCGCTCGTGCGCAGTCGCATCGCTCCGCCGCAGAGACCCGTCTCGCCCTCCTGCCGGTTCTTGCGGTGCACCCACTTCCAGTACGGGAAGTCGTCGATGTGTCCCTTCGCGCAGGCCATGACGAAACGCGAGGGAACGAGGTCCTCCTCGCAGTCACCGCATTCGTTCTTCCCCGGAGGGGAGTTGAACTGCCGTACGTGTTGGAGGGCCTGGCACTTCGGGCAGGAATGCCACAGGGGGAACCGGCGGACGTGCACGCCGTCCTTGCTCGTGTCGTCCGATGCCGGGGGGAGGCGGAACGACTTCACCCCGAGAACCCGGGCCAAGCGATGCTCGTGGATGGTCGGTGCGTCGCTGATGTTCCAGGAGTCGGTTCCGGCCACTATGAACGACTCGTTGTCCACAGCGACCATCGACCCGACGCCGTAGGTCGTGATCATCTGGGCGCGCCGGACGGAACCGCGACGGGGATAGCTGCGCTCCGGCGCTCCGGTCCGGCGGCGTCGAGAGGGGGGCGGGGTCATCGGGTTGCCTCCATGAACAGACCGGACTCGGCATCGACATCGCGCAGGCTCCAGAGCGTCTGCCAGGCGTTCTCGTCGGGGTCTTCGTCGTCGAACGAGCAGAGCAGCGAGGCTGTTCGCTTGCCCCGCTTCGGCTCGTAGAGCAGACCGCCCTGGGACGCCGCCAGATCGGACCACCACTCGACGAACTCGTCGTAGGCGTCCGCCGTCGCCTCGTACTCCTCCTTGTCGACCTTCTCGACCCGCTTCAGCAGAGTGGACCGTACGAGCCGGTCCAGCTCGGCGCGGAACTCGTCGATCCGCCCCGCACCGTCGTTCGGGCGGGCCTCGGGGATCATGATCCGTGCGAGCGCGACGACGACGGCGTGCAGGCCCCGCTCGCGGGAGCGGGAGGAGAACGGTGTCACGCTGGTCGACTCCACCTCGCGGTACAGCGCTGAGTGGAAGTGCTGGAAGCTCTCGTAGTGCGAACGGTCCCTGGAGCGGTTCGAGTTGAGCATCACGGCCACCAGGCCGGGGTGGCGGCGGCCCACGCGACTGGTCGCCTGGATGTACTCGGCCGTGGTCTGTGGCTGCCCCATGACTGCCATCAGCCCGAGTCGGTCCACGTCGACGCCGACCGAGATCATGTTCGTGGCGAGAAGAACGTCCACGGCATCGGGGTGGCCCAACCGCTGCTCCACCTGCTTCAGACGTTTCGGCACCTCGCTGGAGTTGGCGCGGCTCGTCAACTCGGTCTGTTCCAGGACCTTTCGCCGTACGTTGCCGTCACGGTCGGCCAGGTAGCCGAGGTGCGCTTCGACGTCGTCGTGGACCTGCAGCTCGGCAGCGGCCAACAGCCTGAGGCTGTTGAAGTATCCGACGAGCGTCCAGTAGGCGTCACGGACCTGCTCGTCGTCCTTGCCCTGCGCGGCCCGGTGGAGCAGGTTGGCGTACGTACGGATGAGCAGCGTGGACTGGCTCGTACTCGGCGTGAGCAGGCCGACGTACTGCCTGCTCGCCTTGCGCTCCTTGGGCGTTTCCACGGCGAACCACGAGTCCCTGGCATCGATGCCCGCCGGCGGGAACTGTGCGACGACCTCGCGGGCGAACAGACTCTTGCCCTGATCGGAGGCCCGACGAATCGTCGCCGTCGATGCGATGATCTTCGGCTTGCTGGCCAGCAGGTCCACGGCCGTCTCGTACAGCCCGGTGAGTGTTCCGAGTGGTCCGGAGATGAGGTGCAGCTCGTCCTGGACGATCAGCTCCGGAGGAGGTGTGTCGTCCTCCCGGTCACGGTTGAACAGTGCCGCGGTCTGTTCGCGCCACGGCATGGCGGCGAACTTGTCGACGGTCGCGATCACCAGCGTCGGTCGCGCGTCGTAGACGGCCTCGTCGATCAGGTGGACCGGCAGTCCGTCTCGGAAGTCGCACCACGTGCCGGGGCAGCGGACGTGCATCCGCTTCGCCTCTTCGTCGACCTCGTACTGGAACGCGTCGATGCGCGTGCCGCACCAGGGGCACGCGTGCAGCTGGACCGGGTTCTTCTCCTGGAGTTCCTTCTCCTTCCTGAGCTCCACGAGGCTCTCCTCGGCGACCGACAGCTTGTTCGGTGTGGCGGACTGGCCCACCCACATGCCGATGGAGATGGGTTCCGTCCCCAGCGTTCGTTCGTCCCCGAGGCGAATGCGCTCCATGGCGCAGATCAGGGACGCGGCACGCTCGAACTGCTGCAGGGTGAGCAGTCGCAGGGTGTAGCGCATCAGCACGGTTACACCCCCGCCCCGCTCCTTGTGCCGCATACGGCGCAGGAAGGTCGTGAAGGCGATCAGACCGAGATACGCCTCGGTCTTGCCACCACCGGTGGGGAACCAGAGAAGGTCGGCGATCTGACGGTCGTCGTGCTTCGGGTCCACGATCCCTTCGAGGCAGAGCAGCACGAAGGAGATCTGGAACGGTCGCCACCGACTCGCGGACGTGTCCGGATCGCCCACCCGGCCGTTCTTCACCCACTCGCTGCGGCCCCGTTGCTGGGACATGGCACGGTTGGCGAGACGGAACGCCCGCATCGCCTCGCTGTCCGTACCGAGGACCCTGATGCCTCGACGCATGCGGGCCAGCGCCGCGCGGCAGTGCTCGATCTGCTTCCGTGCCGGAGCCTCGTGCGGTGTGCCCCGGAAGGCCTCTGCCTCCGCCTCCTTGCGGTCGATCCACTCGGCGTACCCGGCCATCAGGTCGTTGAGCGCGGCCAGAACCTCGCTCTCGGGGCGGGTCGCCAGGCCCTCCATGGTGAGGGCCGAGTCGTCGATGTCGGGGTTGGAGTCGGTGAGGAGCACATCGTGCGCAGGAACGAACTCGGTGCGTACGGTCGTGATCGCCGCGCGGCGGGTGTTCGGGTCACCGATCGGGGGCGGGGTCCAGTCCCAGTCCGCCGAGCAGCCGTGACCGACGGCGAAGGTCGGCGCGTGCCGGTGCAGCAGTCGACTCGTGGCGACCTCCTCGTCGATCGTCGTACGTTCGGACGGGCGGTCGACCAAGCCCGGCTCGCCGGACTCGGTGATCACGGTCAGGCGGGGCTGGTAGAGGCAGAACGCGTCCTGGAAGGCGTACTTGCCCACGCGGTGCGTATTGATCAGCGTGATCGTCACGGTGACGGTGCCGCTCCCCGGGGCCTTCCGCCGGACGACGATGTCCAACGCCGGGCCGTCGATCGGCTCGGTCGGCGCCCTGTCCTGGCGAATGTCGTCCAGCCGATAGCGGCGGGGAACGGTCACATCGACGGTCACGGGGCGCATGGACAGCTCGCGCCGACGCCACCGCTCCTTCTGCTCGGACACCGTCCGGGCCTCGGCCCGCTCTGCGGCCACCGGGCGCCCCTCGGCGTCGACCGGGTCGTAGGCCGCGACCTCCGTGTGCACGAGAAGTCGGGGAGCGACCGCCGGGTCCACGGCGAACGTCAGCCCCATGGAGGAGGGGCGTCGGTCGCCGATATGGGCCGTACCGGGTTCTGGCAGCGGGTCTTCGATGTCCCGGCCCCTCCGCACGAGCGGAGCGTCGTCGAGTCCGTCGTTCTCGGCCGCGTCCTCCTGGAGCGCCCGCCCGGACTCGGGATCGGAGGCCCTTGGGAACAACACCCCTATCGGGTAGGTGGTGATCGGCGGATCCTGGGTCAGGACCTCGTCGGCGGAGCCCGGGCCGAGCAGGTCTCTGCGGAGCTGCTCGACGAGACCTTCCCGAAGCGCGTAGTGGGCGGTGTGTGTGCTGGTCCCGTCCGTCATCCGACGATGCCTTCCTGCGTGTTCCTTGCGGCGCGCCTGTAGCGCCCGAGTCCTGACATGCGGGGCACGGTCCAGACGCCGTGGTCGCCGAGCCCGGCGCGGGCACCGGACGCGGTGCTGCCCGCGACGCTCTCCAGACAGTCGACCCGGAATCCGGTGATCTCCACCGGCCAGTTGATCTCCCAGGTCTTGTTGATCTTCAGGGAGGTGTGGAGATCCTTGCGGAACCGCTCCGAGACCACGGAGATCGCGCGATCTCCGTGGAACACGGTGTACGGAGGGCTCTGGTCGGCGGCCATGGTCATCTCGTGCTGGGGGCGGAGCGTCAGTACGTCACCGGGCGAGACCGACGACGCCAGGTAGTCCTGCACGCCTGCCGCGTCGTCGACGAAGCCGTCCGTGCCGGGCGGGTGCTCCCGACACACGTCCTGTCCCCCGGCGACGATGCCGTCGCGGATGTACGTTTTCCACCCGCCGAGGTACCACCGATCGGTCACCCGGTCCCGGCGCACGAGTGCCGTGTCCGGTGCCGCGATGCGGAACAGGTCGTCCCGGGCGCGGGTCATCGCGACGTACAGCGAACGAGCCTCGGCCGCCGGGTCCACGTGGCTGTGCTGCTTGCGCAGCTCCGCGGTGGTGGCCGGTTCGACCACGATCACCCGATCGAACTCGAGCCCCTTGGCGCGGTGCACGGTCGACACCACCAGGTTCGAGGGTTCCACGGCCGCCAAGTCGTCAGGGAAGCGTCCCTCCGCCACCAGGCGCCGTATCGCCGAGACATCCATCAACCCTCTGGGCGCGCGGGCGGCGCCCCGCAGGGAGCGCCAGATCCGCGCATGGTCCCCGACGGGAGCGGTCGGTCCGGTGGCGAGCAGTTCCAGGAAGCGCTCCTCGGTCAGCGTTGTGCTACCGGTTTCCTTCAGGACAGAGCTGACCCAGGCCGGGACAGGGCGGTCCTGCAACGCGCGCTGGACCCGGTGCGGCACGCCGAGGGAGAACAGTTTCTCGGACAGCACGAGCGCCTGGCGGTTGTCCCTGCAGAGAATGGCGCAGGTGCCCGGGTAGCCGCGGAGCGACTCGACGGTCGACTCCGCCTCCACAGGACTGAGATCGGGGCACGACCGCAGGAGATCGGTCAGCTGCCGGTGGAATTTCTCGCCCGCCGCATCGGATTCGGCGGGTTCTGACGGCAGCCTCTTGAGAGCGTCGCCGAGCGTGAGCGCCGTACGTGCCTCCTGGGTCCGGGCCCGGAAGTTGGTGGTGAGATGCAGCTCGATCAGATCGTCCGGGTAGGAGGCCCGCAGCCAGTCGAAGAAGTAGTTGGTCTCCGCGGCACGGGCATCCTGGTCGGACACCTGGAAGCCGAAGATGGCCTGGGCACCGTCCCCCACCACCGTGAACCCGCAGTTGTCCTGGAAGCGGTCCAGCAGCGTCTCCACCATGTCCCTGCGGTCACCCACCAGGTCCTGGACCTCGTCGATCACGACATGGGCCGGGGCGCCCTGTTCGCTCTCCTCGACCGCGCCCCGGAGAACGGCCTCGGTCGTCTCCCTGATCCGCTCGTCGAAGCGCAGCGCACCCCAGTCCCGGTCGGGCTGCTCGGCGCGCAGCACCGAGTACGCCCAGGAATCGAACGTCTGCACACGGACCCGGCGTGCCTCCCGGGCGTGCAGCGCGATGCGCTCGCGCAGCTCGCGGACCGCCGCGCGCGAGAAGCTGAGCACCAGGATCTCGCCCGCCTCCAGCGCGTCGTCCTCATGTCCCATGAGGGCGTCGAGGCGGCGGACCAGCGTGTGTGTCTTGCCCGCGCCCGCGCCGGCGGTGACCAGCAGCCGGGCGTCCCAGGGCTGCTCGACCACGGCCCGCTGTTCCTCGGTCAAGGGCGGGCTGTCGTGGTACGCGTCGGTCACTTGGCCCTCCACAGGTGCTCGAACTGCGTGAAGGCGAGCGCCTTGCCGTAGTTGGTGATGTTGTCCCGGACATTGAGGATCAGGCAGGTCTCCTTGCCCCCGTTGCCGGGACCGCGCAGACCGCGACCGATCATCTGCTGGTAGACGTTCGGGCTGTAGGTGGGGCGGGCGACGACCACGGCCCGGGTGGCCGGAGCATCGAACCCCTGTGTCAGAACACCGTAGTTCGTGAGGACACGCACGCGACCGCGACGGAAGTCGTCGATGCTCTTCCTGCGCTCTCCAGCCGAGGTGGCCGAGTCGACCGAAGCGGCGGTGATGCCTCGGTCCTTGAGCTTCGCGGCGAGGAACTTGGCATGCGCCACCGAGGTGGCGAACACCAGGACGGGCCAGTCGGCGGGCATCTCGCCGATCTCCTCCAGAATGCGCTTGTTGCGGTCGTGATCGCCGGCGAGACGCTGCTCGGCGGCCTTCGACAGCAGGCTCATCTGGTCGGCCCGCTCCTTCTCGTCGTTGGTCAGCTCGATGGTTCCGCCGATGAGCTCCCGGTGATCGACCTTGGCCAGCATCCCGAGTTCCTGCAGTTCCCCGTAGGCGTCACCCGTAGTGAAGACACCGTCGTCGAGGCGCTGGCCACCGAAGCGTTGGACCAGGCGTCGGGTCTCCTCGTCGTTCGTGTTGCGGAACGGTGTCGCGGTGAGCCCCAGCAGATGACGACCCGTATCCCGTGCCGTCAGGCCGAGTTGCTCGAGGATCTTCGTGTACTGGGGCGAGATGGCGACATGCGCCTCGTCGACGATGACCAGACTCGCTCGCCGGAGCCAGGTGTATCCCTCGGTGTCGAGGCAGTTGCGGAGCTTCGCGTCCGTCGCGACCACGAGGTGCGGGCGGTCGCTCACCGGACCCGCTTCGTTGGTGGTCCACAGCCTGCTGATGGTGAGCGGGCTCTCCGCGCCGACCTTCGACCAGACGAAGCTCCAGCTCTGGACGGCCTGCTCGCAGAGTTCCTCGGTCTGGGCGATCCAGAGGATGGGACCGTCCAGCTCTCCCACGGACTTGACCCAGCGAATCACGGCCTCCGCCGCCACTCGGGTCTTGCCCGCGCCGGTGGGCAGCGACAGCATCCCGCGCTGCGGTGCGAACCGGTCGAGCATCGCGAAGACCTTCGCCGCGAGGCGTTCCTGGTAGTCGTGCAGCCGAGGAAACTCGGTGGGGCCCGGAATCTCGATCCTCGGCGGCAGCGACGGAGTCCTGGTGCCGGCGAAGGAGTCGGGGAAGCCGAAGTCGGAGACGAACTTCACCGCGGGCGAGGAGCCGGTGAAGCCGGACGGCGCATGGCTCGGATAGGCGGCCAGCAGATCACGGGCGTGCATCTGCAGAACGCCGTCCCCGTGGGCGTTGTACGCCATCCGTGCGATCCGGCGGGCCGACGGCTCGACGTCCCCCAGCTCGGCCCGCTCGCTCTCCAGGAGGCCGGGTGGCAGACCCGCCCGGAGCGCGGCTTCGCCGATGAGCAGTTCCAGCTTCTCCTCGACGCTCTCCGCCTCCCGGACCCGGCGCAGGGCTGCCTGGAGCTGCTGGTCGGCCTCCTGCCGCTCCTGGGCGTCGAGAACCGCGCGGCATCCCGCTTCCTTCAGTCCCCAGCGCAGCTCACGGTCGACCGCTACGAGGGCGGCGAGTCGGTCCGCGGGTTCGAGGACGAGCACGGTGTTGCCCTGGAGTGCGCTCTTGAGGGGCGTTGGCCAGCTGCCCTGGGGGGTACGGGTCACCTCTTCCAGCTCGGAACAGGGCTGCAGCCGGTAATTGTTGACGGCATTTCCCATCCGCTGGCGGAGCGTGGGGAACTCGTCGTGCAGAAGTGTGGGCTCACCGATGCCGACATGCCGCGTCTCCTTGCTGACGACGTCGCTGTAACGGAGCATGCCCCACGTCTTGACGAGCAGGGCGGCGTCCTCGTCACTGCCTGCGAGCAGCGCCGGGATCTGCTCCGCACGCAGCGTGCGGTACTCCGCCTCGGATGCCGCGACGGCGATCTTGTCGTCCTCCCGCGCGGACCACTCCGATCCGATTCGACAACGGGTGAGCTCTCCCTCGGGGAAGTCGACCCCCAGTCGCGTCAGCATCACGTACGTACGCCCGACGAAAGTGTCGTCGTCACTGGAGCCGAGTTGTTCGAGCAGGCGGGCCCACTGCTTCGCCGGCACGTCCTCCACCAGCGTGGGCAGGTGGAGCTTGCGGGCCTTCTCGGCGCTGATGTCCGCGACGGGCAGGACATCGGCGTACGCGTGCAGCTGAGGACCCACGGCGTCGGAGAGCGGGACGACGCCCTGCGAGGTGGGGATCCGGCCGAGCCGCGCCAGCATCCAGCGCAGCGGGGAGTAGATGGGCTTGCGTGTGGACACCTGGGTGCCGAACTGCATGGTCCAGCTGTCGATGACGCTTCCGTCGGGCAGCGCCTTCACGAAGGCCGCTCGCCCCTCGTCCGACAGGAGCTCCAGGAGGTGCAACGGCCCCCCGACGGGGGAGCCCTCCAGCTTGAGCCTGGTGATGCTCGGACGTGACGCGTTGCTGCTCAGGGTGCGGCAATAGCTGTCGTAGATCGCCGTCGAGTACTCGCCGAACCACGCTTCGTCCTCGGACGGACGGTGACCGGCGGTCGGTGCCGCACGCAGGCCGAACTCGTGGAAGACCATTCGGTCGTCGGAGTGGAAGTCGAGGTCCACCGCGACGGACCGGTCCCGGCTCCCGTCGGAGGGCACCACGGGCCCGGGCAGGAGGCAGTCCCGCATGCGGTGGAAGCGACCGTCCACGGTGCGGACCGACAGCGTCGACATCGGGTCGGGCACGCGGGCGACTACCTCGCCGCTCACCTGGCTGCCGCCCGCGCTGTGGAACAGCTCCCAGAACCGCGCCCAGTCCTGTGGGCCGTAGCCGGTGAAGCCCTGCTCCAGAACTCCGATGAATCGTCCTCGGGAATCCGCCTCCCGGATGCCGATGGTGTTGAGGTCGTGGATGAGCGACTCGTCCTCGGACAGAGCGGGATCCACGTATGTCGTGCCGTCCCGCAGTCCGTCCTGGACGGCCCGGCGGAAGACCTTGCCCACCACGGCGGGTACCAGCCCGCTCTCCTCGGTCAACACGATGCGGGCCGCGCGGGCCTGGTCCGCGAAGGGCGACCCCTCGCGGACCATCGCGGCGAAAATGCGGATCGCGACGGCGGAGGCCTCGGCCGTACCGTCAGTGACCAGAGCCTCCAACCACTCCCGAACGGTCGCCCGCCCCTGCCTCGTCTGCTCCAGAATGTGCCCCACCTTGCCGGCACGGAACTCGGCGGCTTCCACGGACGGGTGGACCCAGGCCTTCGGGCGCCCGGGGTAGGCGCTCCACATCCGGAGCCATTCGAGCTTGAGCGGTGTCTTGCCCACCGGCGCGGGGTGGACGCGCAACTCGCGGGGGAGCCGCAGGACGCCGTCCTGGTCGGGAAGGGAAGGGAGTTCGGCGGTCAGCTTCCAGACCTGTTCGGTCAGGTACCTGTCGGCCCAGTTGAGGGTCTCCGACTCCCTGGTCCGACCGGGGAGCAGGGGCAGATAGGCGCCGGGATCCCCGGCCGGGGCCAGCTGTGGCAGTGATGCGACGACCAGCTTCGCCGCGACCTGGATGATCTCCTCGTTGAACGGGCTGGAGTCGAGGAGGTTCTGCCTGTCCTCGTTCGTCTTCCAGGCTCCGTTCAGGATGCCCGCCAGGGTCATCGGGTACTTGGTCGGGAAGAACGACCAGAATTCCCCCCGCCCCCTGGGGACGGTGAGGACCGTGTCACCGGTGTACTCGGGTACGGCCCACGAAATGTCGATCGTCGCGCGGTCATGCATCTCGCCCGCGCCGGCCCGTGCTCGTTCGGTGGGCCGGTGGGCGTGGGTGAACACCTTCCAGGTGTCGTGGGAGTCCGGCTTGCCCGTACGGGCCTCGTGGACCGTGTGCACGACCCCCTCGTGCTCGACGGTGATCTCCCGCCGGATCTGCGGCATGGTCCGCCGGTCCTCCAGAATGACCGTGCCCACGTGGTGGGAGAACAACTGGAAGCGTGCCGGGAACTCCCGCTGGGCCCCGTGGCCGCCGGCGACCGCGTGAATGTCGTGCCCGAGCCGATCGGCCGCTCCGGGCAGGAGAGGAAGGCGCACAACTGTCGTGGCCCAGCCGAGCAGTTCGTCGAGGACCGGATCGGCGGAGCGCTCCTTTGCGGCCTCCAGGGGGCGGGCCATGCGCAGGACGGGGGCCTCGAAATCGGCATCCACCGCGTCGCCGCCTGCCTTTCGGATCTCCTCGTGCGACCAGGCCCGGTCGAATCCGAATGCCCCTGAGGTGCTGAAGAATTGAGGTGTGTCCGTGACGGCGAGGACCGATTTCACTCCGACGCCGAAGCGGCCGATCTGGCCTCCACGCTTCTTCGAAACGCTCATGCGGAGAATGGTCTCGGCGCCTTCCGCCGTGACCTCCTTGCCCTCGTTCGCGCAGTACAGGTTCGCATCGGTGAGGACGGCATGGACTTTCCCGCCCGGGGAGTGCGCGATCTCGTCCGCGGCGTTCTGTACGAGCTCGAACAATTGGCGGTCCCCGTAACCGCCTTGAGTGATTCGCCGTTCACCGTTGGCGTGCTCAAGAATCAGCCCCGGATCGATCCGATACGCCGCGAGTACGCGCGCCGACTGATCGATGATCGTCCGGATGACGGAGGTCTCGCCCGAACTGTCCGTCACATAGGGGTGGTTCAAAGTCTTCCAATCCGTGGCCGTGAGTTGAACGCGGGGGAGTCGGGGCCGGCGGCAGCGGGGGATGCGACCTGCCCCGACTCCACGATAGGAGCTCCGGGTCCGACGATGTGCCGGGTCAGTCGAGCTTGAAGATGATGACGACGAATTCCGGGCGCGCACGGTTCCGGCGGCGCTTGTTCCGGACGGAGCCCGCGTACTTCGGCGGGCGGGTGGTGATGCCACGGTTGCGGAGCGGCAGACGCGGAACGCGGCGCTGCGGACCCTTGTCCTCCGGCGGGCCGGATGCTTCCGGGGCGGGGGCATCGCCGGCCGCCGCCTTGTCACGCCGGAGCCGGAGGGCGTTGATGTACGAACGCGTCGTTCCGACGGCATCGAGAAACTCGGACCGCAGGCACGGGTCTTCGATGGAGTCGTACTGTTCGACGAGTCCGAACGGGCCGTCGTCCGGATCGGGCGGGTCGATGTTCATGGCGGTGCCCCCTGGGCTCTGAGGATGTGTACCGGGCGTGACGGAAAATGGCGCACGTGCAGAAGGGCGGGAGCGCACGGGGTGACGGGTGCGGTCGCCAGGAGGAAAGGTTTCTTCGGGAGTGGGGAAGTCGATGACGGGCCGGAGCGAAAAGAACGTGAGCGGTAAACGTTCCAAAAGCCAAGCGCATTCTTCCGGCCGGGGCAAGGGGTTTGGTTATTTCCCGGACGGGTTTCCTCTGCGGTCCTTGAAGCGATTTATGGCATGCGAAAAAGGCCCCCGGAAAGGAAAGGTTCGGTCGCGCCGGGTGAGGCGTCCCCGCCTTGAAGCTACATGACCGAAATGCTTGCCCACAAGGCCTTGTCGCGAGCGATTTCCCTCCTCTTCGGGATGCTTGCGGGGTATGCGTTTCGGACGCACAAGGAGCAAAGGGATGAGAGGGGTGAATCTGCCCGAGCTTCCCTCTTCGGTGTATCTCCGGACTTATTTCCAATGGGTTGAAGGCAGGAGGGAGGCCTTCGGAGGAAGGTGTCAAACGTCTTTGTCGGACGGGCCGTCAGTGTCAAATGGTGGGTGTATCGTGCAGGTCATGGCCTACGCCGCAGCTGAGGAGTGATGAGGTTGGACCCCGGTATGGACTTCGGTCCCTGGCTCGCCCGCCAGCTGAAGCAGTCGGGCATGAGTCAGGCGGATCTCGCTCAGCGGGTAGGAATGACGCGAGCTGCCGTCTCCGCCTGGATCACTGGCCGCGCGACGCCGCGCGAGGAGACGATCCACAAGATCGCGGAGGCGCTCGGCACGGACCTGGGCACGATCCACACCCGCACCGCCGACACCTTGGCCGGCCTGCCGATCTCCTGGTACCACCGTCCGGGACACGCCGACGGTGGGCGCGAGTTCGGGAATGCGGCGGCCTTCGCCTTCGAGGCCGATGTCGGCGTCCTGGCCCGGGAGGCGACCCAGAACAGCCTCGACGAACGGCTCGATCTCGCCCAGCCGGTCCGGGTCCGATACACCCTGCACGAACTGTCGGGCGAGGCTCTGGCTCGATTCCGGGACGAGATTCGCTGGGACGATCTGCTGCCCCACTACGAGGCGGCCGCACAGCAGGACCAGAAGGTCGGGCGCATGATCGCGGGCGGCTTGAGCGACATGTACGACCGGGACCGCTTGGTGCTCCTCCGTATCGACGACTACAACGCCTCCGGGCTGACGGGCGACGACTACGAAACCGGTCGTTTCGCCGCCGTCGTGCGTCGGCAGCTCGACAGCCAGAAGTCGGTGAGCGGTGCCGGGGGGTCCTACGGCCTCGGCAAAGCGACGCTCTGGGCGACCAGCCGCCTCGGCCTGGTCCTCATGAACTCCACCCTGTCGGAGCCGCACGAAGGACGGACCGAGCGTCGGCTCGTCGGACGGCTCGACCTTCCCTGGCGGAAGGTGGACGGAAAGCCGTGGGCCGGCCCCGCCTGGTTCGGTCGTCCCGACCCGGACGCGGAGGACGTGAACGTGGCCCGCTCGTGGTGGGCGGACGAGGAGAGCGTCGAGCGCCTCCACCTCACCCGGGAGAGCGCCGAGCCCGGCACGTCCTTCCTGATCGTTGGCGCGCACGACGTGGCCAGCCTCGTCGAAGGGACGGACACCGACGCCGACGTCGAGGACGACGACAGCGTGCACCGCATGCACCACCGCCTCAAGGACGCGCTCGGCCGGAACTTCTGGGCGGCCATGACCGGCGGTGGCAAACAGCGGCCCCTGCTGGAGGCATCGGTGAGGACGCTCCGCAACGGAGTGGAGATCATCCCCGAGACGCGGGTCGACCCCCGGGAGACCCAACCCTCCCGGACTCGCGCACTGCAGGCGTTCCTGGACGGTACGACCGTCGACCGGATGACGGAGACCGGGCAGGTGGCCATGGCGACCGTGCCCCTGATGGTCCCCGCCCCCGCCGGTCACGGAAACGCGGTCGAGCACCGGGCGGTCGTGCTGGTCACGGAGGCAGAGGACGGCGACGACGGAAAGCCGAACCGGGTGACGACCATGCGGGGCAACCGCATGACGGTCAAGATCGGTTGGGTGCCCGGTCTTCCGGTGGGCACCAACCCGTTCCAGGCAGTCCTGCTCGCGGGCAGAGCGGCAGGGGAGGACGCTCCCTTCGCGGACGAGGCCGAGGCCTTCCTGCGTGCCTCCGAACCGCCCGAGCACGACAAGTGGGGGCAGACCGAGGAGCTGCGCATGCTGTATTCGCCCTCCGCGTACCGACGAATCGGCGCACTCACGAACCAGGCGAACAAGGCCGTGCGCGAATTGGTCGCCCTGCCCAAGAAGAGTCGCAAGGGCGGCCCGGAACGACTGCGCAAGCGTCTGTCCGTGGGAGGGCGCAAGACGGCTCGACCCACGCCCCCGGCCGGCCCGCCGACGCTGGAGGAGCTCGACGCCAGGATCGACGACAGCGGTGCGTGGTGCGTCACGGCCGAGATGAAGATCCCCGCCGGCGGCGATTCCTGGCGCCCCGCACCGGTGGCCAAGCTCGATGTGCGCTCCGGGCCCCGACCGGTTCTGGCCTGGTCGGAGCTGGTCGCCGTGCACAACTGCGAAGTCGTCGACGGCACGATCCGCTTCGCCCCCGGCGCGCGCACCGCGACCTTCCGGGGAACCACCGACGTAACCACCCATCCTGTACGCGCCCAGTTCAGCGGCCTCGTCGTGGAACTCCGCACCGACAAGGGGGCCCAGGCATGAGGGCATTCCCGTATCAGCGACTTCCCGGTGTCGTGTCGCTCCGGGTCACCTCCGTCGAACTGCGGGGCCCGGACGACATCAGGGATCCCCTCGACACCAGCGCCTTCTCCGCCATCGAGCAGGTCGTCGCGCCCGGCTCGACGGGACGGGACGACTGGGAGTGGCTCCGTATGAAGGTGTCGGCCACCGTGCCGGGCCGAGCGACCGCTCCCGACAGCCCGTGGACGGACCTGGCGGTTGTCGTCGTGCTGAGTGAAGGGGCCACCAACACACGGATCTCCACGGCCCTCACCCCCGGTGCCGAAAACGGTCGCAAGTGGGAGGGGCAGCTCGACCTGTGGCGTGCGGACCACCTGGACCGGGCGACGATGTCCGTCCACGTCGTCGCCACGGTGGATGGTGTGGCGGGACGCGAGATCGCGGCTTCGGCCAAGGACTGGATCATCGACCTGAAGGCCGAAGCCCCGCTGCGTGAAAGGGAACTCGAGGTCGTCGAGGTCGGATTCCGCGAGGGCCCGCAGTGGCTGCGTCGCTTCCAGGAGGTGCCTTGGGCCGTGGACACGTCCGGCGACCTGCCCGTCGTCCACATCAACAAGGATTTCGAGGGAGTCTCCGACCTCGTCGGTGGCAACGGCACCTCGGTCGACAACATGGTGCGGGATCTGCTCATCGCCCAGATGTGCACGGACGTGTGGACTGCCGTCTTCCACACCGCCATCGGCGACCTGGAGATCGAGGACGACGGCACACCGCTGTTCCCTCGCGACTGGAGAGGTGAGGTGCTGCGCGAGATGTTGCCCGACGTCGTGCCCGACCTCCCGGTCGAGGACGCGCTGAGCGAGGTCCATCGGCGACGGACCGGAACATCCGGATGGACCGATCTCCAACCGCGCATCCACTACGCCGCCACGCGCAGGGGCGACGTGCCCAAGGCGCTGAGCGCCACCATCCGTGGCCTGGACAGCATCCACCGGGGGGCCGACGCATGACCGACAAGCCGAACTTCCTGCCGGAACGCCTGGCATTGCTCGCGGATCTCAACGCGGCGCAGTACCTCACCGAAGGGCTGCTCTCGGGCAAGGAGGACGCGCCCGCCATAGCGCTCAACAAGACCACCGAACCACTGCCGCACGATGGTGAGAGTCGTGCGGAACTGGCCCCGGTGCGCGACCTGATCGACGACGCGATGTATCAGTTCCGGGACGACCGACCGACCAACGCCGACGCTTGGTTGGCCCCCCGCCTCCACGCGACGCTCAGGCTCACCCGGCGGGAGGCGGCCGACCGCCGTATCTGGAACTACCTGGCCCTGGGGGTGGCTCCGGACTACGTGGTCTGGCGCCACATGGTGGCCAAGTCGGAAGACGGCGCATCGAAGGTTGCCGTCAGGCGATTCCAAGGCCCGGCGTACACCCAGGCGTTCGCGCGACTGTGGTGGGCTGCCGAGTTGTTTCGCGATGGCCCCGACTACGCGCCGGTGGTGACCGTGTGTGGAATCCAGGACATGCTGAACACCGGACTGCGGATCGACATGGTCGACCACCGGCCGACGGCCCAGGCAATGGTGCGCCTGATGGATCGGGGCACCGTACGGACCGGCCGGGAGGTGAACGCACTGGTGGCGGCCATCAACGCCTCCGCCGCGACGCTGATGTACGACGTCATCGCGCCCGATGCGGAACGGGACGGCAGGCCCCTTCGGGAGTGGATCGAGGCGGCAGAGTCAGCCCCGGCGGTGCCGCGCAGGGACCTGCCCATCGGGCCGTACGAGGAGAAGGTTCCGGAGCGATCGGTGGATGTGCTCGCCGTTCACTTCGCGGCGCTCTTCGCCGAAGCACCGGTACGGGGACGACCCGGTGCCGACGAGGAGGCTGGCGGCGAGGTCTGAGGCGGCGGCGACCGTCGAACGGCTGCTGGCGGAACCGATGACAGCGGCGGTTCTTCCGACGGTCGCCATTCCTTCATCAGCGTGTACCACTTCTCCTGCGGCGGCTCGCGAAGCAGCGCCATGCTCAGGATGTGCAGCGACAGGCGAGGTGGGATGGCGTTGCCGATCTGCTGCGCCACGTCGGTGGATCGCCACGGGTACGCGGCGGGGAAGGACTGGAGGAGACCGGCCTCCTGGGCGGAGAGGCGATCGAGCTCGTCCTCCAGCCTGATCACGATCTCGCCCGAGGTGTCCTTCCTGAGGTGGTACAGGCGGTTGCGGCGCACCTTGCCGGTGATCGTCGGGGCCGGTTCCCCGGACTCGCGACGTCCGCGGTTCTTGGGATCGCCGCCGGACCCGTAGTTGGAGACCATGACGAACTCCGCCGTTCGCGTGGCACGCAGCGCGTCCCCCATGGACACCCAGGGCTCGACGTCGCCCCCACTGCGCGACGTGCGGAACAGAGATCCGTCCTGGTGGTCGTGGGTCGGTGGCAGCCGTACGGCACCCTTCCGATAGCGCTGGTGCGTCGCCTCGGGGAAGCGGACTTTACGGTGCTCGTTTCCCGGGTCGAACTGCGCGATCAGGACCGCCCTGCGCCGCGTCTGCGGGACGCCGAAATCCTCGGTGTGCAGTACGTGGGCCTCGGCGGCGTAGCCCGTCCTTCGGAGGATGTCCACAAAGTGCTTCCACACCGGCAGCACAGTGGGCACCTGCTCCAGCACGACCACTTCGTACGGCCTGCGGCGCTTGAGCTTCGCCTCCATGATCCAGCGCAGCGGCTGCAGCACGAAGCCGGTCCGGTCGTCCGACATCGCGTCGGTCTCGGCCTTGACCTCTTTCCAGGCCACATCGAACGAAGCCTCGTCCTCGTGGTCCGCAAGCCGCGTGGCCAGGCGCAGCACGTCGTCCAGAGCCTGATGCCCCTTGCGGCTGCCGGCCACGGAGAACGACTGGCAGGGCGGCCCACCGGTGAGCACGGTCGCCTCGACGACGGAGGGGTCGCACGGGCCGAGCGCGGCGACGTCCTTCACGTCGGTCGTCAGGAGGCCGGCCGCCGCACGCGTGGCGCGGGTGGCGTCGTCCCACTCGACGCCGATGCTCTCGACGCCCTCGTCCTTCATGATCGTGGCGGCGATGTCGAGGCCGCCGGGCCCTGCGAAAAGATCTACGATCCCGTATTTCGCAGGGGGAAGTGAAGGAGAAGAGGGGTGGGTCATGGTGTGCAAGTGTAGCCGGCCGTCCAGCTGGGTATACCGCATGCTTCGGAGCCTGCCGCCTGTCCGCGAATCAGCTGTTCAGGGCCGTGGCAACGGCCATTCCGAGCGCCTTTCCGACGGGTGGGGGAGAAGCGTGCCCGATCTGCCGGTAGCGCGCGGTCTTCTTCCCGGCGAACCTCCACTCCTCCGGAAATGACTGGAGACAAGCCGCCTGCGCGTCCGTGAGCTTGATCATCCCCGACACGTTGTCGTCCGGGCCCGGAACCTCATTGGCCAAGGCTCCGCCATTGACCCTCATCCGTTCCCACGCCTTCTTCGACCCCGTCGGCCCCAGGTCCGCGCCTCCCCGGTTGTCCGAGCCGCCCACCAGTGTCGGAGCGACACTGATGGCCTGTGCCGCCCAGGCGTCGGCCCCGGGCCAACCGCGGGCGCCCATGGACCGGCGCAGTGCTCGACCTACCGGCAGATGCTCCGTGACCGTCGGGGCCGGCGGCACGAACGCGTCGAAGTACTGCTCCTTCAGCGCGACGAGCACCCCTTGCTTGCGGTCCTGTGGTACGCCGAAGTCGGCTGCGTTCAGGACGAACCAGCGGAAGCGGTAGCCGAGGTGTTCGAGCTCCTTGCGGATGAACTCCCGCGTGTCCTCGAACTTGGGGGAGTCCACGAGGCCCGGAACGTTCTCGATGATCAGTGCACGGGGCTGGATGGAGGGGGCGAGCAGTACCGCGGCCTCCAGGAGTCGCAGCTCCTCCTCCGTCTCGGTCCTCGCCACGGTCGCGCTGGACTTCACCCGGGGCAGACCTGCGGACAGAAGGTCCACGTCGTAGGTGTGCCGGTGCTCGGAGGGGTCGAAGTCCAGAAGATCCATCTCCAGGACGTTCCACTCGGGCCGGTTCAACCGCAGGGTCTCGCAGGCGATTCGCTTCTTGTCGAGCAGTAGCGCGGGTTCGAACCCCGCCCCTTCGAGTCCCAGCGCGAGTCCCCCGGCACCGGCACACACATCGACGAACCGCAGCTTGTTCACAGGCCCCCGCCTTTGATCTCTGTCCGCCGTCGCTCGACCGCCGCCGCTACCTGCTCGGCGGGGGCCGCCCGGGCCGCGGGGCCCCCCCCCCCCCCCCCCGGGCCCCCCCCCCCCCCCCCCAAGGCCGGGGGGGACCCCGGCCAGGGGCGCTTGACGGGGCCCCTAAACCCC
>NZ_JAFEUF010000033.1:37226-43634 GCF_016901035.1 Streptomyces durocortorensis
CCCCCCCGCGCGCCCCCCCCCCCCCCCCCCCACAACCACCCCCCGCCGGTTCGCCCCCGCCCCCCGTTTTTCCCCCCGGCCCCCCGCCCCCCCCCCGCCCCCCCCCCCGGGGGGGGGCCCCCGGCCGGCGCCTCGTGTTCCCAGAATCGCAGCACGGTCCATCCCGCCGCAGCCAGATGCTCGGTCGTCTCCCGGTCCCTGGCCATGTTCCGGTCCAGCTTCTCCCGCCACCACTGGGCGTTCGCCTTCGGTTGCGTGGCGTGCACGGGGCAGCCGTGCCAGAAGCAGCCGTCGATCATCACGGCGACCTTGGCCCGGGTGAAGGCGATGTCGATCGTGCGCCGGGGCATGTCCGGCACCCGGGTGTTCACCCGGAAGCGATAGCCCGCCGCGTGCAACAACTTCCGCACCGCGACCTCGGGCTTGGTGTCGCGGCTCACCTGGCGGCTCATCCGGGCGGAGACGCCGGGGGACGAGGGTTCGACCGTGCTCATCACCACCAGTCTCCTACGAACCGTCCGCCCCGCGTTCGATGATCGCGAAGTCTCCTCTGGTCGAATCGATGGTCCGGAAACGCACCAGATTTCTCTTCGGGGCGCTCGACGAACCGGGCGCGACCAGACCGAAGGCCATGACAAGGTCCTCCGGGGCTATCGCTCCGGTCGGGGACAGGGCCGGGGGCTTTTCCTCCACCACGGGATAGAGCACGACCACGCCGCGTCGATCACGTGCCAACAATTCCAGGGTCTCGTCACCGGACCGGCTTGCCTCGTCGTTCGCGCGGGCGATCCGGCGTGCGGCTTCGCGATGCTTCGGCTCACCGATGGCGCCGAAGACATCGCCACGCCGCCGGGAGCGGTGGGCCAGGGAGAGGGGGGTGGACCCCAGGACGCTCGCCTCGACACGACGGGACGATGTCTGCCGCGGGAGGATCACCAGCCAGTCGTCGATGCCCTCGCCTTGCTCGCCGGCGGAGAGAAGGGACTCCAGGTGGGGCGAGAATTCGGAGGGGATCGACCACCGCAGGTCACAGAGGACCTTGAGCAACTCCTCGTGATCGAGCGTGCTGACCTGCGCTTCGAAGCTGTCGCCCCCGGCGGATGCGTCGCGCCGTAGCGTGATGGGGTCGCCGCCGAGCAGGTCCAGCACCGGCCGCCACACCTCCGCGTTGTGGCGCAGGTCCGCCGGAGCCGTCGGGTAGGCCGTCGGTTCGACCCATTCGCCGGGGGAGCGGATCTCGACCAGCTCCGCGTTGAACATCTTGTTGCGGGCGGACGGCTTCAGCCAGGAGAGGTGCTGGGAGACCAGGGGCGGTATCTGGGCCGGGGTCACCTGGGGCTTGCCGTCGACCAGGGTGGCGTAGCGGGTGAGCTGGGCGCGGAACGTCTCCTCGTCGCGGCAGATCGCCTCGAACGCCTCGTACAGGTCGACCGTTCTCGTCTTGCCCGCCGGTTCCGCGCGGCCGATGTAGAGGCGTACCAGGTCGCGGTAGCCGGGGCGGAAGCCGAACCAGCGGCCCATCTGCATCAAGGTGTCGGCCTGTTGGGTCCTGCGGCGGTAGTACGTCACCGTCAGGCCCTCGACGGTGAAGCCGCGCGACAGCTTCGTACCGCCGACGAGGATCTTCCAGACGTTCGGGGTGCGGTCGAAGTCCAGATCCGGCTGGTCGTAGTCGCGTTCTGTGTCGCCGTTGACGACGAGCACCGGTGTTCCGCCCGAGTTGATCAGCTGGCGGGCGCGGGAGACGTGCGGTCGCAGTTCCTCGTACGACGCGGGCGTGGGGAGGCCGGAGTCGGCGAAGGGCTGGAAATCCGAGGTGAAGAGGGCCTCCAGACGGGAGTGGCCCTCCTGGCTCGTGTAGCCGGCCTGGTGCCACATCGAACTGATCCGCAGGGCGAGGTCCGCGTGCTCGGCCATCCGTACGGACTCGTGGACGAGCATCGTGTGGTGTCGGAAGTGGCTTTCCAGGGACGGGTCGTGGGCGGCGCGGTACAGCTTCAGGGCGCCTGTGAGGATGAAGGCGTCGAGGGCCTCGGCGAGCCGGTCGTCGTGGGCGTCGTCGTAGATGCCGCGGACGTGCGCTCGCTCGGCGCTCCCGACGGCCGACTCATCCGTGCGGTCCAGGTCGTGGAAGTCCTGGACGCCCATGTATCCGGTCGGGCGCGGCAGCGAGATCAGGAAGTCGCGCGGGAAGATGTCGTCGCCGTCGCCCGGGTCGACGAAGACGTTGGCGAAGGGCGTCGCGGTGTACCCGACGTACTGGGCGCGGGGGAGGAGCCCGAGCAACTGGGAGATCTGGCCGTTGATCGCTGTACGGGTGACCTTGCCCTCATCCCACTTCTTCGGGTCCGTCGTGTTGACGGACGCCTGGTCCGACTCGTCGTCGATGATCAGCGTCGGGATCTCGGAGAGCAGCGGACCGCCGATCTTCTTGAGGTCCTTGATGAGCTTGCTCAGGACGGACTTGTTCTTCTTCACCACCATCACGCGGGTCGCGGCCCGGTGGAGGTTGTCCGGCGCGTACAGCGGCTGTGTGCGGATCTGCTTGTCGAATTCGAGGGCGCGGATTCCGGTGGCGAGGCTCTTGTAGTCGTCGTCCCGGGTGGTGAGGCGCTCGATGTCGAAGGCGCCGAGCGTGGACGGGCGGCCGTGGTGGCTCACGAACTTCTCCGGCCAGTCCTCGTCGTCCTGGTAGTCGACGCCGATCAGGGCTTCCGGGTCGTCGGGGTCCGCGCCGCGCAGGATGTTCTCCTGGCCGATCAGTTCCATGTCCAGGCGGCGCTGGGTCTGTCCGCGCAGCAGGTTCAGGGTGCCGCCTAGGACGATGACGAGGCGGTAGCCCGCGTCGATGGCCTTGGCCGTGACGCCCGTGAAGTTGGCGGTCTTGCCGGACTGGACGTAGCCCACGACCAGGCCCCGGGCTCCGTAGGCATCGGGGCGCGTCGGGTCCGCCAGCCGTTCGACCACGGCGTGGCTCGCCTCGTCGAGGCCCGCCACGGCGGCGTCCGACCAGCCCTTGCGGCGCAGGAGTTGTTCGTACGCGGTCCAGTAGAAGGACCGGACCGCTGCTGTGTCGCGGGAGTACCACCAGGTCGGTGTGGTGCTGATGATCGTGGGGCCGGGCTCCTTGAAGACCGGGACGGCGTGGTCGAGGACCTTGCGCAGTGCGGTGTCGAAGCCCAGGCGGTCGTACGCGTCCGCGCGCCGCTCGTCCGTACGGGGCGGAGCTGTCGACCAGTCCGCCTGCACCGCCAGGTCCCAGCCGGTGAGCGTACGGTGCCACAGCGCGGTCAGCTCGTCGCCGGAGCCCGCGGCTGTGATGCGGTCCCGGAAGTCGCCCTGGTCCGTGTCGGCCGGCTCCTCGTCCTCGGCGAGGGCGAAGGCGAGCTTGGCGAAGTTCCTGGGCCCGCGGCGCATCGCGGCGAGGACGTCTCCGTGGAGGTGGAGCAGGTGGTCGGTCACGGGCGGATCTCTTCCCGGTCGTGTAGAGGGGCGGCTCGGACTGGAGTGGTCAGCGCGCCAGTTCGCAGCGCGCGGCCGTCACCAGGACGCTGTTCCACAGGGCGATGTTGTCGAGGTGGGTGGCCCGGACCCGCTCCTTCTGGAAGATCTCGTTGACCATGAGGTAGAGCATGCTCTTCACCACCGGGGCGTCGTTCAGACCGCCCCGGCGCCCGCCGTTGAAGACCTGGCGGTACTCCTTGTTGAGCTTCACCACCCGCTCTTCGCGGTCGAGGTCGAAGAACACGTCGGAGGGCAGGCTGTCCCAGCGGAACGTGATCGGGTCCTCGCCCTCCAGCTCGGGCAGTTCGTCGCGCAGCGTGCGCTTCAGGCGGGGGTCCAGGCCTTTGCCGGCGGGCAGGACCGCCTTGCGCTGGGGCTCGGTGGCGCGCCGGGCCGCTTCCCGGTACGTCGCCACCGCCTCCTGGACGTAGGCCGCGAATTCGTTCCCGGCGCCGTCCGTCGCCTGTTCCAGGCCGCGGGCGAAGGCCGGGGTGACGCTCACGCCGTCCTTCTTGACCGTGAGGCTGAAGACGTCGTTCTTCTCGGCGGGCAGGTCCACGGCGATACGGGCGAGGGCGAGGTGGCCCTCGGGGCTGCGGGTGTTGTTCCAGCCGCCCGCCTGGACGAGCCGGTCGTTGCGGTAGATGTAGAACCCCTGGCGCTCGGCGAGCGGGCCGATGCCCCGGAAACTCACGAGCGGCGACTTCGGCTGCCAGATGTGGGCGTTCAGCGCGACCTCGCCGACACCCTCCACCGGGGCGGTGTAGGTGCGCGGGTAGCCGGGCCGGCCGGAGATCCGGTAGCCGAACGGGTCGATCGGCTCGACGCCGCGGTGATCGAGCTCCTCCCGGGTCGTCACGTCCTCGACGACGATGTCGACGTTGAAGTCGTCGCGGGCCAGAAAGCGGTGGAGGTGGAGACCGAGGTGGGTCTCCAGCTTCTCGATGGCGTCGTTCAGGAAACGGTCGGCCTGGCCGGTGGTGATCGTCTCGAAGGCCCGGACCCGGTCCCAGCGGACGATCGTGCCGTGCCACTCGATCAGGCCGTCGTAGCGGTCGACGAGCGCCTGGCAGTAGCGCGGATCCACGATGTCGCAGGTGAAGTCGGCCCGGGCGCTGGCGGTCAGCCAGCGGCGGCCGGTCGACGGGCTGCGCTTGGTGCGGCTGATCACGGTGAGCGAGTCGGCGTGCGAGAGCGAGGCCGCCTTGAGCCCGGCGCCGAAGTGACCGAGTGCGCTGTCCCCGTACTCCTGGCGTCCGCCGACCGTCATGGCGGTGTCGAGGGCCTCGTCGTTCATGCCGGATCCGTCGTCCACCACCAGCAGACCCACGAGCCGCTGGTCGTCCCGGAGGAAACTGACCACGACGTTACGGGCGCCCGCGTCGATGGAGTTGTCGACGAGGTCGGCGACGGCCGCCTCGAAGCCGTATCCCTGGTGCGTCAGCGACTCGACGTAACGGGCCGCGGGCGGCAGGCGCTTGCTCCCCGATGTCGGGACCTCGTACTGCCAGTCCGCAGAAGGCTGATAGGGCGACATGACGACTTCCTCGCACACTGGAACGGGGCCCGTGTGGGGACGTCGGCCCTGAGACGATTGTTGAAATGTGATCGTATGGGAAAGGTCTGACATCCGGGAAACGTTGTGTGAACTGCCCGGCGGTCGGCCCCGGGTTCGCGTACGACGGCGGCCACGGGATGGCGCGGCCTCGGGCGGCGAGGGTGGTGGCGTACTGGGGGAGCAGGCCCGGGTCGGACGGGGACGCGGCCTCCGAGGCGGCGAACGCCTCGTACGAGGGGACCGTGCCCGTCACGATGCCCAGGTTCGGGGTGCCCGTGGCGTGGAGGTCGCGCAGGGACGCCTCCAGGCGGGACAGGTGCGTGGCGTGGTCCACGTACTCCTCGGTCAACGCCGGGTACGCGGTGAGCAGTTCGCGCAGCTCGGTCGCCGGCCAGTGCAGGACCGCGACCGGGAACGGGCGGGAGAGCGCCGTGCGGTACGTGCCCAGCTCCGCGCGGAGGCGGGTGATCTCGGCCTTCAGCTCGACCGGGTCCGACGAGCCCAGCGACCACAGGCGCTTCGGGTCGTGCAGTTCGTCCAGGGGGACCGGAGCCGTGTTCAGCTCGCCCGCCAGCTCGTCCCAGGCGTCGTGCTCCAGGCCCATCAGCCGGCGCACCCGGTGCCGGCCGGTCAGCAGGGACTGCGTGGCGTACGGGACCTCCTCGCCGGGGGCCAGCAGCAGGGTCAGCGCGGTGGAGAGGAAGTCGTGCGCCTTCTCCAGCTCGTCGTGCGCCTCCAGGGTCTCCGCGGCCACCTGCCACGGCGCGGCGTTCAGCGGGCCCGCCGTGCGGATGCCGTCGATGATCGCCCGGGCCTCGGCCTCGTGATCGTACTCCCAGAGGTTGGCCGCTTTCAGGGCCTTGATCAGGTGCGGGTTGTCGACGGTGGACTCGGGGGCCCCGAGCAGGTCGTCGTAGAGGGTGCTCGCGCGGGCGCGGTCGCCCGCGAGTTCCAGGTGGGCCGCGGCCTGGAGGATCAGCGGTTCGTGGTCCTCGGGGTACTGCGCCGCGGTGCGGAGCAGACGCTCGGCTTCGGTGGTGTGGTCGGCAGGCGTGTCGGGGCGCATGGACCACACGGTACTGCCGGACGGTGACGGCGGGGAGAAGAGGGCGGGGGAGGAGAAGCGGGAGAAGTCTGGAGAGTTGTGAGGTTTGCCCCTACCGTGCGGCCCGAGTCTTCAACGGTGTGCGGTCGTGCGGCCCGAGTCTTCAGCGGTGTGCGGTCGTGCGTTCCGAGCCTTACGGTGCGCGACCGTGCGCGTCGAGCCTTACGGTGCGCGAACCTGCGTTCCGTGTTCTTACCGTTCGGGAGGGTGACGTCGATGCGGAGACGGGGCGCTCGGGGAG
>NZ_JAFEUF010000341.1 GCF_016901035.1 Streptomyces durocortorensis
GGGGGGGGGGGGGGGGGCCCCCCCCGGGGGGGGCCGGGGGGGGGCGGCCCCCCCGCTCTCGCGCTGCGTGGTGTCCCGCTGCGCGGGTCCGCGCCCGGGGCGGGTCGCCGTATCGCCGCTCACGTCCTCGCGGCGGGGGCCGGGTGTGTTGGCCTTCGCGGTCTCGCGCTCGGGCTCGTTCTCCTTCATCGCGCCGCCTCCGTTCCGGTCCGCTCCAGGTGCTCGCCCGGTGTGTCCGTGCGGAAGACCGCCCGGTAGTCCGGGTCCGCCCACAGTTCCTCGTGGCGGCCCGTCGCCCGGAGGCGGCCGTTCTCCAGCCAGGCGACCCGGTCCGCCCGTGCGGCCGAGGACAGCCGGTGGGCCACGATGATCCGGGTGCAGTGCCCGGCCCGCGCGTCCAGGGCGCGGCGGACGTGGTGCTCGGTCACGGTGTCGAGGCTGGACAGCGCGTCGTCGAGGATCAGCAGTCGGCCCGGGTGGGCGAACGCGCGGGCCAGACCCAGGCGTTGGCGCTCGCCGCCGGAGAGCGGGGCGTCGGCGACCGGGGTGGCGTAGCCGTACGGGAGCAGCGCGAGGAACCCGTCTGCGCGGGCCGCGCGGGCAGCGGCGCGTACGGCTTCGGGCGGGGCGGTCCAGGGGCCGTAGGCGATCGTGTCCTCCACGGTGGTCCCGGGGAGGGCGGGCCGGGCGAAGGCGTACGCCACCTCGCGGCGGAGCCGGGCCGGTTCCATGCCGTCCAGCGGGACGCCGTCCAGCAGCACGCTGCCGGTGTCCGGGTCGAGCAGCCGCCCGGCGACCGCGGCGAGCTGCGACTTGCCGGATCCGGAGCGCCCGACGACGGCCAGGGACGTGCCGCCGGGGATGGTCAGGTGGACGCCGGTCAGCAGGGGTCGGCCGTCGCCGTCCTGGTGGACGCCGACATCCCGGAGTTCGAGGTGCCCGGGTGCGTCGGGGACCGGGCCCAGGCCGCGGTGCGGCAGCGGGGCGAGGGTGAGGAGGGGGTCGAGGGTGCGGGCGGCGGCGCGACTGCGGGCCAGGGAGCCGAGCGCGCCGGTGAGGGAGCCGATGCCGACGGCGAGGCTCGCGTAACGGGAGGCGGCGACCAGGTCCCCGACGCCGATCGTGCCCGCGCCGAGCCGGAGTCCGGCGACCGCGAGGACCAGCAGCATGAGCAGGGGCAGCAGGAGGCCGCTGCGGCCGACGGCCCGCCCGTACACCGTCCAGGTGCGGCGGCCGTGTTCGGCGAGGGCGGCCAGGGGCTCCAGGACCCGGCGGTGTTCGCGGGCGGCGGTGCGGGCGGCGCGGATGGTGTCGGCGCCCTCCAGGGCCTCGGTGAGCCGGTGGGCGATGAGCGACTGGGCGCGCTGGTAGTCGGCCCCGGCGTCGGCGGTGCCCCGGGTGAAGGTGCGCAGCAGGACGACGAGGAGGGGTGCGCCCAGGAGGAGGGCGGCGGCCGTCCACACGTCGATGAGGAAGAGGCCCACGAGCGCGCCGAGCGGGAGCAGGACGCCCGCGACGGCTCCGGCGGCGGTGACGGGCGCGGAGGCGGCGTCGGCGGTACGCGCGGTGAGCCGGGCGGTGAGGTCGCCGGTGGGCAGGGCGAGGGCTCTGCGCGGTTCGGCGGCCAGGACCCGGGCGGCGGTGCGGGTGCGCAGCGACGCGGTGAGCCGGGCGGTGGTGGTCGTGCCGGTCACGGCGGCAGCCGCGTCGAACCCGGTCTCGGCGAGGGTCAGGACGGCGCAGAGCAGCAGCCCGGACCAGGGCACGGGCCCGCCGGAGACGAGCCGGTCGACGGTGTGACCCAGGGCGGCGGGCAGGGCGAGGGCGGCGAGCGCCCCGCCGGTGGAGCAGAGGAACAGCCAGGTGAGGGCGGCCGGGTGGAGCCGGGAGAGCCGCCGGGTGCCGGACGCCGTGGCCGGGCGGGGGTGCAGCCGCACGTGGTGGCCTTCCGGCTCGGGAGCGGTCGGTGACGGACGGGGCCGTCCGGCCCACCCGTGGGACTTGGGTGGACCGGACGGCGTGCGTCACGAGGTCACGGGGTGCAGAGGACCACGCTGAGCGAGCTGTACTCACAGACCAGCAGCGAGACCTGGCTACCCGTGGCGAGCTCGCCGAAGGAGTCCTCGGCCGGGGTGTCCATCGCCTGAAGGTCGAGAAGCGCCATGATGTGTCCTTTCGGGGACGGTGGTGGTGCTTGGGCGGTGGTGCTAGAACGACCCCGGGTGGGGCCGGTCCGACGACCCCTGGCGGGGCCGGTTCGTGGGGCCGCTCGCGCGGCCGGAGTGCGCCGCCGGAGCGGCGGGCGGGACGGGAAGTCCGGTGCGGGCTCCGTGTGCGGCGGGCAGGAAGGGAAGTCCGGTGGGGCGGCCGGCAGCGGCACCCAGCGCGAGGAGGGCGCCGGCGGTCCCGGTGGCCAGGTCCATCGACAGGCGCATCAACTGCTCGCCGGGGAAGGCGAGTCCGCCGCCGTACGCCAGGGCGTGACTGCCCAGCAGATCGGTGTGGCGGTCGATGGCGCGCTGCCGGTCGGCCGGTTCGCACAGCGGGGTGGCCGCGAGGTGCAGCAGGAGTCCGGCGGAGCCCCTGAGCAGTCCGGGCTGGACGTAGAAGGCGGAGAGCGCGGCCGGGAGCAGGGCCCGGCCCGCCGCCTCCAGCTCCGGGTCGGGGCGGTGCGCGAGGTAGGCGTCGATGACGGACGCGATACCGGCGCTGCCCGAACCGACGTACGGCATCAGCCGTTTGCCCTCGACGACGAGGAGTGACCCGTCGTCCCCGGCCCGGCAGCGCTCCAGGTCGCGGCGGAGTGCGGCGGCGGCCAGGTCGAGCAGGGCGGTGTCCCCGGTGGTCGCGTACCGGCGGATCAGCAGCAGGGCGATGCCGCTCGCGCCGTGCAGCAGTCCGGTGCGGGGCGACGGCGGAGCGCCGGTGAGGGCGCGGACGGCGAGTGCGGTGCAGCGGGCGGCCGCGGCGGACAGGGCCGGGGCGTCGGTGGCGGACGCGGTGCGGGCCAGGTCGTCGAGGGCGAGGCCGATACCCGCGTACCCGTTGTGCAGGCCGGGCGCGAGGCCCTCCAGGGGCTGGTCGAGGACGATCCGGAGGAGGTCGGCGGCCTCGGCTGCGCGGCCGATCCGGTGCAGGGTCCAGGCGATTCCGGTGAGCCCGTCGTAGAAGCCGAGGGGGCTGCCGGAGGCCGGGTCCTTGGCGTGCCGCAGGAGCCAGTCCTCGGCCGGTGCGCACGGTGGGGCACCGGTCTCGTGGAGGGCGTAGAGCACTCCAGCCGTCCCGTACGCGAAGGACTGGCCGCCGGTGGCGGTGGCGAACTGGGCGATGTCCCCGGGGAAACAGCGGTCCTCGCGCTCCGGCGTACAGGAGGCGGTGATGGAGCGGGCCAGAGCGTCGCGGGTGCGCGGCCAGTCGCGGAGGTCGGGTACGGAGGCCGTGCCGGGGGCCGTAGCGGGAGCCGCGCCGGGAGCCGACGCCGAAGCCGACACGCGAGCGGGCCGGGACGCCGCCTCCCCCGTGGCGCGGGCAGCCGCCTCCGCCGTGTCGCGGGAAGCCGCCTCCCCCGTGTTCCGTACGTCCCGCAGGATCTCCTCGACCGCCGGCCGCAGCGACTCCTCCGTGACCGGGAAGGCGCGGGCGATGTCCCGGGCGAGCCCGGCGGCCTTCGTGCGGTCGATGCCGAACAGGGTGGTGAGCGGCAGGTACAGGGCGAGCCGCAGACAGGCCAGCGCGTACCGGTCGATGTCCGTGCCGCGCCGGTCGGGCGGGGCGACGAAGGCCGGGTTGGCGACGATCTGGCGGCGGCGCTCGGTCGCCGGGAAGGCGGCCTCGAAGTCGAGCAGGGCGATCCGCGAGGTCTCCTCGTCGACCATGACGTTGCTCATGTGCAGGTCGCTGATGACGATGCCCCGGCCGTGCACCGCCTCGACGGCCTCCTCGACCTTCCCGTACAACTCCTCGGCCCACGCCGCGTGTTCATCCAGCAATTCAGCCGAAGGGTGCTGCTGGGCCAGCGGGAAGCGGCGGGCGAAGACGGTGTTGAGGGTGGTGCCGGGCATGTACTGGAGGACCAGGAAGTGGTGGTCACCGACCTCGAACGTGTCCCGGACGGCCGGTACGCAGTCCAGCCCGGCCAGGTGCTCCAGGGCGGTCCGCTCCCGCTCCAACCGGGCCACGGCGTCCGCCCCGTCGGCGGCCAGACCGGCGTACGGGCGGGCCTCCTTGAGGACGACCTGCTCGCCGGTACGGGTGTCGCGGCCGAGGTAGACCCCGCCGCCGTTGGAGAAGTGCAGCGCCTTCTCCACGGTGTACGGGAGGTCGCCGAGGCCCACGGCGGCCCGCGCTTCGAGGTGCGGCGTCAGAAAGCCGGGCGGGGTCACCCAGGAGGGGACGCGGAAGGACGGGCCCCGGTCGTCCGGGACCAGCCGGCCCTGCGGATCGGCGACGGCGGGCACGGGCCGCCCGTCCGGGCCGGAGCAGAAGCGGGCGGCGAACGCCCCGTACCGGGTGTGCACGGGCCCGTTCCCGCACCGCAGGTCACTCAGGATGTACGGGCCGTGCTCGCCCTCCAGGAGCTGCATCAGGGCGGTGCACACCTCGGGGAACGCGTCCTCGGACGGCGGGTAGACGGTGATGAACTTCCCGCTGCCCGCCCGGTCCGCGTACTTGGCGTTCCGCAGGGCCAACAACCCGGCGTTCGGTATGCACTTGAAGGCCAGCCGGTGTTCCAGACAGTGGCCGACGACCCGGTCCAGCACGGAGGCGGCATTGTCGAGGGCGGCGGATATGTGGATCTTCCAGCCCTGGGGCGGCAGCCGCAGCCCGTCGGGGCTGAAGGAGAGCCAGTCACCGCGACGGGAGCGGGTCCACCCCTCGGGCTCCGGGCCACGGAGCGGTGCGTACGACGAGCGCTCCTCGCCGGCGGCCCCGCCGCCCGGTCCGAGCGAACGGTGGGGTGCGTCGTAGAAGCGGCGGTCCGCCTGGCAGTACGCGGCGTACTCCGGATTCACCCTCGGCCCCCTCGCTCGGTCCATTCGCGTCAGTCGCGTCGTTCGCGGCGAGAGAGAAGTTGTCACAACGACGAACGGTGCCCATAGTCACCGTTGTCACGACTCGTACATGCGCGCCACCCATGCGGAGCGCACCCCGTACTCATGCGTATCCGCTCGTCGCCCCGCCGTGAAAGGGCGACGGCCGGGGGCGCGCGGGGGCGTGCACCGGGCGCTTTCGCCTCTCCTCAGCCCGCGCCGCGCGCCAGGATGTCGCCCGCCTCGGTACGGAAATAGAGCACGGAGCGGCCCGCCCGGCGGCGGCGGACCAGTCCGGCGTCCAGCAGGATCCGCAGATGGCGGCCGACCGACCCCAGCCCTTGGCCGGTCAGCGCGACGAGCTGCGTCGTGCTGAGCGGGGAGGCCAGCAGCATCAGGACGGCCGCCCGCGCCGGGCCGATCAGCGCACCCAGGGCCTCGGGCACGGGAGTGCGTCCGGCCTCGGCGAGCGCACCGGAGCACGGGTACACCAGTCCGTACCGGTGCGGGATGTCCCAGCAGACCCAGCACTGGTCCGGGGTGACGGGGATGAACAGCAGCTGGGCGCGGTCCAGTTCACGGGGCGGGTTGTCGTAGGTGTTGATCTGCAGCCGGCTGTCGCCCAGCCAACGAACGCCGGACCGCATGCCGTTCAGGGCGTCGGCCCAGCCCGCCCGACCCAACTGGGCGGTACGGGCGACCACATCGGCCTCCAGAACCCGCTGCCGCCTCGGCCAGTCGGGCAGCACGGTGTGCGTCCAGACCCACTCCAGGGTGTCGGCGGCGCGCCGGGCCAGGTCGTCCCGGTCCAGCGCGGCGGGCGGCGGCCCGCCCAGCGC
>NZ_JAFEUF010000342.1 GCF_016901035.1 Streptomyces durocortorensis
CCCCCCCCCGGCCCCGCCCCGGGCCGCCCGCTCCTCGATCACCGCCCGGACGCCCCGTACGTACGCGTCCTCGTCGGCGGCCACCGTCCGGCCGCCCAGGACCACCCGGTCGATGTCGAGCAGGCCGACCAGGTTCGCCGCGCCCGTGCCCAGGACCCGGGCCGCCTCGCCCCGGTCGCCGCGCGCCTCGGCGGCCAGGCACAGGGCCTCGATGCAGCCGCGCCCGCCGCAGCCGCACAGGGGGCCGTCCAACTGGAGGGTCTGGTGGCCGAACTCACCGGCCCCCGTCCGCGCCCCCCGGTGCACCTCGCCGCCGAGGACGAGGGCGACGCCCAGCCCCGTACCGAGGTGGAGGTAGGCGAAATCACCGCCACCCGCCCCGCCCAGAGCGAGGGCCAGGGCGGCGGCGTTGGTGTCCTTGTCCAGGACCACCGGCAGCCCGGTCCGTTCGGCCAGGGCGGCGCGCAGCGGGTAGCCGTCCCACCGCGGGAAGCCGGTGACCCGGTGCAGCACGCCGTCCCGGTGGTCGAGCGGCCCGGGCACCGCGACGCCCACCCCGAGGACCGGCTTGTGCGGCTCGGCCGCGCTCAGGTCCCGTACGGCGTCGGCCGCGTCCGCGAGGACCTGCTCCGCCGGGGCACCGAGGTCGAGCGGGGCGGTGGTGACCGCGACCGGCCGGCCCGCGAGGTCGACCAGGACGGCGGTGAGCCCGTCGCGGTCCAGGTGCAGGCCGACGGCGAACTGGGCGTCGGGGACCAGCCGCAGCACCGTGCGCGGCTTGCCGCCGGTGGAGGGGCGCAGGCCCGCGCCGACGGCGAGCCCGTCCTCGCGCAACCGGGCGGTGATCTTGCTGACGGCCTGCGGGGTGAGGCCAGTGCCCTCCGCAAGCTCCAGCCGGCTGATGCCCTCCGCCCCGGCCGCCCGCAGCAGGTCCAGCACCAGCGCGGCGTTGTGGTGGCGCAGGGCAGGCAGGTTGACCCCGGCCTGCGCCCTCGTCCGGCTCCCGTTCACGACTCGCTCCTCTTCACCACCCCATTGTGCCGGTCGCTTGCACTTTGGCAACAGCGTTGCTTAAGTGGAACGCATGACCTCCAACGCCCCCGACGCCTCCGGCGCCCCCGATGCCCCGGGATCGCGTCTCCGCGTCGCCCTCGTCGGCTACGGCCTGGCCGGCTCCGTCTTCCACGCCCCGCTGATCTCCGCGACCGAGGGCCTGGTCCTCGACACGGTCGTCACGTCGAACGAGGAGCGCCGGGCCGAGGCCCGCGCCGCGTATCCGGAGGTCCGGTTCGCCGCGTCGCCGGACGAGCTGTGGGCACGCGCCGACGAGCTGGACCTGGTCGTGATCGCCTCCCCCAACAAGACGCACGTCTCCCTCGCGACGGCCGCCCTCAAGGCCGGTCTCCCCGTCGTCGTGGACAAGCCGATCGCCGGGACCGCCGCCGAGGCGCGCGAGCTGGCGGCTCTCGCCGAGGAGCGCGGGCTGCTGCTCTCGGTCTTCCAGAACCGCCGCTGGGACAACGACTTCCGCACCCTGGCCGCGCTGATCGGCGACGGCGAGCTGGGCGAGGTGCAGCGCTTCGAGTCCCGGTTCGAGCGCTGGCGGCCGCAGCTGAAGGGCGGCTGGCGCGAGTCGGGCGACCCGGACGAGATCGGCGGTCTGCTGTACGACCTGGGCAGCCATGTCGTCGACCAGGCGCTGGTGCTGTTCGGCCCGGCCGTCCAGGTGTACGCCGAGTCCGACGTACGGCGTCCCGGTGCGGCGGCGGACGACGACACGTTCATCGCGATCACGCACGAGAACGGGGTCCGCTCGCACCTGTACGTCAGCGCCACCACGGCCCAGCTCGGCCCCCGCTTCCGGGTGCTCGGCTCGGCGGCGGGCTATGTGAAGTGCGGCCTGGACCCGCAGGAGGCGGCCCTGCGCGAAGGGCTGCGCCCGGCGGCCGGTGAGCCGTGGGGCGAGGAGGCGGAGGAGCTGTGGGGCCGCCTCGGTTCCGGCGAGTCCCCGCTGACCGGCGGCGGCGCCCCGGTCCGTACGCTGCCCGGCGACTACCCCGCGTACTACGCCGCCGTCGCGGCGGCCGTCCGTGGCACCGGCGACAACCCGGTCACCGCACTCCAGGCGGCCGCGGCCCTCGACGTCCTGGAGGCCGCCCGCCGCTCGGCGCGCGAGGGCGTCTCGGTCACCCTTCTCCCCCACCACGACGAACCGCACCACGACGAAGAAGCGGAGCGGCACGCATGACCACCACCTCCCCCACCATCTCCGAGCTGATCGCCCAGGAGCGCCGGCTCACCCTCCCGCACTTCTCCTACGACGACGCGTTCGCGCTCGGCAGCCTGCTGGTCACGCTGGCCCGGGAGCGGCACGCACCGGTCGCGATCGACATCCGGCGCGGCGCCCAGCAGCTGTTCCACGCGGCGCTGCCGGGTTCGAGCGCGGACAACGACGCGTGGATCGACCGCAAGCGCAAGGTCGTCGAGCGGTACGGCGAGAGTTCGTACCTGGTCGGCACCCGGTTCCGGGCGAAGGGCACGACGTTCGAGGAGTCGTCCCGGCTGGACCCGGACACGTACGCCGCGCACGGCGGTTCGTTCCCGATCGAGGTGGAGGGCGCGGGCGTGATCGGCACGGTCACGGTGTCCGGCCTGCCGCAGGCCGAGGACCACGCGATGGTGGTCGAGGCGCTGGAGCAGTTCGCGGGTACGGCGGGGGCCTGAGCCGGCCGCCTGAACCGGCCGTACGGGGAGGGCGGGCCGGGCGGCTGAGCACCCCGTACGCGGAGGGGGCGCCGTCACGTACACGTACAGCGACGGCGCCCCGCCCCTCGGCTGGGCCTCTCTCGGCGAGGCCCCCTATCGGCCAGCCCCCCGGCTGGGCCTCTCTCGGCGAGGCCCCCTATCGGCCAGCCCCCCGGCTACGCGTCCTTCAGCTCCTGCCGCTGCCGGCCGAGCCCCTCCACCTCCAGCTCCACCACATCGCCCGCCTTCAGGTACGGCTTGGGCTCGGGCTGCCCCATCGCGACCCCGGCGGGCGTACCGGTGTTGATGATGTCGCCCGGGTAGAGCGTCATGAAGTGGCTGAGGTAGCGGACGACCTCGCCGACCGGGAAGATCTGCTCGGCCGTGGTCCCGTTCTGCTTCAGCTCGCCGTTGACCCAGAGCCGCAGCGGCAGGGCCTGCGGGTCGGGCACCTCGTCGGCGGTGACGAGCCAGGGGCCCAGCGGGTTGAACGTCTCGCAGTTCTTGCCCTTGTCCCAGGTGCCGCCGCGCTCGATCTGGAACTCGCGCTCGGAGACGTCGTGCGCGGTGGCGTACCCGGCGATGTGCGCGAGGCCTTCCTCGGCCGTGTCCAGGTAGCGGGCGGTGCGCCCGATGACGACGGCGAGCTCGACCTCCCAGTCGGTCTTGCGGCTGCCGCGCGGTACGAGGACGGTGTCGTCGGGCCCGACGACGGTGTCGGGGGCCTTGAAGAACAGGATCGGTTCCGCCGGGATCTCCGCACCCGTCTCGGCGGCGTGGTCGTGGTAGTTCAGCCCGATGCACACGATCTTGCCGATGCGCCCGAGCGGCGGGCCGATCCGCAGCCCCGTCGCGTCCAGGGCGGGCAGCACACCGGGGTTCTCGGCGGCCGCCCGTACCCGGGCGAGCGCGGAGGCGTCGGCGAGCAGTTCGCCGTCGATGTCGGGGACGATCCCCGACAGATCACGCAGAGTCCCGTCGCGGTCGAGAAGTGCGGGGCGCTCGGCGCCCGCCGTACCGACTCGAAGCAGCTTCAACGGTCCAACTCCTCTTGGTCGAGGTGGAGAGCCCTTCGGCGGGGTGCGGCCGCCGAGGGGCTTGGCTGATCGTCCAAGAGATCGGATCACTCCGCAAGACCTCGTTCACACACTGGACCGGCGCAACGGCCGGCCCGATTACGCCGCAGTGGCCATGGCGCCACCGGCGACCGGCATGTCGCGGTACAGCCAGGCCCGCTCGACGGCGGTCCAGGTCGTCGTCGTGACGACGTACAGGGCGGCGGCGAGCGGCACGACGGCCACGGTGATGAGCGTGAAGAACGACATCAGCGGCATGAGCTTGGTCATCGCGCCCATCCCGGGCACGGGCTGTCCGTCCGGGCCGGCGGCGGGCGTCATCGGGTTGGCGGCCATCTGCCGCTTGGTGCGTCCGTAGTTGAACGTGGCGACGGCGGCGACGATCACGAAGAGCCCCAGGTAGACAAGACCCTGGCCGCCGAACGGTCCGCCGTGCGCGAGCGCGTCGTGCCAGCGCCCGCCGAGCGGTGCGCCGAGCAGGTCGTGGCTGAGCAGCGCGTTGGGTTCGCCGCCGATGGAGCCGCTGGAGAACAGGTGGTAGAGGAGGAAGAACGCGGGCATCTGGAGCAGGCTCGGCAGGCAGCCGGAGAGCGGCGACACCTTCTCGGCGGCGTGCAGCTCCATGATCGCCTTCTGCATCCGCTCGGGATTCTTGCCGTGCTTCTTACGGAGCTCGGCGATCTGCGGCTGGAGCCGGCTGCGGGCCTTCTGCCCGCGTGCGGCGGCCCGCGAGAGCGGGTGGACGGCGAGCCGGACGAGCGCGGTGAACAGGATGATCGCGGCGGCGGTGGACGCGGTCTGGAAGAGCGGTTCGAGCAGATCGGCGAGGGAGCCGACCAGGTTCGCGAAAGCGGACATGAAGGCGGACATGGGTGAGCCCTCCGGGGGTCTCGTCGTGCCGGGAGGTACCTGCCGTAGAAGGCGACGAGGTACGGGTGGTTGCTCGGCGGCAGGACGGCCGGCGCGGGGGCGCACCGCACGTACGGAAGGTGGTGCCGTGGGTGCGGAGGTGCGCTACGCGGCGGCCGTCAGGAGGGCGTGCCCGGGTGCCCGGGGCCTGGTGCGTCCCCGGGCGTCGGGGTCGCGTTGCGGGAGGAACGCTGTGCGCCGCTCCCGGTCCCTGATGGCTGTACGGACCCGGGTGCGGGGCACCGGGGGCGCGCAGCGGGCGCTGATGACGGCGCAGGCGAGGAGGGCGGAACCGGCCGCTGCGGTGGCGGCGAGCGCGACGGCGGCGGAGAGGCTGCCGCCCTCGGCGAGGAGGATCTCGGTGAGGAAGAGGAGGACGAGTCCGGCGGGCCGGAGCAGCCGGGCGAAGGCGCGGCGCAGGGCGTTGGCGTCCCGCACGATGTGCACCTCCTGTTTCCGATCCTCGTACCGCTTCTGCGAGGTGCCGGCCACAGGAGTGAACGGCACTCTTTCGTTATACACGATGATCGGGGCGGCCTTCGGGTTCCCGTGATTGTTCAGCGGGGACGCATGGCCGTGAGCTTCCCCCAGACGACGAGCCGGTAGCGGGAGCTGAACTCGGGGGTGCAGGTGGTGAGGGTGAGGTAGTAGCCGGGCTCGCTGTAGCCGACGGAGGTGGTGATGTTGCTGCGCGGGACGGGCGCGATGACGCCGCTGTCGGAGGGCGCGGTCCGGGCGAGGCGTTTGCCGACGGTGTACGTGTAGACGGCGTCGCGGGTCTCGACGGTGATCCGGTCACCGCTGCGGAGCCGGTCGATGCGCCGGAAGGGTTCGCCGTGGGTGTTGCGGTGCCCGGCGAGCGCGAAGTTCCCGGCCTTCCCGGCCTGCGCGGTGCGGGTGTAGTGCCCGACGTATCCCCGGTCGAGCACCCCGCCCTTGCTGGTGCCCTCGGCGACGGGGGCGGTGAGGGCGATCCTGGGGATGCGCAGGACGGCGTAGGCCTGGTCCCAGCCGGGGGCCGGGGCCTACATACGGCGGGCAGGGGCCGGCGGCGGCCCGCCGTACTCTTACGCACCGGGCCACGCCGACGACCCGGGACTCACTTATCTGGACCCACCGCCACCGATGTCTTC
>NZ_JAFEUF010000343.1 GCF_016901035.1 Streptomyces durocortorensis
CCCGCCGTCGCCCCCTCATCCCGCGCGCACTGGGCCAGGCCCTGGTCGCCCTCGCCGTGGCCGTGGCCGCACTGCCGGCCACGGCGGCCGCAGCCGCCGGCCCCGCCCCCGCCGGCATTCCGAAGGCTGCGGCGACCGCCGAGAAGCCCGGCGACCTGCTGGACGTCACCGAGTCGGCGTTCCACCCGCTTCCCGGGCAGCCGACCCTCACCAAGGCGTGGAAGGTCAGCTACCGCTCCACCTCCGCGCTCGGTGAGCCCAACACCGTCACCGGCACCGTGATCGTCCCGCAGGACGGCCGGAAGGGCCCGCGCCCGCTCATCACCTACGCGGTCGGCACGGTCGGTCTCGCCGACTCCTGCGCCCCCAGCGCCAACCTGCCCAAGGGCACGGCGATGGAGGCCAACCTGATCCAGCAGTACACCTGGCGCGGCTGGGCCGTCGTCGTCACCGACTACGAGGGCCTGGGCACGGCGGGCGAGCACACGTACGTGGCCGGGCGCTCAGCCGGGCACGCCGTGCTGGACGCGGCCCGCGCCGCCCAGCGCATCCCGGCCGCCGCCGCCTCCGGGCTGAGCGCCGAGTCGCCCGTCGGGATCGTCGGCTACTCGCAGGGCGGCCAGGCGTCCTCCTGGGCCGCCGAGCTGAAGAAGTCGTACGCCCCCGAGCTGAACGTGAAGGGCACCGCGACCGGCGGCGTCCCCGCGCACCTGGAGAAACTGGTGCCGGTGCACAACGGCTCGTACGGGTCGGGGCTGCTGTTCATGGCGGCGGCGGGCCAGGACGCGGCCTACCCGGAGCTGAAGCTCGACGGGTACCTGAACCCGAAGGGCAAGGAACTGATCTCGTTCCTCCGGAACAACTGCGTGATCCTCGGCTCGACCGTGGGGTCCTTCAAGAAGATCTCGGACCTCACGACGAGCGACCCGCTCGCGACCCCGCAGTGGCAGAAGCGCCTGGACGAGTCCGACCTCGGCACCCGCGCCCCGGACCACCCGGTTTACCTATACCACGCGCTCGGCGACGAGCTGATCCCGTACTCCCTGGGCAAGGGGCTGCGCGCCGACTGGTGCGCGAAGGGCGGGACGGTGGACTGGCGCACGATCGTGCTCGGGGAGCACGTCTCCGGCGTTATCACCGAGGCGTTCAACGTACAGAACTGGCTCGCGGCCCGGTTCGCGGACAAGAGGACGAACGGCAACTGCTGACCCGCCGGCCCGCCCCTGACGGCTCTCTCTGATCACAGTGCGTTACCGGTACGGTGTGTTAGCTTGGATCGGAAGGTCCAAGTAGCACACCGTGCTGGTCGCGATCAGGGAGGGCGTCACCATGGGGCTGAGCTGGAACGACCGACGACTTGAGCGCCGGGTGAAGCCGGGCGACGGGAAGCCGCTGAAGCCCTTCCGCTGGTGGCAGATGACCCGGCGCTCGCTCCTCTCCATCGCGCTGCCGGTGGGCGGCGGCCCCTCCGCGACGTACACGGTGGAGGTCAAGCACGGCGGCGACCCCGAGACGGGCGTGGTCCGAGCGCGGCTGTACCGCGACGGGCTCTGCGAGGCCGAGTCCAAGCTCCCGGCCCGCTTCCCCGCCCCCGGCGGGACCATCGAGGTCCGCAGGAGCGAAGTGGGCATGCGCCGCTGCCACTTCGTCGCGGACGACGGCTCGGAGGCGCGGCTCGTGCCCGACCCCCGGTCGGCGGAAGGTCGGCGCATGAGGTTCGCCCGCGAGCACCCGGGCGCCAGCGGTCTCATCGGGGCCGTATCGGTGGTGCTGCTGCTCATCGGGGTCGGCCTCAACCTGCTTCAGGCCGCGCAGCCGATCTCCGAAATCCCGGCCATCGCCGACTCGTTGGGTACCTTCGAGTCGCCCTTGCGGCTGCCGGTGTGGCTGAACGTCACGCTCGGCCTCGGCGCGGCGCTCGGCGCGACCGAGCGGGCCATGCGGATGCGCTACCACTGGCTCCTGGACAGCGGGGCCGGTACCTGACGCACGCGGAGGACCGGGTCAGACCCGGTTGTCCAGCACGAGGTCGACGCCGGTGCGGAGCATGTCCAGCTCGGTGGCGATGTGCGCGTCCTCGCTCGGCAGCACCTGTTCGACCGCTACGCCGTTGGCCAGCGTCAACAGGAACCGCGCGCGACGTGTCGTGTCCCCGGCGGCCAGCGCCCCCTCCTCGACCAGCACGTTCAGGCACTCCTCCACCCGGCGGGTCACCTCGCGCTGCATGGCCTGGTACTCCGCGCGCATGGCCTGGGTGGGCTCCTGGGCGATGTACCGCTCGTGCACCGTCAGCCAGGCCTCGCGTGCGCCCCGGGCGCTGTCCGGCGGCACGAGGAGGCCCTGTACACAGCCGAGCAGGCGGTCACGCGGAGAAATGGACGTGTCGCGGAAGCTGGCCTCCGGCAGGACGAGGTCGAAGACGACCTTCAACATGGCGTCCATGAGGGCACGTTGCGTGGGGAAGTGGTGCCGCAGCGACCCCGTGCTCACCCCCGCCCGCTCGGCCACGGCGCGCACGCTCAGCGCCGCCCCCGCGCCCTCGCCGAGCATGGTCGAGGCGGCCCACAGGATCCGGTCCCGGCTCTTGAGGCCTTCTGGTGGTGTGGGGTGAGTCGGTTCGGGTTCCGGTTCCGCGTCACCAGCACGCTGTACTGCCATGATTCCGACGCTAACACGGCCCCCACCAGCGGATACGGCAGGACGGAGCCGCGTTCGGCTCACTCCGCCCAGGTGACGAACGCCGACCAGGCGTCGGGCGCGACGGCGAAGACGGGCCCGTCGGTGACCTTGGAGTCACGGACGTGGACGGAGTGGGGGCAGGCGGACACCTCGACGCAGTCGCCGCCGCTGGCGTTGCTGTAGGAGGACGTACGCCAGTCGAAGGCGACCTCGATGCAGTTGCCGCCGCTTTCGCTGCTGTAGCTCGACTTGAACCACCGGAGGGTGCTGCTCATTCCGTCACTCCTGCCAACCGCATGATGAGGTCCAGCGATTCACGAGGACCCAGGGCCTGTGAGCGGATCTTCGCATAGCGCTGAGCGTAGACGCTCACCTTTGCCGGGTCACTGATCAGGATGCTCTCGTCCTGCGGCTCCAGATAGACGAGGCGTTCGTGCTCCGGAGTCTCCACCAGATTCATCTCGCCGCGACCACCGTCGTACTCCCCGTACTTCCCGGCGTCCAGGGGCAGCACGAGCAGCGTGACATTGCGCCGCCGAGCGCACTCCACGAGATACAGCAACTGCTCCCGCATGAGCTCCTCGCTGCCGATGACACGGCGCAGAACGGCCTCATCGATGATGATCTCGATCATCGGCAGTGGGTCGCGGTCGAAGAGAGCTTTGCGCGCCATTCGCAGCTGGACCAGCTCCTCCACGCGCTCGTCAGCGAGCGGCGGGTATCCGCCACCGATCAGCGCCCGTGCGTACGCCTCCGTCTGGAACAGCCCGTGCACGACGTTCGTGGCGAACAACTGGAGGCTGAGGGCGGCCTCCTCCAGCAGCGCGTAATCCTTGAACTGCTCGGGCAGCCGCTCCATCCGCATGTACTGCCGTGCCGTCTCGAAGATGCGCGTCCCGCTGCCGTGTACTCGCCCCAGCTCGACCAGCATCGCGTCACTGGCCGGCTGGGCGCACGTCTCCATCGCGCTGATCGCCGCCGCCGAGTAGCCGATCTCCTTGCCTTCCTGCTCCTGGGTCCACCCGCGCTGGACGCGTAGCGTCCGGGCCATCTCTGCCACCATTCGGGCCATCGGGCTCGCCGTTTCCTTGTTCTCAGCACTCGCCATTACGCGATCTCTTTTCGACTCAACCGAACTCAACCGGTCATTACTCGATGCTGCTGAACTCGACTCCGCTCCAGCGAAGTCCGCGCAGGTCAACGGCTTTGCGACGCACCTCGGCAGGCATGGATAACGCTAGGTGATCGGGGTCACAATCGTCCCGTGAACGCAACTAATGGCGGTGTGACGGCGGACTGGATTCCGGAGTACGGATTCCATCTCCGCAAGGCGGGCGTGCAATTCGACGCGATCCGCGTGGACGGTGACGCGGGGCGGCGGCTGGCCGACGTGATGGAGGAGTTGGTCGGGGGCGAACCCGGGCCCGTCGTCAGCGAGTCGAACGGCCGGCGCGGGGTGTACTTCCTCGTCCCGCCCGGCTCGACGGCGGGGCGGCCGTGGCCGCGTGAGGTGACGACGTTCAACTCGGCGACGGGCCGGATCAGCTACGTACCCGTACCGGCGCTCGGCGGCGACACCTGGCCGCTGATGTGGCGGTACCCGCCCACGCGTGCGGGGCGGTTCGTGCACACGTTGATCCTGTTCAACGCGGCGTACACGTTACTGAGTTGAGCGACCGAGGTACGTCACCGGCCCGGCGTCCGGGACCGCGATCTCGTGGAAGCCGACGCGGTCGTAGAAGGCGCGGGCCCGGGTGTTGGCGGTGAGCATGCTCAGGTGGACCGCCTTCACGCCCTGCGCGTGGAGGGCGGCGAGGAAGGTGTCCATGAGCCGTCGCCCGTAACCGGACCGCTGGTGGGTCGGGAGCAGGTCGATGTGCAGGTGGGCCGGGTAGTCGGCCAGCTCCGGCAGGATCATGCGCTCCGGGTCGTGCATCAGGACGGTCATCGCCTCGGCGGGGGTGGCCGGCTCGCGTACGGGGGCCGGGTAGCGGTCGGCGAGGCCGGGGAGCCATTCGGCGCGGTAGCGGTCGACGAAGGACGCGGTGTCCGCCGTACCGAGGATGTAGCCGACCGCGCGGCCGCCGTCCTCGACCACGAAGGCCAGCTCCGGTTCCAGGACGGCGTAGGGCGCGGCGAAGATGTTCGGCAGCAGGGTCGGGTCCGGGTAGAGGTGGCGGGCGTCCCCGCCCTCGTGCCCGGTGCGTACGCAGATGTCGACGAGGGCCTCGCGGTCCCCGGAGCGGTACGGGCGCAGCACGGGCGGCGGAGGAGTCATGCGGGGGATCCTCGCGGTGGGGGGGGGCTCCCGCAAGACCATTCCCGGCTGCCGTCTCCACGGGCGCGGCAGACTTGACACTAAAGTGCATGATCGTGCAACCTTCTGCTCGTCCGTCAACTCCTGCCGCCCTGCCGGGGGATGTTGTTGCTTGCGCGATCAAATGACCTGGAGGTCTGCGCATGGCTGATCCCGTGAAGATCAAGATCTGGTCCGACTACGTCTGCCCGTTCTGCATGCTGGCCGAAGGTCCCCTGGAAGAGGCGATCAAGGACGTCGGCGCGGAGGTGGAGGTGGAGTGGATGCCGTTCGAGCTGCGTCCCCACCCCCAGCCCACGCTGCGGCCGGAGGACGAGTACCTGCCCGCCATCTGGGAGCGGGCCGTCTACCCCATGGCGCGCAGGCTGGGCGTCGACATCACGCTGCCCGCCGTCTCTCCCCAGCCCTACACGGCCCTCGCCTTCGTCGGCTATCAGTACGCGGCCGACCAGGGCCTGGGGACGGAGTACAACCAGCGGCTGTTCCGGGCCTTCTTCCAGGAGAGCCAGGATCTGGGGCTGCCCGACGTTCTCGCGGCTCTGGCTGTGGAGGTCGGTCTCGACGAGGCCGGGTTCCGGGCCGCGCTGGAGGACGACGGGTATCGCGCCCGGCACGAGGAGGCCCTGCGGGAGGGCGCGGCGCACCAGGTGCAGTCGGTCCCCACCCTGCTCGTCGGGGACATCAGGATCGAAGGCGTCCCGCGTCCGGCCCAGTTGCGCAAGGCGATCCTCGACGCGCAGGCGCGGCAGGAGGAGGACGCGGTGGTCTACGGCGCGTCCTGCGGTATCGACGGGAAGTGCTGACGTGACCGGCGCGCACCCTGCCCACCCTGCTCACCCCACCCGCTC
>NZ_JAFEUF010000344.1 GCF_016901035.1 Streptomyces durocortorensis
GCGGTGGGGTGGGCGGGACGGTGGCGGTCATGGCGGTGGAGCCCTTCGCTCGGGAGCGGTGCCGTGCGGGGCGATGCGGGCGGGGCGCGTGCGGACGGGCAGCGGGGAACGGAGACGAGGTTCAGTCGGTCAGGGCCGGGATGATCGCGGCCCCGTAGGCGTCGATGGTCGCTTCCCGGGCGTCGTGCATGTTGTACAGCGCGAACTGGTCCACGCCCATGTCCCGCAGCGCCTGGAGCTTCTCGATGTGCGCCTCTGCGGGACCGAGCAGGCAGAACCGGTCGACGATCTCGTCGGGGACGAAGGCGGTGTCCGGGTTGCCGGTACGCCCGTGGTGGCTGTAGTCGTAGCCGGAGCGCCCGGCGATGTACGCGGTGAGCGCCTCGGGGACCAGGCCGGAGTGCTCGCCGTAGCGGGCGACCAGGTCCGCGACATGGTTGCCGACCATCCCGCCGAACCAACGGCACTGCTCCCGGGCGTGGTCGAGGTCCTCGCCGACGTAGGCGGGGGCCGCGACGCAGATGGTGACGGAGTCGGGGTCGCGTCCGGCGTCGGCCGCCGCGTCCCGTACCGCTTTGATCATCCACTCGGTGAGGAAGGGGTCCGCGAGCTGGAGGATGAAGCCGTCGGCCTTCTGCCCGGCCAGCGCCAGGGCCTTGGGCCCGTACGCCGCCATCCACACCGGCAGCCGCCCGTCCTTCACCCACGGGATCTGCACCGGCTGCCCGTCGACCGTCGCCTCCCGGCCCTCGGCGAGGTCCCGGATGACGTCGATGGCCTCGCCGAGGCGGGCCAGGGTGTTGGGTCGGCGGCCCGCGACGCGCATCGCCGAGTCGCCGCGCCCGATGCCGCAGACGGTGCGGTTGCCGTACATGTCGTTGAGGGTGGCGAAGGTGGAGGCGGTGACCTCCCAGGTGCGGGTGCCCGGGTTGGTGACCATCGGGCCCACGGTCAGCTTCTCCGTGTGCTCCAGGATGCGGCTGTAGATGACGAACGGCTCCTGCCAGAGCACCGCCGAGTCGAAGGTCCAGCCGTAGCGGAAGCCGTTGCGCTCGGCGCGGCGCATCAGGCCGACGACGGCGGAGGCGGGCGGGTCCGTCTGGAGGACGAGGCCGAAGTCCATGGCGGGTCTCCTAGTCCCTAGTCGAGGTACTGACAGGTGGCACGGGGGGTGTACATGCCGTGTCCGGCGCGGCCGGTGAACTTCCGTCCGTCGATGACGACTTCGCCGCGCGAGAGCACGGTCTCGACCTGGCCGGTGATGCGTTTGCCCTCGTACGCCGAGTAGTCGACGTTCATGTGGTGCGTCTCGGCGGAGAGGGTCTGTTCGGCGGCCGGGTCGTAGATGACGATGTCGGCGTCGGTGCCCGGGGCGATGGTGCCCTTCTTCGGATAGAGGCCGAACATCCGGGCCGGGGAGGCGCAGGCGATCTCGATCCAGCGGCGGCGGGTGATGTGTCCGTCCACGACGGCCTGGTGCAGCAGGTCCATGCGGTGCTCGACGCCCGGCATGCCGTTGGGGATCTTGGAGAAGTCGCCCCGGCCCATCTCCTTCTGGCCCGAGAAGCAGAAGGGGCAGTGGTCGGTGGAGACGACCTGGAGTTCGTTGTTACGGAGGCCCCGCCAGAGCGTTTCCTGGTGCTCCTTGGGGCGCAGCGGTGTGGAGCAGACGTATTTGGCGCCCTCGAAATCGGGCTCGGCGAGGTTGTCGGTGGAGAGGAACAGGTACTGCGGACAGGTCTCGCCGAAGACCGGGAGCCCCTTGTGGCGGGCGGCGGCGATCTCCTCCACGGCCTCGTCGGCGGAGACGTGGACGACGTAGAGGGGGGATCCGGCGACCCGGGCGAGCTGGACGGCGCGGTGGGTGGCCTCGCCCTCCAGGGCGACCTTGCGGACGTCGCCGTGGTAGCGGGGGTCGGTGTGACCGGCGGCGAGGGCCTGCTCGACCAGGACGTCGATCGCGATGCCGTTCTCCGCGTGCATCATGATCAACCCGCCGTTGCCGGAGGCCTGTTGCATGGCGCGCAGGATCTGGCCGTCGTCGGAGTAGAAGACCCCGGGGTAGGCCATGAACAGTTTGAAGGAGGTGACCCCCTCGGAGACGAGCCGGTCCATCTCCTTGAGCGAGGAGGGGTTCACGTCCGCGAGGATCATGTGGAAGGCGTAGTCGATGGCGCAGTTGCCGTCGGCCTTGGCGTACCAGGCGTCGAGCCCTTCGCGCAGCGACTTGCCCACGCTCTGGATCGCGAAGTCGACGATGGTGGTGGTGCCGCCCCAGGCGGCGGCGCGGGTGCCGGTCTCGAAGGTGTCGGCGGCGTACGTCCCGCCGAACGGCATCTCCATGTGGGTGTGCCCGTCGACGCCGCCCGGGATGACGTACTTGCCCGTCGCGTCGATCCTGCGGTCGGCGCTCCAGCTCTCGGCGGCGTCGGTCCCGTGGGCGGCGAGCGCGACGACACGGCCGCCCTCGACGAGCACGTCGGCGTGGATCTCGTCGGACGCGGTGATGACCAGGCCACCGTGGATGACGGTGCGACTCATGGGTGTCTCCTCAACTCGGGGCGCCCCGACGGCCCTCCTGGCGTACGGGTCGGGGACGCCCCGCGCGGTTCGTGGACGTACGGGTCGGGGACGCCCCGCGCGGTTCGTGGACGTACGGGCGGGTCCGTCCGGCGGGGTCAGCCCGCCGCGTGCAGGGCGTCCGCGAGGATCGCCGCGCCTTCCTCGGCCTCGGCGACGGTCAGGGTCAGCGGCGGGGCGATCCGGAGCACGCTGGTGCTGTGGCCGCCGCCCTTGCCGATGAGGAGCCCGCCGGCGCGGGCCGCTTCCAGGACGGCCGCGGCGGCTTCCGGGTCGGCCTCGTCGGTGCCGGGCTTCACCAGCTCGATGCCGATCATCAGGCCCCGGCCGCGAACTTCGCGTACGGCGGGGGAAGCGGCGGCCACGGAGCGCAGCCGTTCGATCAGCAGTCCGCCGACGCGCCGGGCGTTGCCCTGGAGGTCGTGTTCCAGGAGGTAGCCGAGGTTGGCGAGCGAGGCGGCCATGGTGACCGGTGAACCGCCGAACGTGGAGATGGAGTTGGCGTCGAGGCAGTTCATCACCTCGGCACGGGCCACCACTCCCCCGACCGACATGCCGTTGCCGATGCCCTTGGCGAAGGTGAGGATGTCCGGCGGCCCGTTCTCGGCGTGCGCCTGCCAGCCCCAGAAGTGCTCACCGGTCCGGCCCCAGCCCGTCTGCACCTCGTCGGAGATCCACAACACCCCGTGCTGGTCCAGGACTTCGCGGAACGCGGCGAACAGCCCGTCGGGCGGGGAGGTGAACCCGCCGACGCCCTGGATGGGTTCGGCGATCAGGGCCGCGGGGTTGCGAGTGTGCCCGAGGAGGTCCTCCAGGTCGGCGACGCAGGCCCGGATGAACGCCTCGTCGCTCAACTCGGCGTACGGGCCGCGGGTGCGGACGCCGCCGTGGACGTACAGCGTCTGGAGCGGGGACAGACTGGTGGGCGACCAGGCCTGGTTGCCGGTGATGGAGACGGTGGAGAACGACCGGCCGTGGTAGCTGTTGCGCATCGCGAGGATCTGGTTGGACCTGCGGTACGCGGTGGCGAGCAGGAGGGCCGTGTCGTTGGCCTCGGTGCCGGAGGTGGTGAAGAAGACCCTGGCGTCGGGGATGCCGGAGAGGGTGGCGATCCGCTCGGCCATCTCCACCATGGGGCGGTTGAGGTAGAGGGTGGAGGAGTGGATGATCCGCCCGGCCTGTTCGGCGACCGCCTTGGTCACCTCGGGCAGGGCGTGGGCGGTCATGGTGGTGAGGATGCCGCCGAAGAAGTCCAGGTAGCGGTTGCCGTCCGCGTCCCAGACGTGGCGGCCCTCGCCGTGGGTCAGTTCGAGGGGGTGGCGGTAGTAGAGGGCCAGCCATTCGGGGCTGACCACGAGGTGGCGCTCATGCAGTCCGGTCACGGCTCCACCAGCCCGTCGTAGGCGTCGGGTCGTCGGTCCCGGTAGAAGGCCCACTGCCGGCGGACCTCCTCGATCAGGTCGAAGTCCAGGTCGCGTACGACGAGTTCCTCCTCCTTGTCGCTGGCGACCTCCCCGACGAACTGGCCGCGCGGGTCGACGAAGTAGCTCGTGCCGTAGAAGTCGTTGTCGCCGTACTCCTCGCGGCCGACGCGGTTGATCGCGGCGACGAAGTACTCGTTCGCGACGGCGGAGGCCGGCTGCTCCAACTGCCAGAGGTGGCTGGAGAGTCCGCGCGAGGTGGCGGACGGGTTGTACACCAACTGGGCACCCGCGAGGCCGAGTTGCCGCCAGCCCTCGGGGAAGTGCCGGTCGTAGCAGATGTAGACGCCGACCTTGCCCACGGCGGTGTCGAAGACCGGCCAGCCGGCGTTGCCGGGCTTGAAGTAGTACTTCTCCCAGAATCCCTTGACCTGCGGGATGTGGTGCTTGCGGTACTTGCCGAGGTAGGAGCCGTCGGCGTCGATCACGGCCGCGGTGTTGTAGTAGAAGCCGGACTGCTCGATCTCGAAGACCGGGACGACGATGACCATGCCGGTCTCGCGGGCCAGGTCCTGCATGCGCCTGACGGTCGGCCCGTCGGGCACGGGCTCGGCCCAGCGGTAGTGCTCGGGCTCCTGGACCTGGCAGAAGTAGGGGGCGTTGAACACCTCCTGGAAGCCGATGATCCTCGCCCCCTGCCGGGCGGCCTCGCGCGCGTGTTCCTCGTGCTTGGCAATCATGGATTCGGTGTCGCCGGTCCAGGTCGCCTGGACGAGTGCGGCGCGTACGACGTGGGACATGAGCTGCTCCTTCGACGCGGCGTCAGAGAGCCTGCACGCGTTCTCTACGCACGTAGATCGGTGCATGGATGGAGAACGTAAGCCCGTCCGCCCGGCGGGGCAAGACCATCGCCGTGAACCGGCGGAGTCGATCATGTTTCGCACCCGACCGGTCCACAACGGACACGCTGCCGATCCTCGGCGGTCGACGCGGGGCTCAGACCCCCGGCACGCCCGCCACCCGCAACGCGTGGACCAGGTCCCATTCCCGCTCCACCGACACCTCGCGGGCGGCCGCCAGGAGAAGCGGCAGCAGCCGGGTACCGCCGCCGTTCCCGGCGAGTGCGGCGGCCTCCTTCGGAGTGCGTACGCGGACGAAGGCGCCGAGCAGGTCCCGCGCCTCCCGTTCCCGGCCGGCCCCGCCCAGGGCGAGCACCGCCTCGGCCACCTCGGCGGCGGGCCGGGCCACTCCCTGGCGCAACAGCAGCCCGCAGTCCGCCTCCCGCCCCGCGGCGGCCAGCGCACCCGCCGCGGCGGCGAACCCGGCGGGCGGGAGCGAGGACACCTCCCAGAGCAGGGTCGTCCAGTCGGCGACGAGCCCGGCGCGGTGCAGGGCGAGGGCGAGCAGCGGCAGCCGGGGCGCGGGCCAGGCCGCGACCTCGCAGAGCACCACGTGCGCCTCCCCGCTGCGGCCCTCGGCGCGCAGCCGGACCAGTTGGGCCACGGCCCCGGCGACGGCCTGCCGGGCGGCCGGATCCGGCAGGGCGTCCGGCCCCGGCGGAGCGCCTTGCCCGCGCCCCCGTCCGGCTCGGCCCCGGCCGCCGCGGTCCTCCTCCGCCGCGCCGCCGAAGCGTGCCCCGCGCGGGGCGGGCACGCCTGCGCGGGGCGGCACGAGCGGCCCGGGCGCCGGCGAGGGGGCCGGACCGGCCGCCCCCTCATCGACCTCCAGACCGGCGAACCGGGCGCCTCTCGGCTTTCTGCGCCGGGGGGTGGGGGGGGGGGCGTCCGCCCCGGTCCCGATCGTGGTCGCGTGGTACGGCACAGCACCCCCGTAGGAC
>NZ_JAFEUF010000345.1 GCF_016901035.1 Streptomyces durocortorensis
GAGGAAGTGTGCGCGGGGTACTTCGCTGCCCACCCCTTCAGGAGCCGCTGGTAAGCCTCCAGGCGCGGCGACTTCGGCTCGGAGCGACCGTTCTCGTAGTTCTTCACCGTCTGAACGGTCGACTTCAACGCGGTCGCGAGACGCGCCTGGGTGATGCCAGCGGCCTCACGCAGTCGGGCGCGCTCCGCCGGGGGCGGCAGCTGCGGCTCCTCCTCCAACAGGGCGTCGATATTCGCGAACAGCTCTTCCTCGGATGCCATGGGTGGATCTCCCTTCGTGCCCTCACCCTAGCAGTATTTACCCTAGTTTTTAGCCCATTTTTTTACTCGTTCGGATTCTCTGGTTGGCGGAAAGTGGACGACCCGGTGCCCCTGCCTCACAGCTCACAGGCTCTTCTCGCACCGCGCCCACCTGCGCAAATGCCATCTGAGACTCATAGAGAAGCGGCCCAAGAGTTGGCGTCTTCGGAAAGGTGCGCTCGCTGCGGTGGCGGCCATCACGGAGCAGCGTCATGCTCAGGGCGGGTCGGCGCGGTGCGAGGTTCGTCCTGGCGGTCGGGCTTTGCGGGCTCTCCCCTGCACTCTCGTCTGCCCTTACCGCCATTCGGCGGAGACGGGCATCCGTCCTGTCCTCGTTAGCAGGAGAGATCGCGTCAACAGAGGAGTTCACGGTGAGCGAGTGGGAGAAGAGTCGCAGGGGCTGGAGCGTCAACCGCACGCCCCGGCCCCTGGGCCGATAGAGCGACAGCCTTCACGCCTGCCTGCCTGCCTCGCCAGTCGCAAGGCTCGGCGTTCCGGTGTGCCGCGACCAGGCTGAGCTCATCGACGGGCGGGCGTACCCCGTTACCGCCCAGATGAACGTGGACGGGGAGCCGATGAAGTTCGACCTCATCGCGAACATACGCCGTGGTCCACGGTGAGGTGACCGGACCGTGCGCTGGCATCCTGACCGCCTGGCCCTGGCCTATACGGAGGGCCACCCGGGGCTGCTGGCGTCCCTCAGCCCGGACGAAGAACCGCCGCTGACCACCGCCGCGCTGACCGACTCCCTTCGCCGCTTCTTCGACGAAGGCATCCTCGGGCGGCATGGAAGGGGCGGATGCATCAGCTTCGAACGCCTGCACGCAGCGCACGCATGGGATGACGGCCCTGCATTCGTCCAGGGCGGAGGTCAGATGCGGTTCAACTGAGCGGCGGCGCGCTGCTGGGCATCGGTGCAGTCGCGCAGATACTGATGCAGACAGTCCTGGAGCTCCGCGACGTAGGTGTCCACGTCGCTTGCCACGTAGTCAGAGAGCGCGTCGTCGTCGTTCTTCTTGTACGCCGCCACGCTGGTGACTGCCGGGGAGAAATGGCTGGTGGCTAGGTATACAGCCAGGTCGGGAAGGCCCTCCATGCTGGAGTGTTCCTTGACCTTTCTGAGGAATGAGTGCACCTCATAGCCGTCGTAGGCGGGCTCCAGGTAGCTGACTGTGGGGGCGGCCCTCGTTTCCATCGAGGCTCTGTCAACCTCTACCCGGCTGAACGCGGGGCGTGGCATACGGGTCAGGAAGATGAGGAAGGCATCTGCCCTTCGGCGTTCGCGCCGCCGATCTGCTTCCTCCCCGTCCTTGATGGCGTCAGCAAGAGAGCGAACTTGGCTGCTGAGCCTGTCCACTTCAGCCCCGAGTGCATCGATCTGCTCTTGGAGCCTGTCGTCGCCGCGTTCGGGCCGGGGTTTGGCGTCGTCGAGCGGCTGCCAGGCGTCCAGCCAGGGTTTGGGGTTCTGGCCACAGGCTTGAGTAACTAACTCCACAGTGTTCCGGCGCGGCCAATTCTTTCCGCTCACCACGCTGCGCACCGTGTTTCCGGAGAGGCCAGCCCGCTTGGCGATGTCTTCCGGACTCCTGCCGGTATTGGAAACCAACTGGCGCAGCGCCTGGGTGAATTGTTCCGCAGTGTGCAACTTCTCGGAGCTTGTCATGAACCCTCCACCACTCGCAGTTTCCGCAAATTGTAGGAGTTGCGGTGGCCGCCCATCAGGCACTTTCCGTACGAAGCCGCAAAATCCTCCAACAGCGATCACTTCGCGCCACCTGCGATTGGTGCTGGCTTACAAATGTGGCATCACCCAGGAGGAACACGAAGGAGGACCACATGTCCTTGCCTGAGATCGTCGGCGAGATGGGCCATGGCCTGCTCACTCAGCTACCGTCCGCGCTGCTCGCGGCCATGATCATGACCGCTGCTACCGCGGTCAGCCGTAGACGCCGACGCAATCAGACCCAAGAAGACGGTGTGGAAGGCGACAACAACGGTGCCTAGCCGGCAGATGGTTGCCACCGATCAGAGTGGGCGGCCGCGGCTTTCGGGGCTGGTTGCTCCCGGCCAGTGCCTGTACTGGCCGGGAGCGGTACTGGCGATGGTGCCGACCCGGACGGCAATCTGGGCGAAGCCCAGCGCGTGGCGTCCGGCCGGGCAACGTGGGTACGTCGAGGTGATCAGGTTCAGCACGGTCACCACACGCTGCAGATCGGCGATGCACTGGTCGACGGAGCAGGGTGCCGAAGCCCGGTGGGTCCGCCGGGCCCCGGCAGGGGGGTTACAGGTTCTGCTGGATCAGCCAGAAGCCGAGTCCGACGATGCCTGCCCCGGTGGCGTAGGCGGCGCCGCGGAGGGCGCTGGAGAGCAGGGCGTGGTGGCGGCGGGCGAGCCAGGTCCGTTCGGGACGTTTCTGCGGGGGCTCGTCCGCGGGTTCGGATCGGCGGTTAGTGTGCATGGTGGTGCTCCGTTCTTCGGGTGCTTGCGGAGTTCGGCGGGGCTGGGCGGCTAGGAACCTTCGGCCCCGCCGGGCTCTGGTCAGGGACGGCCGACCAGTGTGTGGATGTGGTCGGCGATGCGGGCGTCGGGGCGGCAGACGAGGCCGTCGGTGTAGCGGTCGACCACGCGCTCGACGTCGGCCTCCAGGTGCCCGGTGGTGACGGCCCGGGAGGTGGGGTTGCGGACGAAGTACCCGGTCAGGGAGTCGAGGGCCTTGAGGAACTCCTCCGGGTCGGGATCGTGGCTCGGGCCGGAGGAGAACAGGGTCGTGGTGACCTGCTTCTTCCAGAACCGGGCTTCGCGTTCTTCGCCGAGGCCGAGGTGGTCGAGGTAGAGGCAGTACGCGGCGCCGTTGTGGCCGGCGCCTGCCGCGAACCTCCACCAGAACCTGGCGCTCTCGGGATGGCGGGCGAGGTAGAGCGTGCACGCGAAGACCTGCACGCCGTCGATGTCGACGCCGTTGGTCCAGCCGTCGAACTCGGTGACGCTGTCCTCGTTCTCGTCGGGGCCCAGGAGCGCGGTCAGCCTTTCCACGTGGGAGGCCGCCCCGGCCTGGGTGACGGCGCACCGGGCCATGGCGCCGAGGCGGCGGCGGGCGTTGGGGCTCGCGGGCGCGACGGGGGTGGGCGGCACGTAGCCGATGTCGTGGGCGAGGCGCCGCAGTCCGGCGCCGACGTCGAAGGGTCGGCGGGGTTCACGGACGCGGGCGTCGGCGTCCGCGAAGAGCTTCTCCCAGGGGTTGGCGGTCACAGGGTGTCCCTTCGCTTCATCGGCCGCGTGGCGCGGCGGTGGATGGGAGCCAGGCGCTCCAGGGCCTTGCGGCAGTGGTGGCGGACCGTGTTGGGGGTGAGCCCCATGTACCAGGCGATGTGCTTGGTGTCGTACTTGCCGATGAACTTGAGCACCACCACGTCGAACTGACGTGAGGGCAGTTTGCAGAGTGCCGGGTACAGGCCGATGCCGCTGTCCATGGCCGTCATGTTCTCGCGCAGCGTGCCGAGGAGTTCGTCGATGACGACCCTGCGCATGATGTTCCAGGCCTGCTCGGGGAGGTCGGGCTCGGTGAGCAGGTCGTCCCAGTGCCGCAGGAGTTCCCGGAAGGCGCGGTGCACGGCCTTCTCCGCGAGGTCGTTCGTCCCGAGGACGAACAGGGCGAACTCGTGGAACGCCTCCTGGTTGGTGAGGTAGTAGGCCTCGAACTCCAGCGGGAGCGGGAGCGGGGCTTCGGCCACGGGGGTGCGGCCGTCCTCCTCGCGTACGTCGTCGGTCATGGATCCTCTTCGTTGAGGCTGGATGGTTCCGGCTTTGAGGTGCCGTCACGGATCACTCAACCGGCCGAATCCGCCGAACGCGCATGCGCACCCGCACGAATATTACGTTCAGAGATCAACTAACCCCGGAGTGTAGTGATGTTACGTGTGGTGCATGGGTTCTGACCTGGGGTAACAGTGGGCTTCGCGTGACATGTCGTCGACAGGGGGATCCGTGGAGCGTGATGATCCTCACGTTTCCTTCGCCGCCCGCCGAACGGCCTGCCGACACGAACGAGTGAAAACAGCCAACCCAGCTGCGGCGGAGACCCCTTGACGGTTGGTTCGGCCCTCGGCGGCGCAGACGGTGCCGGCCAGTCCGGCGTCGGCTGCGCAGAGGTCCGTACCTTCCCGCCCGCGGCTGCCGCCAGGCGAGCCGGCCTTCTTCGCGCGAGCCGACACGTGGATGCGACCTCAGGTGCTCGCGGAATCCGTCGGCGCGGATCGGTGCCGACGGATTCCGCCCCTGAGGGCGCGGCTAAGGGCTCTACCCGGGGGTGTTGAACTCGTTCGGTGCGAGGGGGCGTTCGTAGCGGCCGTCGGTCCAGTTGTAGAGCCACTCCTTGCGGACCACGGCCTTGGAAGCCCACGGAAACAGGCCCTCGACCAGGCCCAGGACCCGCTCCGCTATCGCGTCCAGGACCCGGTTGAATTCGGTCGCGCGGATACTCCGGAAGCCGGTGGGGACCTCGAACTCGAAGCTGATCCGCATCGCCTTCGGAGTGCCGGGCCCCACCTCGTCGACGGTGTCCTCATCAGGCACCAGCTCGGCCTTGCCGTCGGCAAGGAGGTACTCCTGGCGCCGGTCGGTCCACGGGTACACCCACTCCCCGCGAACGAAAGCCTTCCCCGCCGCCGGGAAGTCTTCCGCGGCCAGCCCCAGGACCCGCTCGGTGATCGTGTCCAGTGCCCGGTCCACCCTGGCGCCGTGGATGTTGCGCCGTACCGCCCGCGGGACATGGAACTCGAAGCCGATGCGCAGGGCCCGCGGCGTGCCCTCAGTTTCCGACATATGAAACCCCCTTCATTGGTTCCACCAGACTAGCCATATTTGGTGAGGAGGGGAGGTTTTCACGAAATTGGATCAAGTTCGTGAGATTGAGTACTGTCGGTGCCGCCGGGAACTCGGCAGGGTGATCCGCGGTGCCACATGCATGGTGGTCGGTGCTGGACGCGGCGAGCCGCTTCACCGTCCGGTGGCCCCGCTCGCCCGCGTGCTCCGGCCGTCTGACTCCGGTGACCATGGCGCGCCTTCGGAGACTGCAGTTCACCCGGTCCGGGGGAAGGCCGATGCGGCTCCGGTGACGCCGGGGCCGTAGCGGAGTGCGGTTCTGTCGAGTGCAGCTTCAAGGCGGCAAAGCTTCTCGTCACGGTGGCCGAAGGTGAGCTGGTGGACTGAGTCCTCGGCGGGCCGCAGACGTTCTGCTCGCAGGGCGAGTGCGCGGACGCGGGCGCGCTGGAGGCCGAGGCTGGTGAGGAGTTCGCGGCCGGTGGCGCCCAGGGCGGGGGTGTGGGCGGTGGGTTCGGCGAGGGTGCGGCTGCGGGTGGTCTGGGTGCGGTCGGCGTAGGTAACGGTGAG
>NZ_JAFEUF010000346.1 GCF_016901035.1 Streptomyces durocortorensis
CCCGCCTGCTGGTCCCCGCCTAGCTTCTCTTTATCGCGCACCGGGCGCCGTCTCGCTAAGCGGTTATCGGGCGCCCCCTGGGCACTTGGGGCCGGGTGGGGGGGCGGCTTGGGGGGGGAGGACGGGGTGGGCGGGCTGCCGGGGCAGCACCATCTTCAGGTCGGAGGCGTGGATGCCGATGGCGTGGACCCGGTGGCCCTGGTCGGCGAAGAGGCGGGCGGTCTGGTGCATCCAGCCGGTGACGCCGCCGAGTTCGTCGGTGCTGTTGGAGACGATGAAGATGTCACGGCTCATCGGCCGGCCCCCCGGTCGTGGGGGGGGGTGTGGCGGACGCCCCGGGAGGCGGTGGGCCCGAAGACGGCGGCGACGGCGGCGCGGGCCGCGTCGCCCTGGTCGTAGGTGCCGAACCGCTCTGCGAAGGAACGGCGTTGATCGGCGTACCGGGTGTCGGACTTCTTCAGTTCCGCGAGGGCGGCGAACAGCTCGTCCTGGGTCGCGGCCACCGGCCCCGGGGCCTGCTCCCGCAGGTCGAAGTAGCTGCCGCGCTCGGCCGCGTACGCCTCCAGGTCGGGGGCGAACAGCACGACGGGCCGGTCGAGGAGGGCGAAGTCGAACATGATGGAGGAGTAGTCCGTCACCAACACGTCGGTGATGGCGAGGAGTTCACTGACGTCGTGGTGGCGGGAGACGTCGACGACGGTGCCGGGCGGACAGACCGGCAGCCGGGCCGACTCCAGGTAGTGGGCCCGCACCAGCAGGGTGTGGGTGTCGCCGAACCGCTCCGCGAACTCCCGTACGTCAAGGAGCAGTCGGCTCTTACGCTGCTTTCCGGGGCCGCCGCGGAACGTCGGCGCGTACAGCACGGTCTTCTTGTGATCGTCGAGACCGAGCGCCCCGGCTAGCGGCGGGCGCGGCAGCCTGCCCTCGGCCTCGGAACGGTCGCGCTCCGCGATCAGGGCGTCATTGCGCGGGTAGCCGGTGCGCAGGAGCTTCTCCTCGGGCAGCCGGTAGGCGCGGGCGAGGGTGTTCACGTCGTGCTCGGAGCGGACGAGGAAGTGGTCGAAGCGGTCGACGGCCTGCTGGAGCCGTTCGCGCTGGGGGGCGTTCTGGAGCCGTACGCGGGTCTCGTCGAAGCCCATGCGCTTGTACGCGGATCCGTGCCAGGTCTGGACGTACGTGGTGCGGTCGGGCTTACGGAGGTGCTGCGGGAAGCCCTGGTTGTCGACCCAGTACTCGGCGCGGGCCAGCGCCCACAGATAGCGCCAGGACCAGCGGCGTACGAGGCGGGCGTCGTCCGGGAATCCTGCCGCGGAGGGGTCGTAGGACCAGGTGGCGTGGAGCTTCAGGCCCTGGCGGCGGATCTCCTCGTACAGGGCGCGCGGGCTGTCGCCGTAGCAGGTGCCCATGTGGCTCTCGAAGACGACGGAGCCCCGGCGCACGGGGAGCCGGGTGAGCCAGGTGTTGTAGGCGGGGACCTTGAAGCCCCGGGAGCGGTAGCGGTCGAGGCGCTTGCGCAGGGCCCGGACGAGGAGCTTGGCCTTGCGGGCGGGCCGGAAGCGGGTGGCGTAGCGGATCAGGCGGTGGGTGGTGCGGGCCGGGCGGCGGCGGGCGGTCAGGCGCAGCGCCGGGTGGTCCTTGAGGGTGATGTAGGGCTCCCAGGTGTCCCCGGCGAGCCGCCCGAGCCGGGGCCGCGCGGCGAACCGGACGGCCCCGGCCACCTGGTCCTGCGGGGCGAACAGGTCACTGACACACCGGACCCCGTCGGGGCCTCCAGCCTCCAGGATCAGCCGCGCGTCCCACGCCGTGTCGCGGACGCCGACGGGGCGCAGGCGGCGCGAGACGTCGGCCCGTGCGCGCCAGATGATCCCGTTGCCGTCGTGCCGGACCTCCTCGACCGGGAACGCGACGGCGCGCGCCCCGCCCCGGGCCCGGAACTCCAGGGTGGCGGTGAGAGGGTCGCCGGGGCCGGGTCCGCTGTGTCCGGGCAGCACGAGACGGCCTTCGAGGAGCAGGCGGCCTCCCTCGCCGGCCGAGCAACGGGTGAGCCGGTTCATCAGCCGCATCTCGCCGAACCGGCGGTACTGATGGCCGAGTCCGGTGATGTCGGCGACGGGCTCCTCCGGGTCGTCGCCCCAGGCGACCCGCCCGTCCGCGCCCGTCGTCAGCGGCGCGCACACGGTGGCGGGCCGGCTCAGCGCGTAGGCCGCCGCGAGGACCCCTTCGGCGTCGCCCCCGGCCAGCAGGGTCACGGCGGCCCGCTCCAGCGGCGGCAGGTCCGGCGGGACGGGCCCGGTGAGCGTGCGGGCGGCAGCGGCGGCGACCCGGTCGCGGCGGACGGCGGGCAGCCGGGGGAAGGACCGGACCAGCGGCACCAGATGGTCCCGGGCGAACGCCTTCTCCCGCTCCTCGCGCAGCTCGGGCAGCCCGCGCGCGAGGAGGGTGTTGGCGACCCGGCGGTGGGCCTCGACCAGGGGGGCGAGGTCGCGGGCCCGGTCGGGGACGGCCCGGCCGGTCACGATCAGCCGGCGCACCAGGGCGATCCGGCCGACCGAGGCGGCGGCGAGCGGGCCGAACAGGATCTCGCCGTGCGCCAGGTCCTCCTCGTACCGCAGCCCGTGCCGCCTGGCGGCCTCGCGGCGCAGGCAGAATCCGGTCACCAGGGCGTCCCTGACGACGAGTTCGGGGGCGTCGGTGAAGCGGGCGAGGGTGCGGGAGCGGGCGAACAGCTCGCCCTGCCAGGAGGGTTCCCGCTCCTTGCCGCTCTCGTCGGCGATCCGGCTCCAGCGGCCGGCGATCAGGTCGGCGCGGCTGGTCTCGCCGGCCTGCCAGAGGTTGCGGCAGGCGTGCTGCTGAAGGCGTTCGCCGGTGGCGAGGACCAGGACGTACCGGCCGCCCGCCTCGTCCAGACCCGCGTTGCGCAGGGCTCCGGTGGTGCGGGCTGCCGGGTCGGCGTGGACGAGGCGGACCCGTTCGGGGGCCCGGGCGGCGAGGTTGCGGGCGGCGGTGCGGACGGCCGGGTCGGCGGCGGAGGCGAGGACGACGAGGGCCTCGGAAGCACGCATCGACTGGCCGAGGACGGACTCCACGGCGGCGCGCAGGGCGTCGGCCACGTCGTGGCCCTCGCCGTCCCCGCCCCCGGTGATCACACAGCTGAAGTCGCTCATGCCCGCTCCCCCTCGATCGTCCGGCCGCCCTCGGACTCGCTCTTGAGCATCGCGTCGCCCTCAATCGTCCGATCGCTTTTGAGCATCCGGTCCACCACCCCGGCGGCGGCGGTCCCGTCATCGAGGTCGCAGAACGCCTCCCGGAACCGCTCGTAGGCCTCCCGGTGCCCGGCGGTGGCGGCTTCCGGGTCGCGGAGGGCGGCCACGATCCCGGCGGATTCGGGGATCAGGGGGCCGGGGGCGCGGCGCTCGAAGTCGAAGCAGAAGCCGCGCAGGGTGTCGCGGTAGTGGGCGAGGTCGTAGGTGTGGAAGAGCATCGGGCGGCCGGTCTGCGCGAAGTCGAACATGATCGAGGAGTAGTCGGTGACCAACACGTCGCTGATCAGCAGGAGTTCGGCGACGTCCGGATGGCGCGAGACGTCCCGGACGAAGTCGGTGTCGGGGACGGTCCCGCCGACGAGGTAGTGCCGCCGGACCAGGAGGACGTGGTCGTCGCCGAGGGCCTCGCGGGCGTGCTCCAGGTCGAGGTGGAGGTCGGGGGCGTACCGCCCGCCCTTCCGGGGCTGGTCCTCGCGCCAAGTGGGGGCGTACAGGACCACCCGCCGCCCCTCGGGGATCGCGAGCCGCTCCCGTACGGCGGCGGCGACCTTCGCCCGGTCGGGCGCGTACAGCAGGTCGTTGCGCGGGTAGCCGCACTCCAGGACCTCGCCGCCGTAGCCGAAGGCGCGGCGCAGGACGGGGGTGGAGAAGCTGTTCGGGGAGACGAGGACGCTCCACTGGGCGGATCGCCGTTCCATGGAGGCCATGTACGCGGCGTCGGCGTGCGGGCTGCCCGCGAGGTCGCGGCCGATGCGCTTGAGCGGGGTGCCGTGCCAGGTCTGGACGACGCACTGGCCCTCGGCCCGCTCGAACCACTCGGGGAGGTGGGTGTTGGTGACGATCCAGCGGCTGCGGGCCAGCCCCTCGTACCAGGCGGCACTGTGCAGGGCGACGGCCGTGACGCCCTCGGGGACGGCCGCCTGCTGGTCGCGGACGACCCACAGGTGCTCGATGTCCCCTCCTCGGGCGGCGAGTTCGCGGTAGATGGCGCGGGGCGAGTCGGAGTGCTGGCGGCCGTCGAAGCTGGAGTAGAGGACGGCGGGACGCAGTTGGGCTGCTTCGGTGCCGCGCAGTCCGGCGTACCGCTCGCGCTGGATCCGCTGCCCGTACGGGCCCCGCTGCGCCACCGGGAGGGCGCTGCCGGACTCCAGGACGAGACGGTCGTGGTAGCGCCGCTGGAGGGTGAAGTCGCGTCCGCCGGTGTGCTGTTGTCGCGGGAACGTGGGATGCAGAGGGGTGCTCAGCCGGAGCGGCCGGTACGCCTCCGGGTTCCGCTCCCCCGGCTCGCGCAGGAAGAGGTACCAGCGCCCCTCGGCGAGCGGCAGCGCACCGCCGGTCCCCTCGACGGCGGCGGGTGCGATCACCGCCCGGAAGCCGCCGTCCTCGCCCCGCTCCACATCGACGACGGCTTCCTCCTGGTGGCCGCTGTGGCGCAGGACGAGTTCGTGGGCGGCGCCCATGGGTTCGGGGAAGGTCCCTTCGAGGGTCAGCCCGCCCGGCTCCTCCCATGTGACGGAGGCGACGACGGGCTGGACGGCCCGGTCGGTGAGCACGAGGTCGCCGGAGGGGTTGGGGGCCGCGTACAGCTCACGGCCGCCGGGCAGTGCGTAGCGCCCGTCCGGCCCGTCGGTCCGGGCCGCCACCGTCAACGGCTTTCCCTCGCCGACAAGTTGCACGCCCCAGATGTCGTCCTCCCCGCGGAACGTGCTGAGCGGGATGTCCGCCGCCCGGGAGCCGAGCGAACCGCGCAGGGCGAACTCGCGGGTCTCCTTGGTGCGCCACTCGGTGAGCCTGAGGGCGACCGGTCCGGCGTCGCCGAGGATCTTCACCTCCAGGCGGACGGTGGTGTCCTCGACCGCCGACTGCCCGGTCAGGACGGCGGCGACGCGTTCGGTGCGCAGCTCCAGCTTGTTGCCGGACAGGACGGGGACGATACGGGTCCGCTCGTCGGTGTAGGTCACGGCGGGCGGGGCCGGGGTGCCGACGAGCCGCATGGGCCCCCGGCGCGGCCGGCCCGCGCCGACGACGACGGCCTCCGGTTGCCACGTCGTACGGCCGCTCCTGGCGGTGAGCCTGCGCGGGTCGACGACGGCGGTGAACCCGGCACGGTCGTACCGGTGCAGGGAGCGGCCGGACCGGGCGGTTGCCTCGTCGCCGCCGAGGGGGCGCAGGCGCAGCGGGATCAGCCGCTTCCCGGACCGCAGCCAGCCGAGCCGCGGGGGCCCGCCCGGGGCGTTGCGCACATAGGCGTACCCGGTCAGGTGCAGCAGCCCGTCCCGCCAGACGGCCTCGGTGAGGTGGGCGTGGACGGGGAGGTCGGCGGGGGCCAGCGCGGTGGTGGCG
>NZ_JAFEUF010000347.1 GCF_016901035.1 Streptomyces durocortorensis
GTACGGGAGGTGCGGGGATCGTGGGGGCGTGGGTGGCGCGGGGGTCATGGGGCCGGCTCGCTCAGTGGGCGGTCCAGCGGCACGTCGGAGGTCGTCACGACCGACGCCGGATCGAGGTCGGCCGGGGTGGGCATGAGGCTTCCGGCCAGCTGCACGGCCGCAGCCCCGTGGGCGACGGCCCAGGCGAGCGCCTCCGGGCCCCGCCCGCCCGCCGCCAGGAAACCGGCCAGGGAGGCGTCCCCGGCGCCGACGTTGCTGCGGACGGCGGTGACCGGGGCGGTGGCGAAATACGCGCCCGACGCCTCGGCCAACAGCTGCCCGTCCGCGCCCAGGCTCGCCAGTACCGACCGGGCGCCGCGCTCGCGCAGTTCCTCGGCGGCCTTCAGCGCGTCGCCCACCGTGGCGAGCGGCCGGCCCACGGCCTCGGCCAGCTCCTGGGCGTTGGGCTTGATCACGTCGGGTCCTTCGGCGAGCGCGGCGGTGAGAGCGGCACCCGAGGTGTCCAGCGCGATCCGGGCACCGGCGCGGTGGCTCCGCTCGACCAGCTCCGCGTACCACCGCGGCGGCAGGCCGCGCGGCAGGCTCCCGCAGCAGGCGATCCAGTCGGCGGCGGACGCGTGGATCCGTACCGCTTCGAGTACGTCCTCCGCCTCGGCCGGACTCAGCTCGGGGCCCGCCGCGTTGACCTTGGTCAGGGTGCCGTCGGGTTCGACGAGGGTGACGTTGATCCTGGTGTTCCCGGCGATCGGCACACCGGCCGCCTCGATGCCCAGGTCCCCGAGCAGCCGGGTGAGCAGCGCGCCCTCCGGACCGCCCATCGGGGCGACGGCGACGGTACGGTGCCCGGCCGCCGCGACCGCGCGGGAGACGTTGACGCCCTTGCCGCCCGGGTCGACGCGGTCCGCCGTGGCGCGCAGGACGGTGCCGCGCGTCAGGCCGGGCAGCTCGTAGGTCCGGTCCAGGCTGGGGTTGGGGGTGACGGTGAGGATCATGCGCGTACTACTTCCGTGCCCCGGCTCTCGATGGAGCGGGCGTCGTCGGGGCTGAGGCCCGTGTCGGTGATGAGCAGGTCCACATCGGTGAGATCGCCGAAGCGGGCGAAGTGCTCCTGCCCGAACTTGCCGGAGTCGGCGAGCAGGACGACCCTGCGGGCGGCCTTGATCACGGCCCGCTTCACCGCGGCCTCGGCGAGGTCGGGCGTGGTCAGACCGCGGTCGGGACAGAAGCCGTTGGTGGCGAGGAAGACCACGTCGGCGTTGATCTCGGCGTACGAACCCAGCGCCCAGGCGTCGACCGCCGCGCGCGTACGGTGCCGGACCCGGCCGCCCACCAGATGCAGCGCGATGCCGGGGTGGTCGGCGAGCCGGGCGGCCACCGGCAGCGCGTGCGTCACGACGGTCAGCGCCGCGTCGACCGGCACGGCGGCGGCGAGCCGCGCGGTGGTGGTCCCGGCGTCGACGATCACATTGCCCTCGGCGGGCAGTTCGGCGAGGGCAGCCTGCGCGATGCGGTCCTTCTCGTCGGCGGAGAGGGCGTCGCGCTCGGCGAGGTCGGGCTCGAAGTCCAGCCGCCCGACCGGGATCGCCCCGCCGTGCACCCGGCGCAGCAGCCCCGCCCGGTCCAGGGCCTTGAGATCCCGTCGGACGGTCTCGGCGGTCACCTGGAACTCCTCGGCCAGGGACAGCACGTCGACCCGGCCGCTCTCCTGGGCGAGGCGGAGGATCTCCTGCTGACGCTCCGGTGCGTACATGTGGTTTCGTTTCCGTTTCATGCCCGAGTCTGTGGTTTCGCGCTCAGGTTACGTCCGGGGTGCGGGAATGTAAACACATTCGGGCGAGGTGTGGGCATGAACGGACGCGGCAGACTCCTGCCGGGGGTGTGGGCGCACGACGGGTCCGGTCAGCGCGTGCCGGGCGCGTCCTCGCTCAGAGGGCGGGCCAGCAGGGGAGCGCCGGGGACCTGGTGGCCGCCGCTGGCGAGCATGCGGACCTCTCCCCGGTCGCTGATCTCGGCGCGGACGATCCCCGTCTCGTCCTCGTACACCGGGAACCCGCCGGCTCCCAGCCGGTCGGTCAGCCGGACGGAGACCACGTCGTCCGCGGCGCCGGACATCTGGAAGATCAGCTCGTAACGCTCGGTGTGCACCATCTGATTCATGACGTTCTCCCGGCCGTGCGCGGAGAATACGGCCCTGCCGCCATTGTTTCGCACCCTGGCGTCGACCGCCCGGGGAGCGACGGCCAACGGGCGGAGCCGCCCGGTCGATCGGGTGACTCCGCCCGGTAGGACAACATGACGGAAGGCCCCAAGGGCTAGGCATGCGTGCATGAGACTTGAGCCTCGACGAATGAACAGTGCCTCCTCCCGTTCCCGCACTCTCAAGGCGGTCGGAGCCCTCTCCCTGGCTGCGGCCACGGCCCTCCTGATGACCGGCTGCGGTCAGAGCTCGGACAGCGCGAGCAGCGCGGCCACCTCCGAGGCGGCCAAGGTCGTCCCGCAGAAGCAGACGACGTCGCCGTCGGCCACCGCCCAGCTGACCGAGGACCAGCAGGAACGCAAGACGGTGCTCGACGCCACGAAGGTCACCTTCGACGACGCGGTCACCACCGCCACCGGCGAGGTCGCCGGGAGCAAGCTCGTCGAACTGGACCTTGAGGGTGTGGACGACGACGACAACCAGAGCCCCAGCCCGACCGCGACCGGCAGCCCCACGGGATCGCCCAGCCCGACCGGCTCCCCGAGTCCGACCGGAACCGGCAGCCCGAGCGCGAGCCCGGGTGCCGACGGTCCGGTCTGGGCCGCGGAGGTCGCGGAGAAGGACGGCACGATCCACACCGTCCGGATCAACGCGGTCGACGGCAAGGTGATCGAGGCCCGGGTCGACGCGGACCAGGACGCGGACGACAAGAAGCAGACGGCCGACTGGCTCGCCCAGGCCACCCAGACCCCGCAGCAGGCGGCCAAGGTCGCCACCGAGAAGAAGAAGGGGACGGTCACCTCCGTCAGCCTGGACGACAACGACGGCAAGGGCGTCATCTGGCAGGTCGACGTGGTCGGTTCCGACTGGAAGAAGACGACCTTCGACGTGGACGCCAAGAACGACACCATCGTCCGCGAGGAGACCGACGAGGACTGACCGCCTCACCACCCGACCCGCGAAGGGGTACGCCCGACACCCGGCGTACCCCTTCCTTCTTGCCCGCGCCGCCTTGTCGTGCGAATTTGCCGGAACGGCAACGTTGATCGCGTCAGGCGGGCGCCGCGCCGCATGATCGCCAGGTACCCGCGTCCGCCCGCGAGCCGAGGAGAAACTCCCATGCAGCCCGAACCGTCCGTCGCACCGCGTCACCGCACCGTCGAAGCCCCGGCCGGACGCCTGCGCCTGGTCGAGCAGGGCTCCGGCCCGCTCGTCCTGCTGGTGCACGGCTTTCCCGAGTCCTGGTACTCCTGGCGGCACCAGCTCCCCGCTCTCGCCTCGGCCGGCTACCGGGCGGTGGCGATCGACGTGCGCGGCTACGGCCGCTCCTCCAAGCCGGCCGAGACCGACGCCTACCGGATGCTGGACCTCGTGGCGGACAACGTCGCCGTCGTGCGCGCCCTCGGCGAGGAGAGCGCGGTGATCGTCGGCCACGACTGGGGTTCCAACATCGCCTCCGCCTCCGCCCTGCTCCGCCCCGAGGTCTTCACCGCGGTGGCCCTGCTGAGCGTCCCCTACGCACCGCCCGGAGGCCCCCGCCCCACCGATGTCTTCGGCCGGATCGGCGGCCCCGAGGAGGAGTTCTACGTCTCCTACTTCCAGGAGCCCGGCCGTGCGGAGGCGGAGATCGAGCCCGACGTCCGGGGCTGGCTCGCGGGCTTCTACGCAGCCCTGTCCGCCGACACCATGCCCGCCCGGAACGATCCCGACCCGCACTTCGTCGCCCGTGGCGGCGGCCGGCTGCGCGACCGCTTCCCCACCCAGGCGCTTCCGGCCTGGCTGAGCGAGGACGACCTCGACGTCTACGCCGGGGAGTTCGAGCGCACGGGAATCACCGGAGCGCTGAACCGCTACCGCGCCATGGACCGGGACTGGGAAGACCTCGCCCCGTACCGCGGAGCCCCGGTCACGCAGCCGTCCCTGTTCATCGGCGGCACTCTGGACGCCTCCACCACCTGGATGTCGGAGGCCATCGACGCCTACCCCACCACCCTGCCCGGCCTGGCGGCCTCCCACCTCCTGGACGGCTGCGGCCACTGGATCCAGCAGGAGCGCCCCGACGAGGTCAACCGCCTGCTGACCGACTGGCTCGCCACCCTCCAGGGCTGAACCGGGCGGGCTGCCCGGTCCACGGTGACCTGTTCTAGTACGCGCCGCCCGGCTTCCGGCGGTCGAGCAGCCGGCAGACGAAGTCCTCCTGGAGCTTGCGGAGGGTGGCCAACAGCCGGGGGTTCGTCGCGCTGTTCACCTGGGACGTGAGGGAGACGGTCAGGGACCGCTTGCCGTCCTTGGTCGCCGCGGCCAGCTGGGTGTAGCCGGGGAAGTTGCCGGTGTGGCCGTACACGGTGCCGCAGCGCGTCGCGTACGAGAAGACGGCGAGACCTGCCCTGTTGCGCCCGGGACCGGCGGGCTCGGAGCTGCCCGCCACGAACGACAACTGCTGTTTGCGGACCGCCGGGCCGAGCCCCAGCCCGCCGGCGTAACCCCGGATGAAGGCCCCCAGGTCCCGCGGCGTGGAGACGATACCGCCCGACGCCCACACACCCGAGGCGCTGAGCACCGTGCTGACGTCCTCCGGCGCGCCCGGCTCGTCCACCGCGTAGCCGTGCAGATAGGGCGTGGGCAGCCGGTAGCCCTGCGGGAGGCTGGTGTCGCGCAGGCCGAGCGGCCGGTAGACCAGGTCCGCGAGGAGCTTCTCGTACCGCTGACCCGTCGCCGCCTCGGCCATCAGCGCCACGGCGATGTTGTCGGAGTTGGAGTAGCGGTACGTCGACCCGGGCCGGAACCGCAGCGGGTCACCGGCGACGTAGTCCAGCAGCCGGCGGGAGTCGAAGCGCCTGCGGGGATCGGCCGTCAGCTCGGCGATGAACGTCGGGTCCTCCGTGTAGTCGGGGAGCCCGCTGGTGTGGTTCAGGAGCTGGCGGAGCGTCACCCGGTGCCAGGCGGCGGGCAGCCGGGGCAGCCGCCTGCCGATGGTGTCGTCGAGACCGAGCGCGCCCCGCTGGGTCAGTTGCAGGGCGACCGAGCCGCTGAAGGCCTTTGCCGTGCTCGCGATCCGCATGTGGTCGGTGGTCCGGGGCGGACGCCCGGTGCCGAGCTGCGACGTACCCGCCCGGTACACCTCGCTCCGGCCGTCGGCCGTGAGAACGGCGATGGCGCCGGGCGGCCCGCCCGGGGTGTCCACGAGCGCCTGGAGCCCGCGCCGCAACGCGGGGTCGGCCGGTCCGTGCGGGCCGCCGCCCCCGTCCGGGCCGCTGTCACCGCCCGCGTGGGCCGGGCCGCTCATCAGCCCGGCGAGCGATGCGGCGGCAAGGGCGGCGACAACGGCGCTCCGACGCCGGGGCCGGGGGCGGGGGG
>NZ_JAFEUF010000348.1 GCF_016901035.1 Streptomyces durocortorensis
CGGCTACCCAACCGGCCCCGCCACCCGAAACCCCACCCCGATCGCCGCCAGGTCCTGCTCATAAGCCCCATGGCGTCGCGCGCACCTCGCCAGATCCCGGTCGTGGCGGAAGGCCCCGCCCCGCGTGATGTGGCGGTCGAACGCCCAGTCCTCGGTCTCCGGCACCTCGGCGGGCGCGCCCGGGTACGGGGCGTAGAGGGTGGACGTCCACTCATCGGCGTTGCCCGCCATGTCCAGCACCCCGAACGGGCTCGCGCCCTCGGGGAACGAGCCGACCGGCGTCGTCGTGCCGATGCCCAGGTCCACCAGGTTGGCCAGGCCCGTGCGGTACTCCTCGCCCCACGGGAACTCCCGGCCGTCGTCCCCCCGTGCCGCCCGCTCCCACTCGTCCTCCGTGGGCAGGCGTACGTCGAGGTCGAGGTGGTCTCCGAGCCACCGGCAGTACGCCGTCGCCTCCTCCCACGTGACCCCGATGACCGGGTGGTCCGGCGAACCCTGCGGGGCGGGGCGTCCCGTGGCCGCCGCGAAGCGGAACCACTGCTTGACCGTGACCGGTGTACGGGCGATCCGGAACGCCGGGACGTGGATCTGCGCAGCCGGGGCCTCCTTCAGGTACCACGCCGCCGGTACCCCGGTGTCCGCGTAACGGCGCGCCACCGCGGGGACTTCCTCGGCGGGCGTACCGCGACGCAGCGTCCCGGCAGGAACGTCGACCCAGTCCACCCTCTCCTCCTTTTCCGCGTCCGGGCTCATGCCGCCACCACCGTCTTCGCCAGATCCACCGCACCGGCCTCCTGCGCCTCGGGCAGCAGCTCGTACCCCTGTCGCTGGTACAGCGCGATGTTGCGGTGGCTGGCCGCGCCGGTCGACAGGACGATGCGGCCGGCTCCCTCCCCCGCCGACTCCGCCCGGCGCAGCAGCCAGCGGCCCACGCCGAGTCCCCGCAGGTCGGGGGCGACGGCGAGCCGTCCCACGTGCAGGTCCGTGCCGGTGCGGCGGGTGCGGACCATGCCGAGCAGCCGGCCGTCCCGCCAGAGGCCGGTCGCCTGCCAGTCGGCCAGCCAGGCGCGAATGTCGGCCGGTGACTCGTGGAGCGCCGGGATCGCCAGGGTGTCGTTGACGATCGCCTCCTCCATCCAGCAGCAGCGTTGCAGCACGGTCACCTCGGCGGCGTCGTCCGGGCCGAGCGGGCGTGCGTACGAGCCGGGGAGCGGACCCGCGACGGATGCCGTACGCTCCCGCTCGCGCATCGGGAGCAACGCCCCTGCCAGCCGCACCAGTTCTGCGAGCAGCCCTTCCGCCGCGTCCGCATGGCGCGCCTCGGGGGCCAGGCGGTCCCCCTGCATCGCGTCCGCGATCCGCAGGGCGACGGTCGCCCCCAGGGGGACCAGCCGCAGAGTGGTCACCACCTGCTTGGCGTGCTGGACCGCGCGGGTGCCCGCCGAGGTGTGGCCGTAGCTGACGAAGCCGACCGGCTTCCAGGCCCACTCGGGGCCCAGGTAGTCGAGGGCGTTCTTCAGCGTCGCCGGCATGCCGTGGTTGTACTCCGGCGTCACGAGGACGAAGCCGTCCGCGCCGTCGACGACCCGGCTCCAGCGGCGGGTGTGCTCGTGCTGGTGGACACCGGTCGACGGATGCTCCTCCTCGTCCAGGAAGGGGAGCCCCAGATCGCCGATCGCCAGGGGCACGAGGTCCGCGCCGAGCAGGTCGGCGCTGGGTGCGAGCGTGTCGGTCAGCCACTGGCCGACGGCGGGGCCGAGCGCGTTGGGGCGGGTGCTGCAGACCAGAACGAGGATGCGCAAGCGCTTCGTTGTCATGGAAACGAAATTAGCCGGTAGATTGATTACATGTCAACGAATGAGGCGGATTCCCCGGTCGAGACGGAGTCCTCGGCCAAGACGGGCTCCCCGGTCGACTGGCTCGCACCCGACGAGGAGCGCGCCTGGCGGGCGTACCTCCGTATGGTGACCGCCGTCCAGGTCCGCACCGCCCACGACCTGGCCGAACTCGGCCTGTCCGAGCCGGACTACGAGGTGCTCAGCACCCTGTCCGAGCACGAGGACGGCACCAGCACACTGCATGAACAGGCCGCCAAGATGGGCTGGTCACGCAGCCGCCTGTCCCGGCACGCCTCCCGCATGGAGGCCCGCGAACTCATCCGCCGCGCCCCCGACCCCGCCGACGGCCGGGGCTGCCTCCTCGTCCTGACCCCCACGGGCTGGGACACGCTGCGGGACGCCGCGCCCTCCCATGTCGCCTCGGTACGCCGCCACTTCGTCGACCGGCTGGCCCCCGACGAGCTGGCGGCGCTCGGCCGCATCGCGCAGAAGCTCAGCGCCGACCGGGACGGCCTGTAGGGCAGGGCAGGACCGTTCGAGAACGGCGTCTCCTGGCCGGGAATCAGGACGCCGCAGTCAGGAACTCCATGGCGGTCGAGACGTTCCGAGTCAGGTCGATCATGCTGCCAGGACCAGTCGGTCGTCGGCCCACGCAGCGAACTCTTCCCGTCGCCTCTCCACCGCCTCCCACGTCGGCTCGTCGAAGCCCTCGATCCCCCGGGACCGGCCCTCGAACCGCCGGCGGTGCACCACAGGGTCGGAGCACACCACCTCGATGAACACCACCGGCACGCCACGACGAGATGCCAGCGACCGCCACTGCGCCCGTGCCTCCTCCACAGCGTTGACCGCATCGATGATCACTGTCTGGCCCAGGGCCAGCACCCCGTCGGCGACCGCCACTGCCACGGCATACGCGGCGAGACCCGTGGGCTGGCTACGAGCCACCCCGGCCCGCCGCATCGCGGCCTCGATCGGATCCACCGACACGACGGGAGCGGCCGACTTCCGCCCCAGCTCCTCGGCGACCGAACTCTTCCCCGCACCGGGCAGCCCGGCCATCGCGATCAGCACGAGCCCACCCTCGCACGGCCGACCGGGGCCGTCAGCCGGACCCGCGCTGCGGCTCTCACCTCGGCCGTCTCCATCGGATCATCGCGCAGTACGGCGATCCTCCCCAGGACCTCCGCGTTCGAAGGTGCCGAGGCGACCCCCAGCAGCCGTGTCGTCTCCTCGCAGTCCCAGAGGGACTCGGTGAACAGGGAGTCCAGGCCGTCGCGCCCGATGGCGGCCCACGCCTCCAGGTACACGGTCCGTTCGTAGGAGTGAGGGGTGAACTGCCAGAAGCGGCGCAGGTACGGCAGGGCGTCGGCGGCATCGGCGTCGAACCGCGCCAGACGCCGGGCGGTCCGGTCGGGGCCGCACCAGGTCCGCGATGTCCACTGTCCGGCGAGTTCGTCCACAAGCCCCGCAACGGCGTCGGGTCCGGGGTGGTCGGCCAGGACGTCCGCGCCCAACCGGGCCAGCCAGGGGCAGTCGTCCCGTACCCAGCCGCGCGCCGCCGGTACGGCGAGGGCTCCCAGGCGCTCGACAGCGCGCCTGACCAAGGGCAGGGATCGACGGCCGTCCGGCGTACCCAGCAAGGGGACCAGGGGGATCAACCCCTCAGCAGGCTCTCGGCCGTTCAGCTCACGCAGCGCGTCGGTCTTCGTGGCGTTCTCCGTACGGGCGTCGGCGAGCAGGGCGAGCAGTTCCGCGGTGCCGAGCCCGACCGGAGACGGCCGCGCGACGACAGGGCGGCTCCGGGTCTCGACACCGAACCGGGTCCACGGCTCAGGGCCCCACGGGATCTCCGTCTCCGCGGCGATCCGGGCACGTGCGACGTCACCGAGGTCTTCCCACCACTCCAGCGGCCAGCAGGCCGCCACCGACTCCAGCACACGGACCCAGTGCTCGCCCTCGCGGACGTACGCACGAAGCCCTTCCCTGGCCTCGTCCGATCCGGCGAGAGCGAGGAGCTCCAGCACCTCGCAGGCCCGCAGGCAGGTCTCCCCATCGCCCGCCAGCATGCCCACGACCGGTGCAGGGGACAGCTCCCCGTCCCGGATCAACCGCGCCAGGTACAGAGACCGGTCATCGGTCCCGTCCCATCGCCAGTCACGGCGGATCCCGTCGTACACGAACGCGGCGGCCCCCCGCCGGTACCGGAACGCCCGCACCGCGCCCGGACCACGTCCACGTTGCAGCAAGCCGTCCATGGAGTCGGGGTGTGCATACGGCATCTCGTGTTCGTCGCTCATCACACGGCACCCTGCCCGACGCGGGCGGCGGCCCGCCAGCCGATATACGTCGGCCGGTACACCGGTCCCGGGGGACCGGTCCCCGTCTCCTCACCCCGCCTCACCCCGCCCACCTCCCCGTCAGGAACGTCAGCGCGACGAGCGTCGTCACCGGGGCGGCCACGCACAGGTACGCCGTCCTGAACCACGGCCGACGCAGGCTCAGCGCGGCCAGGCCGATCCACAGCGGCCACCACAGGAGCGTCGCGCGCGGGATGGACGTGTACCAGTACGAGGTGCCCAGCGCCCACAGGCTGAGGGCCACGTACACCACTTCCGGCCAGCGGCGTCGGCGTACCAGCAGCGCCACCAGGGCAAGACCCACCAGCATCGCCGCCAACTCCGCCTGGAACATGAACGCGTAGCCCGTCGACTGCGTGCCGCCGAACGCCCCGGTCCAGGTGTTCGCCCACGCCTCCCAGGGGGTGTGGAACGTGCGGTACCAGCCGCGTTCCTGCGCGTGCTTCCAGGCCATCCAGTCGCCGGTGTGGGCGTGCAGATACCAGCTGTACGCGGCCGGGGGCAGCGCCGGCAGCAGCGTCCAGCCCGCCGACCGCCAGGTCCGCCGTCCCTCGCCCGCACGGACGGACAGCAGGAACAGCAGCCCGATCGCCGCGGCGAGGAACAGTCCGCTGACCCGCACCGTCGTCCCCAGCGCGGTCAGTACGGCGGCCGCCGCCCACCGGTGCCGCATCGCCGCGAGCCAGGCCGGCAGGGCGAACGCGAGGAACAGCGCCTCCGTGTAGCCCGCAGCCAGGAACACCGCGCACGGGGAGAGCAGGAAGAGGACGGCCGTACGGTGGCCCGCCGCGTCCTCCGGCAGATACGCCCGCGCGATACGGGCCAGGGCCAGTACGGCCACCGCGCCCGCGACGAACGAGATCAGCAGCCCGGCCGCCGTCCAGTCCGGCACCACGGTGTGCACGGCGCGGAGAAGGACGGGGTAGCCCGGGAAGAACGCCTCCCGGTTGTCCCAGCCGCTCGTCCACGGACCCGAACCGGCGGGGAAGTAGCCGTCCCGCGCTATGTGGAGGTAGTGGTTCGCGTCCCAGTGCTGGAACGGCGCGAGGACCGGGGCCGCCGCCCGGGTGCCGGACCGGTCGGGGAACAGCCAGCGGGCGAAGTGGGCCGTGATCCACAGCGATACGCGGGTCAGGAGGTAGAGCCACAGGACGCTGCGGTCGGCAGGGGTCAGGCGGGCCGCCGCCCACCGGTGCCGCATCGCCGCGAGCCAGGCCGGCAGGGCGAACGCGAGGAACAGCG
>NZ_JAFEUF010000349.1 GCF_016901035.1 Streptomyces durocortorensis
CCCAGGTGCACCCGGGCCTCCGCGCCCGCGGGCCCCCGCGACCGCGAGAGCCGCCCGGTGCCCCTGACCCGGTAGCGGGTGCGGGATAGGCCCGGCACACAGACCCGCGGCAGCCCCGCCCGCCGCAGCCCGCCGCCCGCCGGGGCACCCGGTTCCACGCCTGGGTCGAGTCCCGGTACGAGGAGCTGCCGCTGCCCATGCTCGGCCCCGACGAGCTGCCCGGCGGCGACGAGAGCGACGCCGAGATCGCCGACGAGCGTGACCTCGCCGAGCTGAAGGAGGCGTTCGAGCGCACGGCGTACGCCCGGCGCACCCCGTACCGCGTGGAGACCCCCTTCCAGATCACCCTGGCGGGCCGCGTGATCCGGGGCCGGATCGACGCCGTCTACCGCACGGGCGACACCTACGAGATCGTCGACTGGAAGACCACCCGCCACCGCACCGCCGACCCCCTCCAGCTCGCCGTCTACCGCCTCGCCTGGGCCGAACTGCACGGTCTGCCGCTCGACGCGGTCACCGCCACCTTCCTCTACGTACGTACGGGCGAGACCGTCCATCCGCAGGGGCTGCCGGGCCGAGCGGAGCTGGAGCGGATCCTGCTGGACGAGCCGGACCCCGATGGCGGATAGGCTCAAGAGCATGAGCGAGACCCCGGACAGCGCCGTCCGTACGTACACCGAGCAGCACCGCGCCGCCTTCCTCGACGACCTCGCGGAGTGGCTGCGCATCCCGTCCGTATCCGCGCAGCCGGAGCACGACGGGGACGTACGGCGCAGCGCCGCGTGGCTGAGCGCCAAGCTCAAGGAGACCGGCTTCCCGGTCGCCGAGATCTGGGAGACTCCCGGCGCCCCGGCGGTCTTCGCCGAGTGGCCCAGCGAGGACCCCGGCGCCCCGACCGTCCTGGTCTACGGCCATCACGACGTCCAGCCCGCCGCCCGCGAGGACGGCTGGGCGACCGACCCGTTCGAGCCGGTGATCCGGGACGGCCGGATGTACGGGCGCGGCGCGGCGGACGACAAGGGCCAGGTGTTCTTCCACACCCTGGGCGTCCGCGCCCACCTCGCCGCGACCGGCCGCACCACCCCCGCCGTGCACCTCAAGCTTCTTATCGAGGGCGAGGAGGAGTCCGGATCCCCGAACTTCCGCGCCCTCACCGAGCAGCACGCGGACCGGCTCGCCGCCGACGCGGTGATCGTCTCGGACACCGGCATGTGGGACGAGGACACCCCGACCGTCTGCACCGGCATGCGCGGCCTCGCCGAGTGCGAGATCCAGCTGTACGGGCCCGCCCAGGACATCCACTCCGGATCGTTCGGCGGAGCCGTCCCCAACCCGGCCACCGAGATCGCCCGCCTGGTCGCCGCCCTCCACGACGAGGACGGCCACGTCGCGATCCCCGGCTTCTACGACGGGGTCACCGACCTCACCGACGCTGAGCGGGCGCTCTTCGCGGAGCTGCCCTTCGACGAGGCGACCTGGCTGCGCACCGCCAAGTCGGGCGCCGTGTCCGGCGAGGCCGGGTACTCCACGCTGGAGCGCATCTGGGCTCGCCCCACCGCCGAGGTCAACGGCATCGGCGGCGGCTACCAGGGCGCCGGAAGCAAGACGATCATCCCCTCCTCAGCCCTGGTGAAGATCAGCTTCCGGCTGGTCGACGGCCAGGACCCCGACGACGTACAGAAGACCGTCCGCGCCTGGGTGGAGTCCCGCATTCCGGCGGGCATCCGGCACACCATCGCCTTCCAGCCCGCCACCCGTCCCTGTCTGACCCCGCTGGACCACCCCGCCCTTCAGGCCGTGGCCCGCGCGATGGGCCGGGCCTTCGGCAAGAAGATCCTCTTCACCCGTGAAGGAGGCTCGGGCCCGGCCGCCGACCTCAGGGACGTGCTGGGTGCCCCGGTCCTCTTCCTCGGCATCTCCGTCCCCTCGGACGGCTGGCACGCCCCCGACGAGAAGGTCGAGCTGGACCTGTTGCTGAAGGGCGTGGAGACGACCGCGTACCTGTGGAGCGAACTGGCCACGGCGCTCGGCCGGTGAACCTCGCCCGATGAACTTCGCCCCACCTCCGTACACCCGATCCACCCAGGGGGAGTAGGAAGCACCTGTGAGCACCTTCGACAACGCCACCGCAGACCGTCCGATCGGCCTCACCGCGCCGAGCGGCATCGACCGCGCGGCACACCACCGTCTCGACGAGGCGTGGCTGGCCGTGGCGTGGAGCCACCCGACGACCCGTGTCTTCGTCGTCTCCGGCGGGCAGGTGCTGATCGACGACACCCCCGACGGGGGCACCGAGATCGTCATGACCCCGGCCTTCGAGGCCCCGGTCACCGAGACCCACCGGTACTTCCTCGGCACCGACGAGACGGGCGTCAGCTACTTCGCGCTCCAGAAGGACTCGCTGCCCGGCCGCATGGACCAGTCGGCCCGCCCGGCCGGACTCCGTGAGGCGGGGCTTCTCCTCGGCCCCCGCGACGCGGGTCTCATGGTCCACGCGGTCGCCCTGGAGAACTGGCAGCGGCTGCACCGCTTCTGCTCCCGTTGCGGCGAGCGCACCGTCATCGCGGCGGCCGGCCACATCCGCCGCTGCCAGGCCTGCGGGGCCGAGCACTACCCGCGTACCGACCCGGCGGTCATCATGCTGGTCACCGACGACCAGGACCGGGCCCTGCTGGGCCGCCAGGTGCACTGGCCCGAGGGCCGCTTCTCCACGCTCGCCGGATTCGTCGAGCCGGGGGAGTCGATCGAGCAGTCCGTGGCCCGCGAGGTCTACGAGGAGGCCGGGATCACGGTCGGCGAGGTCGAGTACGTCGCCAGCCAGCCGTGGCCGTTCCCATCCAGCCTGATGCTCGGTTTCATGGCACGGGCGACCACCTTCGACATCACCGTCGACGGCGAGGAGATCGAGGAGGCCCGCTGGTTCTCCCGTGAGGACCTCACCGCCGCCTTCGAGTCCGGCGAGATCATGCCCCCGTTCGGCATCTCGATCGCGGCCCGCCTGATCGAACTCTGGTACGGCAAGCCGCTCCCGAAGCCGGGCGCGGTGAAGCGGACCGGCTGAGGTCCGTCGAAGTCCGCGCCCCCGTCCGGACACGCGACTGCCCCCGGCGGTGCCGGGGGCAGTGGTACGCGCGACAGGCAGTCGTCTCTCCGCCGGATCAGGCGGCGAGCGCCTGCTTCACCTGGGCGAGCGACGGGTTCGTCATGACCGACTCGGTGCCCGAGGGGGCCACGATCAGCAGCGTGGGGACCGTCTGGTTTCCGCCATTCGCCTTCTCGACGAACGCGGCCGACTCCGGGTCGTGCTCGATGTTGACCTCGTTGTACGCGATGCCTTCGCGGTCCATCTGGCTCTTCAGCCGACGGCAGTAGCCGCACCAGGTGGTGCTGTACATCGTCACAGTGCCCGCCATGTCGCTGGCGCTCCTTCGTCTCGTCCGTACCGCTGCGCGGCCGGCAGCGTCAGTCGCGGTCCGGCCGCTCACCGCAGCGCTCCCGCAAGGTTAAGGAACGTACGGGAGGCGGCCACCATTCCCGCGGCGCCGTCCGGCCCGCCCCGGTACGACGAATACCTCACCCCTGTGGACAACCGCCGCATCCGCCCCCGGCGACCTGGCAGCATGGCGGGGTGACAGCAGCAACGCACTCCACTCTCTTCCCGCAGGTTCCCGAGACCCCGGACGCCGTGCTCGACGGGCTCGACCCCGAGCAGCGCGAGGTGGCGCTCGCCCTGCACGGACCGGTGTGCGTGCTGGCCGGAGCGGGGACGGGCAAGACCCGCGCGATCACCCACCGCATCGCGTACGGGGTGCGGGCGGGCATCCTCCAGCCGGCCACCGTGCTGGCCGTCACCTTCACCAACCGGGCCGCCGGAGAGATGCGCGGCCGCCTGAGGCAACTCGGCGCGACGGGCGTCCAGGCCCGGACGTTCCACTCCGCCGCGCTCCGGCAGCTCCAGTATTTCTGGCCGAAAGCAGTCGGTGGCGAGCTGCCCCGGCTGCTGGAGCGGAAGGTGCAGCTGGTGTCCGAGGCGGCCGCCCGCTGCCAGCTCCGGCTCGACCGCACCGAGCTGCGGGACGTCACCAGCGAGATCGAGTGGGCCAAGGTCACCCAGACCGTCCCCGCCGACTATCCTGCCGCGGTCGCCAAGACCCGCCGCGACGCCCCCCGCGACCCGGCGGAGCTCTCCCAGATCTACTCCACGTACGAGCAGCTCAAGCGCGACCGCTCCGTGATCGACTTCGAGGACGTGCTGCTGCTCACCGTCGGCATCCTCCAGGACCGGGGCGACATTGCCGACCACGTGCGCGGCCAGTACCAGCACTTCGTCGTCGACGAGTACCAGGACGTGAGCCCCCTGCAGCAGCGGCTGCTCGACCTGTGGGTCGGCGACCGGGAGAACCTCTGCGTCGTCGGGGACGCCAGCCAGACGATCTACTCCTTCACCGGGGCCACCCCCGACCACCTGCTGAACTTCCGCACCCGCCACCCCGGGGCCACCGTCGTCAAGCTGGTCCGGGACTACCGCTCCACCCCCCAGGTCGTCCACCTCGCCAACGGCCTGCTGAGCCAGGCCCGGGGCAAGGCCGCCGACCACCGCCTGGAGCTGGTCTCCCAGCGCGACAAGGGCCCCGAGCCCGTCTACACGGAGTACGGGGACGAGCCCACCGAGGCCGAGTCCACCGCCCGGCGCATCCGCGACCTCATCGCCGCGGGCGTCCCGGCCGGCGAGATCGCCGTGCTCTACCGGGTCAACTCCCAGTCCGAGGTCTACGAGCAGGCCCTCGCGGACGCCGGGGTGCCCTACCAGCTGCGCGGCGCTGAGCGGTTCTTCGAGCGGGCCGAGGTCCGCGAGGCGGGCACCGCCCTGCGCGGCGCGGCCCGCGCCGGGCGCAACGACTCCCTCCTCGACGGGGCGGAGGACCTGGCCTCCCAGGTGCGGGCGGTGCTCTCCACCAAGGGCTGGACCACCCGCCCGCCCGCCGGTTCGGGGTCCGTGCGCGACCGCTGGGAGTCGCTGGCCGCGCTGGTGCGCCTCGCGGAGGACTTCGAGACGGCGAAACCGGGGGCGACCCTGACCGACCTGGTCCGCGAGCTCGACGAGCGGGCGGCCGCCCAGCACGCCCCGACCGTCCAAGGCGTCACGCTGGCCTCCCTCCACTCGGCGAAGGGCCTCGAATGGGACGCGGTGTTCCTGGTCGGCCTGACCGAGGGCATGATGCCGATCGCCTACGCCAAGACCGACGAGCAGGTCGAGGAGGAGCGACGCCTGATGTACGTGGGGATCACCCGCGCCCGCGTCCACCTCTCGCTCTCCTGGGCGCTGTCCCGGTCGCCGGGGGGCCGGGCGAGCCGACGGCCGACCCGCTTCCTGAACGGGCTGCGGCCGGGCTCGACGGGGTCCGGCGCTCGGGGCGGCGTCGGCGGGGGC
>NZ_JAFEUF010000350.1 GCF_016901035.1 Streptomyces durocortorensis
CGCGTCGATGCCCAGCGACAGCACGTCCCGCGCCCGGGCCAGCGCGGCCGCCCGGCCCACCCCCGCCGCCTCACCGACCAGCAGCACCCTGCGGACCCGGCTTCCCCGCCGTGCGGAGCGCAGCCCCGCCACTGCCGTGGCGATCAGGAGCCCCGGCGCGACGGCCACGACGGCCGTGGCCGGGTCCACCGGACTGCCCGCCGCCGTGTGCAGCACGGCCAGCAGGCCGATGAGCACGAGCCAGTCGCCCACCGCCCCGCCCACGCCGGGCACTCCGCCCGGCTCGGCCCGCAGCCGGGCGGTGTACCGTCCGCGGGCGCCGCGCAGCCCGGCCCACAGCAGCCCCGTCACCGCGGCGGCCGCCACCTGGCGCGGCTGGTCGCCCGCGCGCAGCAGCAGCCAGGCCGGACCGGCCAGACCCAGCAGATCGGTCAGCGCGGCGAGGGCCGGGCCGGGGTCGGGCTTGCGCCGGACCGGCGCCGGTCCGGCCGGGTCGCGCTGCGCCGTCGGGGCCCTCCACAGCTGTTCCAGGGCCGCCGTGCGGTTCCGGGAGGCGGCGGTGCGGGGGCGCGGCGCGCCCCGGAGCCCCACCGGTCCGGACAGGCCGGTATCAGGTACCGGTCCCGATAGGTCGGTATCGGGTATTTCGACATGCCCCATGAGCCCCCCAGCCACAGTTGCACCCCCACAAACGGGACGCATCCGCCGATCCCATGGACTGACGGATGCGCCCTCGCTCGGTGCACGATATCCACACACGTGCCATTTCGCTGGAGTTCCCGTGAAGTTCAGACGGTCCGGTCCGAGCACGTCCGATCGGCCGGAACCATCCGATGTCCCCTGCTGGGCAGGGAGGTTGAGGGAGCGGCAGGCCGGTAAGCGCTTGTATCCGGGGGTGCCGAGGGGCGGCTCGCGGGGGTTCCGGCTCCGTCGCGCACCGGCGGAAACGTGTGAACCCCCTGGCGGGCGGTGTGTCCGGCCAGGGGGTTCACGTGTTCCCCGCTTCCCCCGAGGGGTGGGCGGGCTGCTACGGCGTCAGAGTGCGCCCTCCGTGCGCCTCCTGGCGCGCCGGTGAACCAGCACCCCCGCGCCAACGAGGGCCGCTGCCGCGAGAGTTACCGACATCACAGTGGCCCCGGTGGCGGCCAGGCTGCCGCCGCCGGACGTGGCGGCGGTCCCGGTGCCGCCCCCGGCGACCGTGGAACCGGTGCTCCCGGCCGTACCGGTGGAGCCGGAGCCCTCGGTGGAGCCGCCGGCCGTCTGCGTACCGCTGTCGCCGCCTGCGGAACCGTCACCTGTCGAACCGTCACCTCCCGTGCTGCCGGAGCCGTCGGTGCCGTTCGAGGTGTCACCGTTGCCGCCGCTGTCGCCGCCCGCGTCCCCGCCGCCGGTGTCCGCGGTGACGGTGAGGGTCACGGCGGCGGTGCGGGTGGTGCCGACGTCGTTGCGGAACTCGGCGCGGTAGCGGTAGCCGTCCTGCGCGGTGAGCGCGGTGAACGTGAGGGCCGGCCCGGCCGCACCCTCGACGTCCTTCCAGGTCTGCGAACCGTCGGCGCTGACCTGCCAGCGGACCGTGGGCTCCGGGGTGCCCTCCGCCTCGGCGGTGAGGGAGACCTCCTCCCCGTCCTTCGCCGTGAGATCGGCGGGCGCGCGGGTCACCAGGGGCGAGACCTGCCGGACCAGCTTGGTGATCTTCCCCTCGGCGGGGCTGGTCACATAGACGGTGGCGCCGCCCGGCTCGACGGCGAGCGAGGCCGACCCGGCCTGGGAGTGGTTGCCGGGCAGCGACACGTCCTTCGCGGCGACGGCGAAGTCCTCGCTGTCGTAGACGGTCAGCGTGCCGTTGTTGTCGTTGGCCGGGTCGGAGAGGTCCCCGCCGTCCTGCCAGGCGACGTACGCACGGCCCGTGGCGGTGTCGAAGGCGGCGTCGCGGGCCAGGTCCTTGCCGACGAGCGTCTTGAGCAGCTTGCCCGCCGCGTCGAAGACCAGCACGGACCGGTTCGCCCCCACCCACACCGCGCCGGTGGCCGGGTCGGTCTCGGTGAACCCGGTCGCACCCTGGGCCCCGGAGAGGTCGAAGGAGCCGCTGACGGTGAACGACGTGAGATCGACGCGGTGCAGTTTCCCGGCCGCGAAGTCGCTGTACCAGAGCGCGCCCCGCTCGGGGTCGGCGGCGAACTGGGTACCGCCCGGCAGGGTGAGGCTCCGTACGGCCGTGCCGGTGGCCCGCTCGATCTCGGAGAGTTTCGCCCCCTGCGCGACGAGCACCGTGTCCGCGGTCGTGCCGGGTGCGATGTCCGTGATGGTGGATCCGGCGAGCCAGACGCCCTTGGCCGACGCGTCACCGGCCTTGGCGCTGCCGACGCCCCGCAGCGGGTAGTTGTAGACGACGCCGTCGCCGGGCAGCGGTCCCGCGATGCGTGCGGCGGCCGAGGCGCGCAGCTCTCCGGTGGAGCCGGGCGCCTGGCTGATCCAGCTCTCCGCCTTCCCGTCCTCGGGGTTCAGCACATGCAGCCCGCGCTCGTCGACGTCGGCCGTGTCGGGGAGGTTGTCCGCACCGGCGTACAGCTTCTTCGACTCGGGGTGCAGCAGCAGGTCCAGCGGCTTGCCGGCCGAGGTGAAGTCGGCGGCGGCCTTGTAGGAGACGGTCCCCGCCGGTACGTCGACGCCCTCGCCACCCGGTTCGCCGGGCTCCTGGCCGGCGAAGGCGACGGGAATGCGGACGTCCTGCGTACGGTTGCCGGCGGCGCGGTGGTCGGCGCGGGTGACGACGGAGCAGGTCACCTCGGCGCAGTCGAGGCCGTCGCTCTTCTGTGTGATCTCGATCTCCACGTCGAAGGTTCCGCCGGGCCCGAAGGCGGAGGCGAGGTCGCCCTCGTACGGGTCGCCCGGGGGCACGATCCACTGCGAGGTCTTCGAACCGCCGCTCATGTCCGCGCCGCCGAGGCAGGGGGAGGGCACCCGGTTGTCGCCGTTGTCCTTGCACAGGGCGACGTAGATGCCGGTGGTGAGGCCGTACCCCTCGCCGGTGACCCGGACCTTCTGCCCGTCCGGGTCGAGACCGGCGGTGGCCGAGACGGTGAGCTTCTGCCCCTGCGGGCCGGTGGCGGTCTTCGGGGTTCCGGCGTCGGCGCTGACGGCCGCGCCGACGGGGATCCCCGCGAGCAGCAGGGCGGCTGCGGCGGCCGTGCCCGCCCGGCGTATCGGTCTGCCGCGGCCGCCGGCCGGGTTGCCGGGAGCGGTGCCCGGAGTGGATGTCATGTGATTCCTCGTCAGGACGCGTGGGAGCCCGGCCCCGGCACGAGCGGCCGGGACCGGGCGGAGGACTGGGCAGCTCGCCCGGTGCTACACGAAGTCGATCGGGGCGTGGACGTCGTACTTGCGGTCGTTGGTGTCGGTGTGGTCGGCGCGGGTCACGACGGCGCACTCGACGGTGTCGCCGCAGACGTTGCCGCCGCCCAGGTCGGCCTTCACGTGTATCCGGACGCTGAAGGTGCCGCCCGCGCCGAAGGGCGAGGTGTTGGGCAGGCCGCCGCCCAGGCCGGAGACCCAGTGCGAGGCGCCGGTGGTGCCGGACTCGTCCTGCCCGCCGAGACACGGCGAGGGCTTGTTGGCGCCCTGGGCCCCGTCCACCACGCACAGGCTCACGTAGACGCCCTGGGCGGTGTTGTAACCGCTGCCGGTGACGGTGATGTTGGCGCCCGAGGCCGCCGCGGTGTCGGGGGCGGTGAGCGACAGGTTGTAGGTGGTACCGCCTTCGGTGGCCGTACGGGTGCCGGTCGCGGCGGCGGCGGGGGAGGCGAAGGTCACGGCCAGCGCGGCGGCGGCGAAAGCGGCGAGGCTCGTACGGGCGACGGTACAGGTGGAGGGAACAGCACTCACGGGTGAGCACCTTTCTCGGCATCGGTAACCAGAACCACGGACACCCAGTCGACTTAGGTAAGGCACACCTAAGTCGAAGCCTGTTGGGTTGTCAACAAAGTGGCCCAGCCGGTGCGGAGGGGGTCAGGCGTCGTCGGCCGGTGGCAGGGCCTGCTCGGTCCAGATGGTCTTGCCCGTCGGGGTGTACCGCGTGCCCCACCGCTGGACGAGCTGCGCCACGATGAACAGGCCGCGCCCGCCCTCGTCGTCCTCGGCGCTGTGCCGCAGGTGCGGGGAGGTGTGGCCGGTGTCAGCGACCTCGCACACCAGGGTGCGGTCCCGGATGAGGCGCAACCCCAGCGGCCCGCCCGCGTACCGGACCGCGTTGGTGACCAGCTCGCTGACGACCAGCTGCGTCGCGAACACCAGCTCCTCCAGGCCCCAGGCCTCCAGTTGGCCGGTGGCCAGCTCGCGGGCGCGGCCCACCGAGACCGCCTCGGCACTCAGTTCCCAGTGGGCGACCCGTTCCGCGTCGAGCTCGCGGGTGCGGACCAGGAGCAGGGCCGTGTCGTCGGCGCTCGTGCCGCCCGGCACCAGCTCGGACACCGCCCGGTCGCACAGCTCCTCCAGGGAGGCGGAGCGGTCGCCGAGCACCCGGCCCAGCGTGTCGAGGCCGTGGCCGATGTCGTGGTCCCGGGCCTCGACCAGGCCGTCGGTGAACAGCGCCAGCAGGCTGCCCACCGGCAGGTCGACCTCCATCGACTCGAACGGCAGGCCGCCCAGGCCCAGCGGCGGCCCGGCGGGCAGGTCCGGGAACGTCACCCGGCCCTCGGGGTCGACGACGGCCGGAGGCAGATGCCCGGCCCGGGCCATGACGCAACGCCGGGAGACCGGGTCGTAGACCGCGTACAGGCAGGTCGCCCCGGTGGTCACGTCGTACGTCTCGACGGCCCCGCCGTACGCGTCCGGCGGCTCCTCCGCGGGCTGCCCCACCAGGTCGTCCAGCCGGGTCAGCAGTTCGTCCGGGGCCATGTCGAGCTGGGCGAAGGCCCGTACGGAGGTACGGAGCCGCCCCATGGTGGCGGCCGCCTGGAGGCCGTGCCCGACCACGTCCCCCACGACGAGGCCGACCCGCGTTCCGGACAGCGGGATCACGTCGAACCAGTCGCCGCCGACGCCGGTCACGTCGTCGGCTGGCAGATAGCGATAGGCGGTACTGACCGCGGACTGCGGCGGCAGGTGGTGCGGCAGCAACTGCCGCTGGAGCGCGAGGGAGGCGGTGCGCTCGCGGGTGTAGCGGCGCGCGTTGTCGATGCAGACCGCGGCCCGGGCCGCCAGCTCGTCGGCCAGGGCGACCTCGCCGTTGTCGAACGTGGTCGCCCGTTCGGGGGCGTCCGGGCCGGCGTCCCGGTCGAAGGTGACGAGCCCGAGGATGCCGCCGCCGGCCCGCAGGGGCACGACCAGGGTGCCCTCGTCGAGCACGAGCCCGCCGGAGGACAGGCTGCGGTTCTGCGGGGAGCCGGGCGGATAGGCGACGGGCGGATACGGGTGCCGCTCGTCGCCGGGGCC
>NZ_JAFEUF010000034.1:0-8259 GCF_016901035.1 Streptomyces durocortorensis
GCCGCCCGCCGGGCCGTCCTCCCCCGCCCCGCCTGCCGCCGACTCCCCCGCGGAGGGCCGGCGCACCGGACCGGCGGGGGCCACGCGCCCACGGGAACGCGCGGACCCGCCCCGGCCCCGAACGCCCCTCCGGGTGCCGGGTGTCCCGCCCGTCACCGCGCCCGCCCTGCCACGCGGCCCCGGCGGCGGCGCGGACGTCTGCGCGCTCGGCCGGGGGTACGGCGGCTGGCCCGCGGGCAGCCCGCAGGCCCGTATCTGCTCGGAGACGTACGGCCGCTGACGCGCCTGCCACCGGGGCCTCGCGGAGGCCGGGCCCCCGCGAGTCCCCGGTGGGTCACTGCTCCCGCAGGCGGAGCTCCAGTCGTTCGATGGCGGCGCGGACCCCGCCGCCGTACCCGTCGTCCGCGAGCGATGCGGCCGCGGCGCGGGCCCGCCGGAGGTGGATGCGGGCGGAGTCGGGGCGCTGGAGCTTGAGGTAGTCCGCCGCGAGGTTGAGGTGCAGCGAGGGGTAGAACGCCCGGACGGCCGGGGTGTCCCGGTGCTCCGCCGCCCGCTCGCGGCCGGGCCGCTCCCCGTCCTCCGGCTCCTCGGCGGCCGTCAGCCCCTCGGCGGCCGTCAGGGCGCGCAGGTCCCAGGCCAGCTCGTCGCCGGGGTCGTCCTGGGTGTCGGCCATGTAGTGCGCGAGGGTGCAGCGGTGCAGGGCGTCGCCGTCCGCTCCGAGCTCCGACCAGAGCGCGCCGAAGCGGTTGCGGGCCTCCTCCCGGTCACCTCCGTGGAGCAGCATGATCGCCTGGCCGATTCTGGTCATGACGGCGTCCTCGGACGCCTCCTGCTGCTCCACCACTGCGGTCTCCTCGTCGCCCGTCCGGCCGGTCACCGACCGTCGGTCCGACGCTAACGCCGGGCTTCCGCATAACCGGTCAGACACGGGCCAGGTCTATCGGCCCGCAGGGTTGTCGACCCGGCTGATGGGTGGCCGACGAACCCGTCAGCCGAGGTCGGGGATCCGCCAGTCGATCGGCTGGTGCCCCTGCGCGGCCACGGCCTCGTTGATCTGCGTGAAGGGGCGGGAGCCGAAGAACTTCTTGGCCGACAGCGGCGAGGGGTGCGCGCCCTTCACCACCACATGGCGCTCCTCGTCGATCAGGGGGAGCTTCTTCTGTGCGTAGTTGCCCCAGAGCACGAAGACCGCCGGGTCGGGCCGGTCGGCGACGGCGCGGATCACGGCGTCGGTGATCTTCTCCCAGCCCTTGCCCTTGTGGGAGTTGGCCTCGCCGCCACGTACGGTGAGCACGGCGTTGAGCAGCAGGACGCCCTGTTCGGCCCAGGGCATCAGATAGCCGTTGTCCGGGATGGGCAGACCCAGCTCCTGGTGCATCTCCTTGTAGATGTTGCGCAGCGACGGCGGCGTCTTCACGCCGGGCAGCACGGAGAAGCAGAGTCCGTGCCCCTGGCCCTCGCCGTGGTAGGGGTCCTGGCCGAGGACGAGGACCTTGACCTTCTCGTACGGGGTGGCGTCCAGGGCCGCAAAGACCTGCTCGCGCGGGGGGTACACCGGGCCCTTGGCCCGCTCCTCCTCGACGAAGTCCGCCAGCTCCTTGACGTACGGCTTCTGCAGTTCTTCGCCGAGGACGCCGCGCCAGGACTCGGGCAGCAGGTCGATATCGGTCACGTCCACAACCTCCGGTGAGCAACAGGTTCTTGATCCCAGAACCTACCGGTCACCACTGACAACGGGCCCCCGAGGAGGCCCGTCGCCACTCTCCCCGCCAGGCCCTACCAGCTGGCCTTGCGGTACAGCTCCCACATCTGCATGACGGTCTGCGGGTCGAGTGCCCGCTCGCCGCCGCCGATGTCCTCGCCCGCGGCGACGTACAGCTTGCCCTGCCACAGCGGCAGCAGGCGGACGTCGTTGACGAGGATCTCCTGGGCCCGCTCGAACTGCTTGCTGACCGCGCCCCGGTCGCTCTCCTGCCGCGAGGCGGGGATCAGCTGCTGGGTGATCTCCTTGTTGAGGTACGGGCTGCCGGTGACGGGCTCCTGGCCCACGAACGGGGCGACGAAGTTGTCGGGGTCCGGGAAGTCGGGGAACCAGCCGCGGCCGAAGACCGGGTACTCGCCCTTGTTGAAGCCTTCCTGGAACTTCTGCCAGGGCTCGCCCCGCAGCGTGATCTTGAACAGTCCGGAGGCCTCCAGCTGCCGCTTGAGCTCCTCGAACTCGGGCTCCGTGGCGGAGCCGTAGCGGTCGGTGGTGTACCAGAAGGTCATCTTCACGGGCTCGGTGATGCCTGCACCTGAGAGGATGCTCTTCGCCTTGTTCACATCCGGGTCGCCGAAGGTGTCGAAGAAGCTCGTGGTGTGTCCGGCGATGCCCTTGGGGATCATGGAGTAGAGGGGCTCGGCGGTGCCCCGGTAGACCTTCTCGACCAGCGCGTCGCGGTCGATGACATGGGCGACGGCCTTGCGGACGGCGGGGTTCGCGGCGGCCGGGTCCTTCGGGTTGAAGACCAGGAAGCGGATGTCCGCGCCCGTGCTCTCGACGATCTGGAGGCCGGCGTTGTCGTCCTTGTTGTCCTCCAGGCTGACGACCTCCTCGGCGGTCAGACCCCGGTAGGTGGCGTCGATCTCGTCGGCCTTGAGCGCGCTCACCATGTCCGCGGACTTCTCGAAGTAGCGGATGGTGACCGCGTCGTTCTTCCGGTTGGCGAAGCCCTTGTAGTCCGGGTTCTTCTTCAGCTCGGCGGTCTTCCGGCCCTCGTAGGACTCCAGGAGGTACGGGCCGGAGCCGGTAACCTTGCCGTCGTCGCGGATCTTGTCCTTGGGGTAGTCGCCGGGGGCGACGAGCGACATGGCGGGCGTGGCGAGGATGAACGGGAACGTGGCGTCGGACTTGTTCAGGTGGAAGACGACCGTGTCGTCGCCCTTGGTCTCGATCCGGTCCAGCGAGCCGAGCATCCCGGCCGGGCCGCCCTTGAAGTGGATGTCCACGATGCGGTCGATGGAGTACTTCACGGCCTCGGCGTCGAGCTTCTCGCCGTTGGAGAACGTGAGGTTCTTCTTGAGCGTGCACCGGTACGCCATGCTCGTGGCGTCGGTGAACTTGCACTCCTCCGCCGCGTCCGGCTCCGGGCTCGTGCTGCCGGTCGGGAAGCTCACCAGAGTCTGGTAAACGTTCCGCATCAATTCCCAGGAACCGTCCCAGGCCGCCGCCGGATCGAGTGTGGACGGGGAGCTGGTCGTCCCGACGGTTATCTTCTGGTCCGTTTCCGATCCGCTGTCGGAAAGGAGACCGCAGCCTGCCAGCAGAGAAAGGGAAGCTAGGGCTGCAGCAGCCTGCAGACTGGCCCGGTAGAACACGCGCACGCTCCTCGATCAGCCATGGGTCGGCAGACCATACCGCAGCGCCCCACCAGGTCAATCCGCTGACCCGGCGGGGCACTTGACTCAATCAGGGCCAAATCGGTCCAGGCCGATCTCAGCCCACGCCCGCGTTCAGGAAGATTCCGCCGTCGACCACGAGGGTCTGCCCGGTGATCCAGTCGGACTGCGCGGAGGTCAGGAAGGCCGCCGCACCCCCGATGTCCTCGGGCACACCGAGCCGGCCCAGCGGATAGGCGGCGGCCGCCTCCGCTTCGCGTCCCTCGTAGAGGGCCTCGGCGAACTTCGTCTTGACCACAGCCGGCGCGATCGCGTTGACCCGGACGACCGGGGCGAACTCGTGCGCCAGCTGGGCGGTCAGGTTGATCATGGCCGCCTTGGACATCCCGTACGCGCCGATGAACGGCGAGGGGGCGACGCCCGCGACGGAGGCGATGTTGACGATCGCCCCACCGTTCTCCTTCTGCCAGGCCTTCCAGGTCTGCTGGGCGAAGCCGAGCGCCGAGATCACATTGGTCTCGTAGACCTTGCGGGCCACGTTGAGGTCGAGCTCCGCCATCGGCCCGAAGACCGGATTCGTCCCGGCGTTGTTGACCAGGTAGTCGACCCGGCCGAACACCTCCATGGCGCGCTCGACCGCCGCCGCCTGGTGGGCCTCGTCGTGCGCCTTGCCCGCGACGCCGACCACCCGGTCGGAACCGAGCTTCTCGACGGCCTCCTTCAGGGCGTCCTCGCCCCGCCCGGTGATGACCACCCGGTCGCCGCGGGCGACGAGCGCCTCGGCGATCCCGTAGCCGATGCCCCGGCTGGCGCCCGTGATGAGGGCGACCTTTCCGCTGTCCTGCACCGTCATGATGTCCGCTGCCCTTCGGATCGGTTCCGGATCAGTTGAGGGGTCCGCCGGCCACGTACATGACCTGGCCGGAGACGAAGCCCGCGTCGTCGCCCGCGAAGAAGGCGATGGCGTTCGCGACGTCCTCGGGACGGCCGACGCGCTGGACGGGGATCTGGGTGGCGGCCGCCGCCTGGAACTCCTCGAAGCCCATGCCGACGCGCTCGGCGGTCTGCGCGGTCATCTCGGTGACGATGAACCCGGGCGCGACGGCGTTGGCGGTGACGCCGAACTTGCCGAGCTCCTTGGCGAGCGTCTTGGTGAGGCCCTGGAGCCCCGCCTTGACCGCGGAGTAGTTGGCCTGGCCCCGGTTGCCGAGAGCCGAGGAGGAGGAGAGCGAGACGATCCGGCCGAACTTGGCCTCGACCATGTGGGCCTGGACGGCCTTCGCCATCAGGAACGCACCCTTGAGGTGCACGTTCATCACGATGTCCCAGTCGGACTCGCTCATCTTGAACAGCAGGTTGTCGCGGAGCACACCCGCGTTGTTCACGAGGATCGTCGGCGCGCCCAGCTCGGCGGCGACCCGCGCGACGGCGGCTTCCACCTGACCGGCGTCCGACACGTCGCAGCCGACGGCCAGCGCGGTGCCCCCGGCGGCGGTGATCTTCTCGACCGTGTCCTTGCAGGCCGCCTCGTCGAGATCGAGTACGGCGACGGCGCGGCCTTCGGCCGCGAGGCGTACGGCGGTGGCGGCGCCGATGCCCCGTGCCGCTCCCGTCACGATGGCGACACGCTGCTCGGTGGTGGACATGCTTGGTTCTCCTCGCCCTTGGATAGCGGCTCAGCGGGCGTCGGGGCGTTGCCCTGACAGAAAGACCCCGGCGGCTGAGCAACCGCTTAGTACCTTCAGCAGTCGAGACGCTAGAAGCCCTGGCACCCGGTGTCAACGGCGCACGCCCCGGCGGGCCGCACGTCACACCGGGCGGGAGGGTCCGCCGCTGTGCCGTGAAGGTCCCGCCGGGGCGTGTCTCAGCGCACCAGCAGGTCGAGCAGCCGTTCCACCTCACCGGCCGGGTCGGTGGTCAGTCCGCTGTGCACCGCCCCGGGCTGGACGACCGTGGAGCGCGGGGCGATCAGCCAGCGGAACCGCCGCCCGGCGTCGTCGCCCGCCGCCTGACCGGCCCCTTCGCCCCCGTCGCAGACCCCTTCGACGGCGCGCAGGGCTGCCCGTACCCCGACGACGTCGGCATGCGGGTCCAGCGCCTTCAGCTTCGCCTCGTCGAGGTGCGTCCGGGCGGCCACGAACGAGTGGGCCCGGCAGTAGACGAGCACCCCGGCGTTGAAGCACTCCCCCCGCTCGACCCGGGGCACGACGCGCAGCAGCGCGTACTCGAAGACATCACGCCGCGTCATCGGCCCGCCTCCTCGCCGGTACGGGCGGCTGCCTCGGCGCGGTCGTCACCGGCGGCCGGCTTCGGCCGGGGCGGCAGGCGCTCGGTGAGCCAGCCCGGGGCCTGGGAGGGCCGGGTCGCGGTCGGCGCGTCCAGCGTGATCCGCTCGTGGATGGTCGCGGCCCGCGCGAGCAGCGGGGCGACGTAGGCCCGGCGCACCTCGTCGGCGGACTCGAAGCCGGGCTCACCGGCCAGCCACACGTCGGGCACATCGGCGGCCACCTCGGTGAGCAGTTCCTCGGTGACCAGCGGGGCGAGTTCGGCGGCAGCGGCGGCGATGTCCGGCCCGAAGGGGGCCAGGACGTGGTCCGATGCGTTGTACGGCTTGGCGGCGGAGGCCTGGGCACCCGGCCAGTTGTGGTGCCAGATCATGGTCGCGCCGTGGTCGATGAGCCAGAGGTCGCCATGCCAGACAAGCAGGTTGGGGTTGCGCCAGGAGCGGTCGACGTTGTTGATCAGTGCGTCGAACCAGACGATCCGCCCGGCCTCGGCCGCCCCGACCTCGTAGGCCAGCGGGTCGAACCCGAACGAGCCCGGCAGGTAGTCCATCCCGAGGTTCAGCCCGCCGCTCGCCTTGAGCAGCTCCTGCACCTCCTGGTCCGGCTCGGCCAGCCCGATGACCGGGTCCAGCTCGATGGTCACCAGCTCCGGCACCCGCAGCCCGAGCCGCCGGCCCAGCTCCCCGCAGATGATCTCGGCGACGAGCGTCTTGCGGCCCTGCCCGGCCCCGGTGAACTTCATGACGTACGTGCCGAGGTCGTCGGCCTCGACGATCCCGGGGAGCGAGCCGCCCTCACGCAGCGGCGTGACATAGCGGGTCGCTACGACCTCTTCCAGCACTTTCCCAGGCCACCCAATCTCTTCGACCGTGCCTTCCACGGACAACGTCTCCGAGGCCAGAGGCAGGAAGTGAGCATAGTAACCGGGGGTGAGCGGCACCGGGGCGGGACGTGTCCGGGCCGCGGCACAGGGACGTGCCCCCTCCCCCATAAGTGCAAGGAAAACTCGTCCGTGCGCCGATGCGGGTACCACACGGCCGCTGCTTGGATCGGCCTGTCAACCGCGATCCTGTTGGTTCCGAGGAAGGAAGTGGCGGTAGTCGTCTGCCGCGCATTCCGAACATGACAAAAAATGAACCTGTCCGCGATTCCTGGCGTGCCAAACCCGCCGCCCAGCAGCCTTCTTGGCCGGATTCCGAGGCCCTGACCTCCGTTCTCACCGATCTGTCGACCGCGGTCCCGCTGGTCTTCGCGGGCGAGTGCGACCAGTTGCGTACGCGTATGGCGGCCGTCGCGAGGGGGGAGGCATTTCTCCTCCAGGGCGGCGACTGCGCGGAGAGTTTCACCGCCGTCTCGGCCGACAACATACGCAACACGCTCAAGACGATTCTCCAGATGGCCGTGGTGCTGACCTATGCGGGATCGGTGCCCGTGGTCAAGGTGGGCCGTATAGGCGGCCAGTATTCCAAGCCGCGGTCCCAGGGCACCGAGACCCGGGACGGGGTGACCCTTCCGGTCTACCGCGGCGATTCGGTCAACGGCCCGGATTTCACCGCCGCTTCCCGCACCCCCGACCCGAAACGGCTGCGGCGCATGTACAACGCGTCCGCCGCCACGCTGAACCTCGTACGCGCCTTCACCGCCGGCGGATACGCGGCGCTGGACCAGGTCCACGCCTGGAACCAGGACTTCGTCGCGCTGTCCGCCAGCGGCGAGCGCTATGAGCGGCTGGCCCGGGAGATCGACCGGGCCCTGGCCTTCATGAAGGCGTGCGGGGCGCATCCCGACGCCTTGGACGACGTCGAGTTCTACGCCAGCCACGAGGCCCTCATCCTCGACTACGAGGCCGCTCTGACCCGGGTGGACTCGCGCGGCGGTGACCTCTACGACACCTCGGCCCATATGCTCTGGATCGGCGAGCGCACCCGTCAACTCGAGGGAGCACACGTTGCGTTCGCCTCGACGGTACGCAACCCCATCGCGGTGAAGCTCGGCCCCGGCGTGGCGGCGGACGAGGTCCTCGCGCTGATCGACAAGCTCGATCCGGACCGCGAGCCGGGCCGGCTCAGCTTCATCACCAGGATGGGCGCGGACAAGGCCCGCGACGCGCTGCCCCCTCTCGTGGAGAAGGTCACCGCGAGCGGTGCCCAGGTCGCCTGGATCTGCGACCCGATGCACGGCAACACCTTCAAGACCCCCAGCGGGTACAAGACGCGCAGCCTCGACGCGATGATGGACGAGGTCGGAGGCTTCTTCGAGACCCACCGCTCGCTGGGCACCCATCCGGGCGGCATTCATGTGGAGTTGACCGGCAGCGATGTGACCGAATGCGTGGGCGGTGGCGACGAGGTGCACGTCGACCAGCTCCCCCTGCGCTACGAGACGGTCTGCGATCCCCGGCTCAATCGCCGTCAGTCGCTGGACCTGGCCTTCCTCGTGGCGGAGATGTACCGGGGAGAGCAGTGACGCCGGGGCGGGGGGGGGGGGGGGGGGGGGGGGGGCGGGCCGGGCGGCGCCGGGACGCCGCTCCACGGGCGACCGACCCGGCGCGACACCAGCAGCGAGAGCGGGAGGGGCCGGGGGGTCGGAGGGCAGG
>NZ_JAFEUF010000034.1:8269-13774 GCF_016901035.1 Streptomyces durocortorensis
TCTGTCGTGGCTGTGGTGTGCGGGTGGTGGTTGTGGGTGCTTGTTTTTGGGGGGGGGGGGGGGGGGGGCGCGGCCCCCCCCCCCCCCCCCCCCCCCCCCCCCCCCCCCCCCCCCGGGCCATGAACTCCCGTACGGCCAGGACGGCCTGGACTCGGTTGCGGGCACCGAGCTTGGTCAGGGCGTTGGACACATGGCTCTTCACCGTGGTCGGCGAGATCAGCAGCTGGTCGGCCACCTCGGACGTGGTCCGGCTCTCGGCGAGCAGCCACAGGACCTGGCGCTCACGCGGGGACAGCGACTCGACCAGCCGCGTCATGGGCGGCTCGCCGGGCCGTTCCCGCGTCACCGACGCGTCCCATCCCGCCTCGCGTCGCATCATGCGCCGGTGGATCTGCGGCGAGATCACCGAGAGCCCGGCGTGCACGGCCCGGACCGCTCCCACCAGGTTCGGCATCGCGGCCTCCTTCAGCAGGCACCCCGTGACGCCCGCCGCCAGCGCGGAGTCCAGCAGCCGGCCGGACCAGCTGCTGCTGACGAGCAGGACGCGCTTGCCGTGACGCGCGGTCAGTTCGGCGACGAACCCGGGGATCTCCTGGCCGGGGCCGATGGAGACGATGACGGCCTCCGCGTGTGCGGCCATGCCGACCGCGTCGTCGCCCTCCGGGTCGTCCGCGGAGACGACCTCCATCTGGTCGTCACGTTCGAGGATCGCGGTCAGGACGTGGCGCGATATCGGATCCTGTTCGATCAGCAGGACCCTCGTCCTGAGCCCTGTGCTGCGTTCACGCTCGATCAACTCGATGCCGGACATGGCGGCCTCCCCCTAGGTCGTACTGCCAGGGGTTCCGCCCCCGGCAGAGTTCGAGCACGCTGCGATCATCCATGCGCGGCCGGACCCCGTCATCCGCCGATGGACGAGGAGGGGAAGGGGCGCTGTTCGCCGTCAGCCGGCCATGGCGGACCGGGGGCAGCCCAGCACCGTCTCCGCGGCGCGTTCGCACGAGCGCTGGAACAGCAGAACGGCTTCCAGGCGGTTGCGGGCGCCCAGCTTGGTCAGGAGGTGGGAGACATGGCTCTTGACCGTCGCCGGGGAGACGCGCAGCCGGGCCGCGGTCTCGGCTGTCGACATGCCCTCGGCCAGATTCCTCAGCACCTCCTGCTCACGGGAGGTGAGCGTGGGCAGCAGCTCCTCGGCCCCGTCGGCCTGGGAGCCCGAAGGGACGGGCGGCCGCTGCACGTAGAGGGCGCGCAACTCCGGGGAGAGGACGGTGTGTCCGGAGGCGACCGCACGGACGGCGGCCACGACTCCGGCCGGCCCGAGGTCCTTCGCCAGGCAGCCGGTGGCGCCGGCCGCGAAGGCGGCGTCGAGACGGTACTTGTTCCAGTCGGCGCCGATGAGCAGCACGCGCACCTCGCGCGAGGCCAGGAGCCGCACCCGGCCCATGGTGCTCTCGTGTGGGCCGGACACCAGCACCACTACATCGGACCCGCCCAAGGGCCACTGGTTCAGGGGCTGTTGGCTGCTGACGTCGGCCGCTACATCGAGGTGCGCCGATCTGCGCAGGACACGGGTGAGGACATGGCGCGATGCCGGGTCGCCGTCCGCCACCAGGACCCGCACCTTTTCGTCGGCGGGTCGGCCGGCGCCGAAGAGATCACGCTCCAGAGACATGGGTACGCCCTTCGCGAGGATGCTCGGTTGACGGACGGGAGCCTAGTTCTCGGAATGACGTTCAGCAATGATGAATAGTGTTCAGGCGCATGCAGGCTCGCACTTCGCATGCCGGCTTTTCTGTAGATCCTGGCTGAAAACTGTCGGAGAGCGCCCGGATCTCATCCCTGAGGACTGTTTGGCTTTCTCTTTACTCAGCGGCCCGTTGTTCGCGCGGGAATGACGCACTAAAGTGAATGACCGGTCTAATTCCGGCCATTCACATGAGCATCCCGCGGTGTCGCTTGACAATGTGGTCGAGGGGCGGCGTTCCCCCACCACCGTCGCAAGTGAAGGAAAACCGTGTGGACAGATCGCTTGCCCTATCCTGGCTTCTGGCTTTCGAAGAAGCGGCCCTTGCAGAGAAAGACCATCTGACCACTCTGGACTCCGCGATAGGCGACGGGGATCACGGAGTCAACCTCCACAGAGGACTCTCCCGCGTTCGCCGATGGCTGGAATCGGGCGAAATTCCGGATTCTCCCGGCGAAGTGCTGCGGGAATCAGGAGCGCTGATCAGAGCTCATGTCGGAGGGGCCTCCGGAGTGCTGTACGGCGGCGCCTTCTCCGCGATGGGAACCGCGCTGCCGACGGCCGGGGCCGACGCCGCGCAGTTCGGGGACGCGCTCACGGCCGGGCTCGACGCGATCGTCCGGCTGGGCGCCGCGGCGCCGGGCGACAAGACGATGGTGGACGCCTTCACCCCGGCGCTGACGGCCTTCCGTACCGTCCGGGCCGGGAATTTCGGCGCGGCGGCGTCGGCAGCGGCGTCGGGCGCCGCGGCCGGCGCCTGGTCCACGATCCCCATGCAGGCACGCAAGGGGCGGGCGTCCTACCTCGGGCATCGCAGCGTCGGGCACATGGACCCGGGCGCCGCGTCCACCACGCTCCTCTTCCGGTCGCTGGCCCGGGTGGCGGTCCCGGCTTCCGCCAGGACCTCCCGGTGAAGCCGGCGCGCGTACGGAAAGACGGCCCGCGCGCCCGGCGGCCTCACCGGGACCGATCAGGCGTGGCGCGCGCGGTACATGGCCGCCTTGGCCCGATTGCCGCACCGGGTCATGTCGCACCACCGCCGCGAGCCGCGGTGCGAGCGGTCGACGTAGAGCCGTGTGCAGCGCGGCGCCGAGCACTCCTTCACCGGGTGGGCCGACTGGAGGAGCAGTTCCACGGCGTCCCGGGCCACCACTGAGAGGGCGGCGTCGACCCCCCCGTGGCGCTTCACCGCACCGTCCGGCAGGAGTTCGACGCGGGCCGGGCCGGGGGCCGCGGCGAGGTTCACCACGGCGCAGTCCTCCGGGGCGTACGGAGAGCCGGAGGTCGAGGCGAGGAACAGGCGGTAGACGGCTTCACGCAGACCCACCGCCGCTTCCAGGTCGGCGTGCGTCGCCGCCGGCGGGTCGTCGAGGACCCCCGAGGCGGCGCACCAGGCGGAGAGATCGGCCGATGCGGTCAGGAGGTCCAGCGGGGCATCGCGTCGGGCCTGCACCGTTCCGACGAAGTCAAGGGCCACGCTGCCGCTGACAAATGCGAAGTTCATGCCGCCAGGGTAACCACATTGACTGGTTGATCCAAGGCTCTGTAGGGTTCCAGCGAACCTGTCTGTACGGTTACTTTTCCTGTGGGAGGCGTCTCCGCCATGCAACGCGACGATCTCAGGACTGCTCCGGCGGAGCAGCCCACCGCCGCCCCGCCGCCGCCCTGGGCCACAGCGGCGGTCCCGGCCGTCTTCGTGGTCCTGTGGAGCAGCGCGTTCATCGCGGCCGTGCTCGGCACCGACGCGGCACCGCCCCTCCTGCTGACGTTCGCCCGCTTCGCGGTCGCCGGCGTCCTGCTCGCGGTGATCGCCGGGGTGAGCAGGTCGCCCTGGCCCCGGGGGCGGCTGCTCCTGCATGTCGTCGTCGTCGGCCTGCTGATGCAGGCGGTGCAGTTCGGCGCCTTCTACACCGCCATCGGCGCGGGACTGCCCGGTGGCGTCGTGGCGCTGATCCAGGGGTTCAACCCCGTGCTGATCGCTCTGCTGGCCGGCATGTTCCTGGGCGAGAAGATCACCGGGCGGCAGTGGCTGGGCTTCGTCGTCGGTGGCGCCGGGGTGCTGCTCGCGGTCGGCGGAGCGCTGCACTTCTCCGTCAGCGCGATCGTGCTGTCCTTCATCGGACTCCTCGGGCTGAGCGTGGGCACCGTCTATCAGAAGCGGTTCACCCCGGGAGCAGACGTCCGCAGCAGTACGGCCGTGCACTTCCTCGCCAGCGCCCCGGTGATGGGAATCCTGACCCTGACGCTGGAGGATCCCGAGGTCACCGACTGGGGCGCGTTCGGCGGATCGCTGGCCTGGATCGTCCTCATCAATTCCGTGGGGACGTTCCTGCTGCTCAATTTCATGCTCAAGAAGCAGGCCGCGAACCGGGTGGGCACGCTCTTCTTCCTCACCCCCGCCGTCACCGCCCTGCTCGCCTGGCTGATCATCGGCCAGACGCTCAGCCTTTCCGCGATCTTCGGGCTGGTTCTCGGTGGTGTCGGAGTTCTGCTCGCGGCACGCAAATAGAACCGGCCGCTTCTCCGGATCCGGCTGCTTCCCGGAATTCTGTCTCGATTTCGAATCCCGCACGATGCGTCCGGTCATGACGCATTCGGCCACAGAGAGAAAAGAGAAAGACATGAGCACCAAGGTCGCCATCAACGGGTTCGGCCGCATCGGCCGCGGATTCCTGCGAGCCGCGCTCACCGGGGGAACCGACCTCGACGTGGTGGCGGTGAACGACCTCACGGACGCGGCGACGCTCGCGCATCTGCTCTCCTACGACAGCACGATGGGCCGGCTCGACGCCCAGGTCGAGGCCGACGGCGACTCCCTGGTCATCGACGGCCGGAAGATCGCGGTCCACGCGGAGCGCGACCCGGGCAAGCTGCCCTGGGGCGAGCTGGGGGTCGACGTCGTGGTCGAGTCCACCGGCATCTTCACCGATGGCACCAAGGCCAGGGCGCACATCGAGGCCGGCGCGCGGAAGGTCCTCATCTCGGCCCCCGCGACGAACGAGGACATCACCCTCGCGTACGGCATCAACCACCAGGACTACGACCCGGCGACCCACCACATCGTCTCCAACGCCTCGTGCACCACGAACTGCCTGGCGCCTCTCGCCAAGGTGCTGCACGAGGGAGTCGGCCTGGAACACGGCCTGATGACCACCGTGCACGCGTACACGCAGGACCAGAACCTGCAGGACGGGCCGCACAAGGACCCGCGGCGGGCCCGTTCGGCCGCCCTCAACATCGTGCCCACGTCGACCGGCGCGGCCAAGGCCATCGGCGCCGTGCTGCCCGAGCTGAACGGCAGGCTGGCGGGTCTGTCCCTGCGCGTGCCGGTCCCGGTCGGGTCGCTCACCGACCTGTCGGCGTACGTCTCCCGGCCGACGACCGCCGAAGAGATCAACGGGCTGTTCGCCGACGCGGCGGCCGGTCCGCTGGCCGGCGTCCTGCGCCACACGGACGCCCCCCTGGTCTCCACCGACATCGTCGGCGACCCCGCGTCCTGCATCTTCGACTCGAAGCTGACGACGGTCACCGGCGACGGACGCCACGTCAAGATCTTCGGCTGGTACGACAACGAGTCCGGCTTCTCGCACCGGCTGGTCGACGTCGCACGCCTGCTGGGTTCCTGAGGCACGGACCGTGCGGGCAGCGCCCCCCCCCCCCGGCGGGGGGGGCCCGCCCCGGGCCGGGGGGGGGGGGGGGCCCCGGGCGGGGGGGGGGGGGGGGGGGGCGGGGGCGGGGCCCGGCCGCGCCCGCCCCCCCCC
>NZ_JAFEUF010000034.1:13783-16194 GCF_016901035.1 Streptomyces durocortorensis
CGCGGGCGCTTCCGCGCGCGGTGGGGTCGCCTCCCCCGGCGGGGGGTTTTGGGGGGGGGGGCCCCGGGGGCCCCCCCCCCCCCGGGGCCGCGGCCCCCCCCCCCCCGGGGGCGGGGCGTTTCGCCCTACGGGAGCGGCGGGGCGGAGTTCTCGGGCCGGGCCTGCCAGGCGACGCCCCGGCCCGCTCCGAGCTCGCGGGAGAGCAGTGTCGCGACCTCGCGCACGGCCACCGCGTACTGCTGACGGTCGTCCGCCAGCAGCCGTTCGACCGGGCCGACGATGCCGATGGCGCCCGCCAGATACCCGTGCCGCTCGAACACCGGTGAGGCGATCGCGGCTTCGCCCAGCACGCTCTCCTGGTCCTCCTGGGCGTAGCCGACCCGTCGGACCTCTTCAAGCTGGGCCGAGAGCGTGCCGGGGTCCGCCACGCTCTGTCCGGTCAGCCTGGCCAATTCGCCCTGGAGCAGGGCTTCCTGCTCCTGCTGCGGAAGAAAGGCCACGATCGCCTTGCCGAGCGCGCAGGTGTTCCACGGAATGCTGGCGCCGAGTTCCAGGATCTGTACGCCGCTCCCCCGCCGGAGCACGTGATGCACGACGAGGACGTACCGGTCGTTGTCCAGTACGGCGACCCAGACCGCTTCGCCGGTGCGTTCGGCGAGGGCGTCGGCCCAGGGAAGGGTGCGCGACCGGAGTTCCTGGGTCTCCAGGTACGCGTTGCCGAGGCGGAGCAGGCCGGAGCCGAGGAGATACTTGTTGGTCTCCCTTTCCTGGCGTACCAGCCCCTCCGCTTCCAGGGTGCGCAGCAGCGCGTGCACGGTCGGTTTCGACACCCCGATCCGAGCGGCGAGTTCCGTGACGCCCAGACGAGGACCGGCGGAGGCCAGCTCTCGTAGAATGTGCACCGCACGCTGAACAGATTGCACCATTGCTTCACTCGCAATCGGTATTGCCGAACGATGTTCGCGAAACATAGCATCACTGCCGCCAAAATTGATCCACGCCCGCACGGCGGGCATATCGACGTGGATACCGAGGACGGAGAGTCATGGCTACGGAAGAGATCCTGGTCGTCGGCGCAGGAGTGGTGGGGGCCTCGGTGGCCCATCACCTCGCCGGGCTGGGACACGACCGGGTGACGGTGCTGGACGCCCGCGACCGGGCCACCCTGCCCGGATCAACGGGGCTCGCCCCCGGGTTCGTCGGTCAGCTCAGCGCCACCGGGGAACTGGCCGTGCTGGCGAAGGACAGCGTCGCCACCTACCTGGAGCTCTCGCGCACCGCGCCCGCACCGGTCTTCCGGCAGGTCGGCTGCCTGGAGATCGCGACCGGCCCCGACCGCCTGGAGCAGTCCCACCGCGACGTCGAGCACGGCCGGGCCCTCGGCATCGAGGCGCGGGTGATCGGCGCGGCCGAAGCCGCCGCGCTGGCACCGGAGTTGGTCGATGCGGAGAAGGCCTTGGGGGCGCTGCACATCCCGGCCGACGGCGCCGCCGATCCGGCGGCGCTCACCCACGCCCTGGTAGACGCCGCCGAACGCGGCGGAGTGCGCTTCCGCTGGAACACGGCGGTGCGCGGCCTGGAGATCGAGCGCGGCGCGGTCATCGGCGTCCGGGCGGGCGAGGACGCCCGGCTCATCCCGGCCGACCGGGTCGTGCTCGCCACCGGCATCTGGGGCCCGGTCCTGGCGGCGCAGGCGGGGGTACGGCTCCCCATGGTCGACGTCCAGCACCCCTATGTGTTCACCGCCGAACTGCCCGGGCTCGACGACACCCCGCTGGACACCCCGATCGTCCGCTACCCGGACCAGGCGGTCTACACCCGCCGCCACGGCCGCCGGTACGGACTGGGCAGCTACGCCCACACCGCACTGCCGCTCATCCCGGGCCCGGAGCTCGCCTCCGCAGAACTCCCCTTCCCCGAAGCGGAGTTCGGTGCGGCGATCGAGGAGGCGCTCGCCCTGGTGCCGGCTTTCCGGCAGGCGCCCCGGGGGCGCAGGCTCAACGGTGCCTTCGCTCTCACTCCCGACGAACTGCCCCTCGTGGGACCGGCCGCCGGGGTGCCCGGTCTGTGGTTCGCCGAGGCCTCCTGGGTCACCCACGCCGGCGGGGTGGGCCGGCAGATCGCGAACATGCTGCTGGGCACCGGTGACGTCCTCCTCGACCCCGACCGGCTCTCCCCCGGCCGCTTCGACTCCTGGAGCGACGAGAAGATCCACGAGACCGCCCTCGGCCATTACCGGGGCATCTACGACGCCCACTGACCCCCGCCCCGGGCGGGGCGACTCGACAAGGCGCCGGCCCCCCCCCCCGGGCGGGGCGCGCCCGAACGCGGGATGACCCCCCGGCGCCCCCCCCCCCCCCCCCCCACACCCCAAGTGGCGGGGCGGGGGGGCAGAAAACCGGCAGGGGGGG
>NZ_JAFEUF010000034.1:16204-36223 GCF_016901035.1 Streptomyces durocortorensis
CCCCCCCGGGCGGTTCCCCCCCCTGTACCTACTATAATACCCCCTAGCCCGCCCTCGCAAATTCCCGGGGAATAAACCACCCCCACTCACCCCCGCCCGGGGGGGGGCGACTCGACAAGGCGCGGACCACCCCGGCGGGGCGGTCCGCGCCTTCTGCGTCATGCCCCCCGGGCCACGCACCCCCGTACGCACATCCTCCATAGGTGGAGGGCGGTCTCGACTGTCAGCCGATGTGGGGAATGCGGCAGGTTGCTTGAATAACCGTGCCCCATCAAGCGATTCCGGGAGTCGGTTTTGGAAGCCCTGCTCGTTCTGACGGACAGTGAACGCTCACAGCTCACCGAAAGGCTGGAAACCGTCGAGGTGAGTCCTTACGAGGACTATCTCGCATTCAGTGACCGCGTCTCCAAACTGGTGATCGACGGTGGAGTTCCCGAAAGGCTGCTCCGCGCGGCCGACCGGATCAGGGAGGAACGTTCCTCGGGCGTTTCGGAGGCGCATGTCCTGCGGAACTGCCCGGTCGACGAAGACCTTCCGGAAATCGGCAACGAGGACCCTTCCGCCGAGAAGAAGAGCCACAAGGCCACGTTCATCGGCGAGGGATTCCTGGAGCTGCTGGCCCAGATCACCCGGACCCCGCTGCTCTCCTACGCGAACCGGTTCGGCGGGGACTTCTTCATCGACGTCGTCGCCATCAACAAGTACCTGGGGCAGCAGACGGGTTACAACGGCGGCGAGGTCGTGTTCCACAACGACCGCACGGCCCACCCCGTCCGGGCCGACTACATCACGCTGCTGGGCATGCGCTGCCCGCCCGACGACCTGGTCTACACCGGCTTCGTCGCCGGCCGGCGGCTCCTGGCCGAGCTGTCGCCCGAGACCCAGCAGGTGCTCCGCGAGCCCTGCTTCGTCACCCCGTTCGACGTGGTCTCCCGGGACGCCAACACCGAACTCGACAGCACTCCGTCGCATCCGATCCTCAGCGGGGTCTCCTCGCTGCGCTACCTCGACACCCACACCACGGCCGCCGGTGACGCGCCCGTCGAGGCCAAGGACGCCCTGCTGGCGCTGAAGAACGCGCTGACCCGGGTGCCCAAGCAGCGGCACCGCATGCAGCAGGGCGATGTGCTCACGTTCGCCAACCAGAGCGCCCTGCACAACCGGGAGCAGATCGAGATCCAGGACTCCGCGCGTGCGCTCGGCCGGTGGCTGCTCAAGACCTACGCCTTCTCCGACCGGGCCGCCGCCGACGCGCACCGGGACGCCTGGATCGACGGCATCCCCGGCAAGGTCGGCGACTGAAACCCCCTCCGCCCCAGGACCGGAAGAAGAAGGGATGAGCATGTCGGAAATGAACGGCACGAACGCGCTTCCGCAGCTGTACGGAGGCATACCGGGGAAATCGTTCGGCCCCGTGGACTACGAGTTCCAGCCGCTGATGCGCGACGGGCGCGTCGGCGTCGAAATGCATTCGCTGTACTCGACGCGGGAAACCGGCGCGGACGGTCCGGCGGCGGCCATCGTCCGCTACCTGCCGAACGGGAAAGCCCAGCCGCACCGGCATCCCGGATACGAGATCATCTGGATTCTCGAGGGCGAGATCGAGACCGACGACGGAGTTTATCCGGCAGGCAGCCTGCTGGTCATGCCCCCGGACAGCGTCCACACCCCGCGCAGTCCGAAGGGCGCCGTCGGATTCGTCGTATGGGAGCAGCCGGTGCGGCCGGTCGACTGAACGGTCCGCGCGCATCAGGACGGCAGGAGTTCCAGGGAGCGCCCTGACGGCCCTCCTCGATCCAAGGAGTCCGAGAAATGACCAGGAAAGAACCGCGGCGCATCGAGATATTCGACACGACGCTGCGCGACGGAGAACAGGCCCCCGCCAACGCCATGTCCTCCCAGGACAAACTCGATCTGGCTCTGCGGATCGAAGCGCTGGGCGTGGACGTCATCGAGGCGGGATTCCCGGCGTCCTCGTCCAACGACTTCGACGCCACCCAGGCGGTGTCCGCGGCGCTCTCCCGGGCCCGGGTGGCGACCCTCTCCCGGGCCCGCCGGGACGACGTCGAGACGGCCGTACAGGCGGCGGGCGGCCGCAACCACGTACTCCAGATCATGGGCACCGGCAGCGACATCCACCTGGAGCACAAGCTCGGCATCACCCGGCAGCAGGCGATCGAGGACGCCGTCGACGCGGCGCGGTTCGCCGCCTCGCTCGGGGTGGAGACCGTGGCCGTGGGCATCGAGGACGCCACCCGCGGCGACCTCGGCTATCTGCAGGAGCTGACCGAGCGGGCGGTGGAGGCCGGGGCCCGCTACATCCCCGTCGCCGACACCTCCGGCTGCGCGTCCCCCGCGGAGTTCGGTGATCTCATCGCCCGGATCCGGTCGTGGGCGCCCGCCCCGGTGCGCATCGGCGTGCACTGCCACAACGACTTCGGTGTCGCGACCGCCAACGCGATCGCGGGTCTTGAGGCCGGTGCCGACGACGTCCAGGTCACGGTCGGCGGCATCGGCGAGCGCGCCGGCAACACCGCCATGGAGGAAGTCTGCGCCTTCCTCGCCTACAAGGGCGAGCAGATCGGCCTGTACTCCACGGCCGACCTGGCGGGCATCTACGGCGTCTACAACCGGCTCCGCGAGATCATCCGGCTGGAGGAGCCCCGGAACAAGGCCATCTTCGGCAAGTACGCCTTCGGCACGGCGGCCGGAATCCACCAGGCGGGCATGCTCCGCAACCCGGCGACGTACGAGTACGTCGAGCCGGCCCGGTTCGGCAGGGAGCGCAGCCTGCTGATCAGCCGGCACTCCGGCCGGGCGGTGCTGCGCCACCTTCTGGGCGAACTGGGGCTGGAGATCGACAAGGCCGCACTGGACGAGATCTACCGCCGGTACATCTTCGAGCGCGCCGAGAGCGACTGCGAGGACATCTCCGTCCTCCGCGAGCGCCTGGCGGCCGATCTCGCTCCCGTACCCGGCTGACCGGGGCACGGAGATGATCAGCCACATCGTCTGTTTCCGCTTCCTTCCGGGCGTCACCTGGGACGACCCTCGGGCCGTGGCGGCCGAACTCATCTCGCGCGGGCACCCCGAGCACATCCCGGAGATCCGGTCCTGGTCGGCCGGCCGCAACACCACTCCCCGCGAGGCGGCCCACGACTTCGCCGTCATCGGCCTGTTCACGGACCGGGCAGCGCTGGAGAGGTACCAGAGCCACCCGGATCACCAGCGCGGAGTACGGGCCTGGCAGGAGCTGAGCACCTGGGTGGTGGTCGATCTCGACCGGTCCGCGGGCGCGCTGCTCAGCGAGCCCGGCCCGGCCGGATGAGTCCGGGCGCCCCGAGCCCGCGCCGGAACGGCCTTCCGTAACTCCTCGCCGACCTCCATGACAACCGATCGAAAGGACACCGGTGTTCACCCTCTTCAGGCCGGAACTCGCGGCCTACGCCCAGGACACCCTGACCGAGCAGCGACGGCTCCACGACGGCGGCCGGCAGCCCGGGGAACTGCACTCGCTCCAGATGGAGCGGGCGGCGGAGACCATCCGTTACGTCCGGGCGAACTCGGCTTTCTACGCCGACCGGTTGCGCGGCGTGACGGTGCCGGCGACCGGGCCGATCAGCCCCCAGGACTTCGCCGCGGTGCCGTTCACGACCAAGGACGATCTGCGGGCGGACCCGTTCGACGTCATGTCGCAGCCGATCGACCGGGCCTGGGTCTACTACGAGACGACCGGAACGACCGGCCGGGCCACCCCGTGCCCCCGTGACGAGCGGGACTCCATCGTCAACAACACGGCCCTGACCCTGGCGTACGAGAAGATCTTCGCCCAGCACGGCGAGCGTCACGTCGTCGCGGTCATGGGGCCCACCGAACTCCACTCGACCGGGGACACCTTCGGCGACGTACTGCGCAACCTGGGCCACACCGTCGTCAAGATGTGGCCGCATTCGCCGGTCGTCGGCTTCCCCCGCGCGCTGGCGCTCCTCGAACAGCTCGGCATCACCGCGATCGTCTGCACCCCCGGCATGGCCATCTCGCTGGCCAAGGCGGCCCGCGCCGCCGGGATCGACCTCCACGGCCGCCTGGGCGTCCGGCTCATCCTCACCCTCGGGGAACTCACCTCGCCCGCCATGCTCGAGAACCTGGGCGCGCTGTGGTCGGCCGCCGTCTACAACTGCATGTACGCCTCGCAGGAGGCGTCGATCATGGCCGCCTGCCACGCCGACGGCCGGCTGCACACCGTCCCGCTGAACAACCACGTCGAGGTGATCGACCCCGACACCGGGCGGGCGGTCGAGGCGGTGGACGGAGTGCGGGAGGGCGAGCTCGTCGTCACCCACCTGTACCAGGGGGCCAAGCCCCTGGTGCGATACCGCACCGGCGACCTGGTCCGGCTCTTCGCCGAGCCCGGTTCGGTCTCCGAGGTGATGCAGCCGATCGGCCGGAGCCGGGACGCGCTGCGCCTCGGCGGACGGCGGGTGTCCGCGTTCGACCTCGAACAGACGCTGTTCACCCATATCCGCGGTGTCGTCGACTACTTCCTCCTCATCGACGAGGCCGACGGCCAGGACCTCGTCACCGTCAACCTCGAACCCGTCGACGAGGCGGCCGGGGCGGCCATCGACCGGGTGGCGATCCGGCAGGCCGTCGCGGACGCCTTCGACGTCGCCTGCGAGGTCGTGCTCGGCTCCATGGACGCCATCACCAGCACGGGCGCGATGGTCAGCTGGAAGGCCGCGCGCATCCACGACCGGCGCGGCTCCGGCGCGGAGCCCGAGCGGGCGGCCGCCCTGGCGATCGCCGCGGGGCGTGGCACGCGATGACCACGACCGCCGTCGCCTCGCCCCGGTTCGCTTTCCACAACGGGGAGTTCGTCCGCGCCGACACCGTCGGCCTGCCCGTGAGCACGCAGGCCCTGCACTACGGAACCGGTGTCTTCGAGGGCATCCGTGCCTACGCCCGCGAAGGCACGGCCGGTCTTGCGGTCTTCCGGCTCCGCGAGCATCTGGAACGCCTGGAGCGCTCCGCCGGCGCGCTGCGGATCCGGCTGCCGCTGACCGTGGACGACATGAGCGACGTCGTCCTGGACCTGCTGCGGCGCAACGGCGGCGACGGCGACACCTACATCCGCCCGCTCGCCTACAAACTGGCGCTCGAACCGGGCACTCCCTTCGGCGTCCGGCTGAGCGGGGTCTCCGCCCAGTTCACGCTGACCACGGTGCGGATGGGGTCCTACGTCCGGAGCGAGGGTCTGGCCTGCAAGGTGAGCACCTTCCGGCGCGTGCCGTCCGTCAGCATCCCGTCGACGGCCAAGATCACCGGTACGTACGCCAACAACGCCCTGGCCGTGGAGGAGGCTTACGCCGACGGCTGCGACGACGCGCTGATGCTCGGTCTCGACGGCAACCTCACCGAGGCGAGCACGTCCAACGTCTTCGTCGTCGGCCGGGACGGCCGTATCGCGACCCCGCCCGTCACCGCCGACATCCTGCCCGGCATCACCCGGGCCACGGTGATCGAGCTGCTGGCGCGCGAGTTCGGCCTGCCGGTCGCGGAACGGCCGGTGGGCCGGGCCGAACTGGACGACGCCCAGGAGGTCTTCACCACCGGTACGGGTGTCGAGGTCAGCGCCGTCACCTCGATCGACCACCGCCCGGTGAGCACGGGCCGGGCCGGGGACCTGACCCGGCGGCTCCGTGACGTCTACACCGAGGTGGTACGGGGACGGCGCCCCGCGTACGCCACCTGGCTCACCCCCGTACCGCCCCGATGAACGCCCACGCCCCGCTTCCCGCAAGCACCGGTGGAAGGAAGACAGTGCAGCAACCGACAGACCAGAAATTCCTGGACATCTCCATGCCCACGACGGCGAGGGGCTGGAAGGTGGCCACCCTGGGGCCGGCCGGCACGAGCAGCGAACTGGCGGCCGAGCACCTCATAGCGCGGCTTCCCGGTGGCTCCGTCGAGCAGACCCCCGCGCTGTTCCACAGCTACGAATCCGCGTCCAGAGCGGTGCTCCAGGGCTCGGCCGACCTGCTGGTGGTGGCCAACGCGTACGCCGACGTGTCCGCGTTCTACATGAACACGGAGCTGAGCCTGGTCGGCGCCTACCACTACCGGACCCCCCAGTACGGCATCGCGGTGGTGCCCGGCAGCACTCCCTCCGGTCCGGTCCGGATCGCCAGCCACCCCGCCCCCGTACCGCTGATCGAGCAGCTGCTGCCGAAGGAGATGAGCGTCAAGGAGACCGTCCTGACCGATTCCACCAGCGCGGCCGCGCTCGCCGCGCGGGCCGGCCGGGTGGAGGCGGCGCTCACCACCGCACCGTCGGCCGAGCGGTACGGTCTCGCGTTCGTCTCCGAGACCCGGCCCATCGACATGCTCTGGTCCGTCTTCCGGCTCACCCGGGCCGTCGAGCCGGTGGCGGCCTGAGATGGGCAGGACGCTCGCCGAGAAGATCTGGTCCCAGCACGTGGTGCGCCCGCTCGACGACGGCGCCGATCTGCTCTACGTCGACCTGCACGTCCTGCACGAGGTCAACACACCCCGTGCCTTCGACGACCTGAGGGCGTCCGGCAGAACGGTCCGCCGCCCCGACCGCACCCTCGCCGTCGAGGACCACAACACCCCGACCAGACAGGGCGCCATGGAGGACCTGGCGGGGCGGCGGCAACGCGAGCTGATCCGCGCCAACTGCGCCGAGTTCGGCATCCCGCTCCACCGGCTGGGCGACGCGGACCAGGGGATCGTGCACGTCATCGTCCCCGAACTCGGCCTCGCCCAGCCGGGGATGACGATCGTCTGCTGTGACTCGCACACCTCGACGCTCGGTGCCCTGGGCGTGCTCGCCTTCGGCATCGGCACGGGCCAGGTCGAGCATGTCCTGGCCACCCAGACCCTGCCCGTGCACCGGCCGGGGGACCTCGCCGTCGAGGTCTCCGGGGCGTTGCCGGACGGGGCCACGGCGAAGGACCTGGCGCTGGCGCTGATCGCGCAGATCGGCACCGGGGGCGGGCAGGGCAGCATCATCGAGTACCGCGGCGAGGCCGTCCGCGGGCTCTCCGTGGAAGGCCGGATGACGCTCTGCAACATGAGTATCGAAGCCGGTTCGCGGGCGGGCCTGGTGGCCGCCGACGACACGACGATCGACTATCTGCGCGGCCGGCTGGAGGCCCGGGGCCGGGCCGACGCGTTCGCCGAGGCGGAACCGCGCTGGCGCGCGATGCGCAGCGACGACGACGCCCGGTTCGACGACGTCGTGCACATCGACGCCGCCGCCGTCGGCCCCCGGGTCTCCTGGGGGACCAACCCGGCGCAGAACCTGCTGATCGACGGGTCGATCCCCACCCGGGCCGACTTCGCCACCGAGGAGGAGTGGGCCTCGGCCCGGCGGTCCCTGGACTACATGGGGCTGCGCCCCGGCCAGGCCGTGCGGGACCTCTCGGTGAGCACCGTCTTCCTCGGCTCCTGCACCAACGGGCGGATCGAGGACCTGCGGGATGCCGCGGCCGTCCTCGCCGGGCGCCGGGTGGCCGACGGTGTGCACCTGCTGATCGTCCCGGGCTCGGCCGCCGTCCGGCGGCAGGCGCGGGCCGAGGGGCTGGACAAGGTGTTCGCCGAGGCCGGCGCCGACTTCCGCGAAGGCGCGGGCTGCTCGATGTGCTGCGCCCTCAACGAGGACCGTCTCGCCCCGGGCGAACGCGCCGCGTCCACCAGCAACCGCAACTTCGAGGGGCGTCAGGGCAAGCAGTCCAGGACTCACCTGGTCTCACCGCGCGTCGCGGCGGCCACGGCTGTCTCCGGCCGCCTCACCACTCCGGAGGACCTGTGAGCGAGCCCGCCCTCCGCAGGGGGACCGCGGTCCCCCTGCGCCGCGACGACGTGGACACCGACCAGCTCGCCCCGGCCCGGTTCGTCCCGTACTTCCGGCCGAACGGTTTCACGAACATCCTGTTCGCGGACTGGCGGGCGGACCCCTCGTTCGTCCTCAATCAGCCCGCCCACCAGGGTGCGACCGTCCTGGTCGCCGGCCGCGACTTCGGAACCGGTTCCTCCCGCGAATCGGCCGTCTGGGCGCTCCGGAGCGCGGGGTTCGAGGTGGTCGTCGCCAGCCGCTTCGGTGACATCTTCCGGGGCAACGCCACCATGCGGGGCCTGTGGACGGCCGAGGTCGACCACGAGGTGATCGAGCGGCTGTGGGCCGCGATCGAAGCCGATCCCTGGCTGCCCGTCACCGTCGATCTGGCGGCCCGGCGGCTGACCTGCGGAGAGGTGGAGAGCCCGGTGCGGATCGCCGAGCCGCTGCTCCGCCGGCTGCTGGAGCCGGGAGACCCGATCGCCGAGACGCTCGGCCGTCTCCCCGACATCGAGGCGTACGAATCGGCCGCCGCAGGACAGCGCCGGTCCGGCCCGGTCTGACGGCGGCCGGCCCGGCGCCGATGCCCCGAACCCCTTCCCGTACCTCTCCGGAAAAGGTCATTGATGCTCAGCGAGACGTTCTCCGCGCCCGGCGCTCCGGCCCCGGCCGCACGCTACTCACCGGTCGTACGCCGCGGACCGCTGCTGGCGGTCTCGGGCCAGGTCCCGTTCGTCCCCGGCCGGCTCGACGGGCCCGTGCCGGGCTTCCGTGAGCAGGCCCGGGCCGTGTTCACCCACCTCCAGGAGCTGCTCGGCACCGCCGGTGCCGCCGTCTCCGATGTGCTGATGGTCAGGATGTACCTGGCGCGCGAGGAGGACTTCGCGGCCATGAACGAGCTGTTCGACGAGGTGTTCGGTGATGTCGCGCCGGCCCGCACGACGGTATGGGTACACCTGCCGGGGGGCCTGCTCATCGAGGCCGACGTGCTGGCGGTGGTGGGCGCGTGAGCACGGGTGCGGGATCCCTGACCGGCGGTGTCCGGGAGGGAGGGAGCGGCATGAGTGGCGAGGCCACCGAACCCATCGCGGCCTGGCGGGCCGGGATCGACGCGCTCGACGAGAGGATCATCGCGCTCCTGGAGGAGCGGATGGCGCTCTCCCGGCAGATCCAGCACAGGCGGATGCGCGACGGCGGCAGCCGGCTGGCCGCAGGCCGGGAGCGGCGGATCGTGCAGCGGTACGCCGACCGTCTCGGCGACGACGGGGCGCGCCTGGCCGCTCTCGTCCTCACGATGTCCCGCGGGGCCGACGGATGAGCGCGCCGGCCAAACTCGCGATCGTCGGGGGCGGCCCGCGGGCCCTGAGCATCCTGGAGCGGCTCGCCGCCCGGGCGGCCGAGGTACCGGGACCGGTGGAGATCCATCTCATCGACGCCGTGCAGGTCGGCTGCGGCCGGATCTGGCGGACCGGACAGCCGGACTGGTATCTGATGAACACGGTGGCCGGGGAGATCACCGCGTTCTCCGGACCGCCGGACGCCGGGCCCGCCCGTCCCGGAGCCGGGCCCTCGTTCGCCCAGTGGTGGGACATGACCGAACCGGGTCACGATCACGCGAACGACTACGCGCCGCGCGCCCTCTACGGGCGGTACCTGCTCTTCCTCCTCGACGCGATCGAACGGCACCTGCCCCCCTCCGTCACCCTGCACCGGCTCGTCGCCACCGTGACGGACCTGCGGAAAGAGGGAGAGGGCTACCGCCTCACCCTCGACGACGGGAGGGAGATCCGCGTCGACAGGGCGGCGCTGGCCACCGGTCACGCGCGGCCACGGCTGTCGGGACATCTGCGGGAACTCCAGCGGTTCGCCGAGAGCGATCCGGCCCTGCGCTTCATCCCCGGCGGTTCGGCCGCCGACATGCCGCTGTCCGCTGTCGCACCGGGCAGCAAGGCCGGTGTGATCGGCATGGGACTGACGTTCTACGACGTGGTGGCGGCGCTCACGGTCGGTCGCGGCGGGCGGTTCACCGAGTCGGGGAACGGCCTGGTCTACCTGCCCAGCGGCAACGAGCCCTTCCTCGTCGCCGGTTCGCGCAGCGGCTTCCCGCAGCCGGCCCGCGGCCGTAACCAGAAGCCCGGGGGGTTCCTGCACCGTCCGGTCTTCTTCACGGAGGAACTCGTGCGCGCCGCGGCGGGGTCCGAACGCCTGGACATGCGGCGGCATCTGACGCCCCGGCTGATGGCGGAGGTCGACTTCGTCCACTTCACGGCCGTGCTGCGCGAACGCTCGGGAGCGGCCACCGCCGAGGAGTTCGCCGCCCGCGTGCGGGCCGGCGGGGGCCGCTCCATCGCCGAACTGGCGCGCCACGCAGCCGACTTCGGCCTGGACGGGCTGCCGGGCCTCGACTTCGACACGCTGGCGTCGCCGTTCGCCGGCCGGACGTTCGCCGACGGGGACGCCTTCGCCAAGGAACTGCTCGCCGCCGTGGACGCCGACGTACGCGAGGCGGAGCGAGGCAACGTGGACTCGCCGGTCAAGGCCGGACTGGACATCCTGCGCAGCCTGCGCTGGATCATCCGGGAGCTAACCGACTTCGGTGGCCTGACGCCGAGTTCGCACCGGGACGACCTGATCGACTGGTACGCCCCGCGCAGCGCCTTCCTCGCGGCGGGACCGCCCCTGGTCAGGCTGCGCGAGACGCGTGCCCTGATCGACGCCGGGGTGCTCCGCGTCATCGGCCCGCAGGCCCGGTTCGCGGCGGATGCCGGGGCGGGAAGGTTCACCGTCTCCTCGCCGCAGGTCGGAGGCGCCCGTGAGGAGGTCGAGACCGTCATCGACGCCCGGATCCCGGCGGTCGACGTCCGTGCCGACACCTCCGCGCTGACCCGTGCGCTGCTGCGCCGCGGGCTGTGGAGCGAGTTCGTCAACGGCGGGGAGTTCCCCACCGGCGGCCTCGCGGTGTCCCGGTCGCCGTTCCATCCGGTCCGCTCCGACGGCCGCCCGGAACCCGGCCTGCATGTGCTCGGCATTCCCACCGAACACTCCCGCTACTTCACCCAGGTCGTCGCGACCGGCCCCACGGGCTGGAGCGAGTTCATGCGCGACGCGGACGACGTCGCGGCGCACCTGCTGCGGCCCGCCGACCTGAACACCCCCCGACCCCTGGCGATACGAGGTTGAAGATGTCCCGCTCAGCACTGCTCGTCCTCGACATGGTCAATGAACTCGTCCACCCCGACGGGCACTACGCGCACGTGTGCCGGGTGGAGGTGGCGCGCCGCAACGTGATCGAGCGTACGGCTCAGGCCGTGGAGCGGGCCCGGTCCCGGAACATCCCCGTCATCCACGTCGTCCTCGGCTACAGCAGCCACTACGAGGACTGGCCTCCGGCGTCCGACCTCTTCGGGCCGCCCGACCCCGAGCGCCGCTTCACCCTCGGCAGCTGGGGAACCCAGGTGCACGAGAGGCTGACGCCCGAGCCCGGTGAGAACGTCGTGGTGAAGCAGCGAGTGAGCCCCTTCTACGGCACGAACCTCGAATCCCTGCTCAGGTCCCGGAAGATCGGGACGCTTCTGCTCGCCGGGGTGGCCACCGATCTGGTCGTGCTGATGACCGCCCGGGAGGCACACGACCGCGATTTCGCCGTCGAGGTGCTGGAGGACGCGACGGCCACGGGCGACCAGGAGCTTCAGGACGCGGCGCTGCTCATGCTCGCCCGTACCGCCGAGGTGAGCAGCGTCGAGCGGGCGCTCCCCGCGGCCGGGCGGGTCGCCGCGTGAGGGCCGGGCCCCCGCCGGTCGCCGCCTCCATCGGGCGCTCCCCCACCGTCGCCCTGCTCGACGAGGTCCAGCGGCAGAAGGCCCGGGGCGTCGACGTGCTCAACCTCAGCGGCGGCGAACCCGACTTCCCGACGCCCGGACACGTGGTGGACGCGGCGGCCGAGGCGCTGCGGTCCGGCCTCACGCACTACACGCCGAGTCGCGGCATCCCCCGGCTGCGCGAGGCCATCGCCGCCAAACTGCTGCGGGACAACGGGATCGTCGCCGACCCGGGGACCGACATCATCGTCACCCCTTCGGCCAAACACGCCGCCTACATCGCCCTCGCCGGCGTCATCGGCCCCGGCGACGAGGTGCTGCTGCCCTCACCGGCCTGGGTCAGCTACGCCCCGATGATCACCCTGCTCGGCGGGCGTCCGGTCGACGTCCCGCTCGACCCCCGGGACGAATTCACCATCAAAACCGAACAGTTGGCGTCCGCAGTCACCCCGCGCACCCGGGCGATCCTGGTGAACTCGCCCAACAACCCGACGGGCCGCATGCTGACGGCCGCCGAGGCCGACGCCGTCGCACACGTCGCCGACCGGTACGACCTCATCGTCCTCGCGGACGAGATCTACGAGTACATCCGCTACGGCGACCGGCCTCATCTCAGCCTGGCTGCCCGGCCCGGCTGTGAGGGCCGGACCCTGACCGTCAACGGCTTCTCCAAGAGTTACGCCATGACGGGCTGGCGGCTGGGCTATGTGGCGGGCCCGGCCGCTGTGATGCGGGAGGTCGTGAAGGTCCAGGAGCACACCGTCGGCTGTGCCGCCTCGTTCGTCCAGCACGGCGCGCTCGCCGCGCTCGCCGACGAAACTCGCGGCTGCGTCGAGGAGATGGTGGCCCGGTACGACGACCGGCGCCGGCTCCTGGTCGCCGGGCTCAACAGGATTCCCGGCGTCTCCTGCGCGGACCCCGAAGGGGCGTTCTACGTGCTGCCCGACGTCTCCGGTCTCGGATTCGGCTCGGCCCAGGAGTGCGCCGCCTGGCTGATCGACCGCACCGGGGTGGTCGTGACCCCCGGAAGCGCGTTCGGGCCGACCGTGGAACAGCACGTACGGCTCTCGTTCGCGGCGTCGACGGAGATCCTGACCACCGCCGTCGAACGCCTGGAGGCCGCGCTGGGGCAGCGGGCGACCGGCCTGGCCGTGTCCTGAGATCGCCGCTGCCGCGACAAGCGGTCGACCGGCTTCTGCTCAGCAGCGGCGGCGCGCTTCCCGTGAGGGGGCCGGTTGCATGCACGACTTCGCGCAGGCGTAGGAGATCCCCGCGCCCGGCATATCCCGTGGCGGTGGCGGGTAGTGGCCTGTTCGCCGTCGGTGCGGGAAGAGGGCTGCTCCCCGCCGGTGTTCGCACGGCGGGCAGCCGGCCGGGCCGCGGTGCGGTGGCGGGCGGGGATCCCGGGTGCGGCGGCCTGACTCGCCTTCCCCTGGAGCGTCCATGCTGCGGATCCACTTCACCCCCGAGGACCTGACGCGGGTCAGGGTGGCCCCGGGCCCGGACGTCCTGTGGGAAATCACCAACAGCGTGCAGACCCTGCAACGGACGGACGGGGAGCGGGTGTTCGGCGCCTGGCGGCGCTGGGTGCGGCCCCGGCTCCCGGAGAGCCGCCTGCTGCTCTCGCCGCTCCTGCCGCCCCGCGGGTACTCCCCCGACTTCCTCACCCCCACCTCCGGCGACCGCACCACGTTCCGGGCCGCCGTCGACACCCTGCTCGGCACACCGCGGCCGAGGCTGCGGGCGGAGCTGACCCGGCTGGCCGGGACGAGGCGGCTGCCCGGCTGGGCCGCCGCCCTGGCCGAGGGCGACCCGGATGCGCTCGCCCGGCTGGGCAAGGCGCTCCACGCCTACCAGGCGGAAGCGCTCGTACCGCACTGGCGACAGGTCCGCGCGGCACTGGAGGCCGACCGGGCGCTGCGGACACGGCATCTGATGGACGGCGGCACCGAGGCGCTGCTGACCGGTCTCGGGCCGGACGTCCACTGGCGGCCGCCCGTGCTGGAGGTCACCTACCCGGTCCACCAGCATCTGCGGCTGAACGGGCGGGGCCTGGTGCTCCAGCCCTCGTTCTTCTGCTGGCCCACCCCGACCACTCTGGCGGACGGTGAACTGCCGCCCGTCCTGGTGCACCCCATCCACCACTCGGCCGGCTGGGCGGACACCGCGGGGGCCCCGGCGCCGACACCGGGCCGGAGCCCTCTCGGCCGCCTCCTCGGGCAGACCCGCGCCGACCTGCTGCGGGCCGCCCGCACCGGATGCTCGACCGTGGAGGCGGCCCGGATGCTCCAGGTGACCCACCCGGCCGTCAGCCAGCACATGAACGTCCTGCGCGCGGCGGGCCTCACCACCACCGTCCGCACAGCCGGTCGCGCCCTTCACGTCGCGACCGCCGAAGGGCGTGCGCTGCTGGCCACGGAGGACCGCCGGGCGGAACGCGCGTAGGGCGACGAACTCCCGCCCGTAAGCCTGGACTTACAGCGCTTGTGCCCGTCGCCGCCGGGCCTCCACGCTGTCCCCGGTCACCACCCGGCCGGACGGCCCCGCCCCCGTCCCCGCACGGTGGCGTTTCCGTACGGCCCCGTCCCCCACAGGAGCCCTCATGCGCGCGAGACTTGTCCCCGCCACGATCGCGGCACTCACCCTCGGAGCCCTGCTCGTCCCCGGCACCGCCCAGGCCTCCCCCGCCCCTGCCGTCCCGGTCGTGGACGTACGGGCCCACGACTCGACGGCCGGCACGGCCCTCGCCTCCGGATACGGCGAGCCGGGGACGAAGCTGCGGGTCGACGCCGGGCGGGCGGGCGACGCCCGGTGGCTGGAGATCGACTACCAGGTCCAGCAGACCGGCTACTGGTGCGGTCCCGCCGCGACCCGCATCGCGCTGTCCGCCCGCACCGCCGCGCCGAGCCAGGGCGAGCTGGCGGCGCAGCTCGGCACGACCGAGGCGGGCACCGATCACATCGGCCAGGTCACCGCCGTGCTCAACGCCCGTCTCGGCGGGGGCTGGTACGAGACCAAGGAGATGCCGAACGACCCGCCCACCCAGGCGCAGCGGGACCTCCTGTGGCACGACATCGTCTTCGACATCGACCGCAACTATCCGCTGGTCGCCAACATCGTCGCCCCGCCCGGCAACCAGCCGCCCGGCTACCCGCCGGACCAGACGATCTACCACTACTTCACCGTCTTCGGCTACGACGCGGTCGACCGCACGGTCCTCATCGCGGACCCCGCGTCCTTCGGCGGCAACCAGATCTACTGGATCTCCTTCGACCAGCTGGCCACCCTCATCCCGCCGAAGGGCTACTCCGCCTGACCCCCCGCACCAAACACCCTCACTCCCCCGACCAGGAGGTCATGTTGAGCACCCAACGCCCCACGCGCAGAGGCATTCTGAAGGCCGTCGCCGGAACCACCGCGACCACGGCACTCGGCGCCGGAGGCGTCCTGGCGTCGGCGTCCGCCGCCCATGCGGTGGGCGACGGCTTCGGTCTGCGCATCGTGGACCGCGACGAGCGCGATCCCCGTATGCGCTACTTCCGCTTCGCGACCGACGCGATCGGCTGGAACCCCGGTGTCAACGTCCTGCTGCCGGACGGCTACCACTCCGGCGGGCGCAGGTACCCGGTCCTGTATCTGTTCCACGGGGGCGGTACCGGGCAGGACTTCATCACCTTCGACCGGATGGGCATCCGCGCCTGGACCGCCGGGAAGCCGCTCATCGTGGTGATGCCGGACGGCGGCGCGGCGGGCTGGTACTCCAACCCGGTCGCCTCCAACGTCGGCCCCCGCGACTGGGAGACCTTCCACATCGCCCAGCTGCTGCCATGGGTGGACGCCAACTTCCGTACGTACGCGGAGTACGACGGCAGGGCGGTCTCCGGGTTCTCGATGGGCGGATTCGGTGCGCTGAAGTACGCGGCCAAGTATTACGGGCACTTCGCCTCGGTCAGCTCCCACTCCGGCCCGGCCAGCCTGCGCCGGGACGCCGGCCTCGTCACCCACTGGGCGAACCTGTCGTCGGCGGCTGTGGAGTTGGGCGGCGGTACGGTCTACGGCGCGCCGCTGTGGGACGAGGCGCGGGTCAGCGCCGACAATCCGGTGCAGCGTGTGGAGAGCTACCGGAACAAGCGGGTGTTCCTGGTGGCGGGGACCAGCCCCGACCCGGTCAACTGGTTCGACACGGTCAACGAGACCCAGGTCCTGGCCGGGCAGCGGGAGTTCCGGGGCGGTCTCGGCGCGGCGGGGATTGCTCACGAGTGGCACGAGGTGCCCGGTGGCCACTTCGTCCGCCCCGATCTGTTCCGGCGGGACCTGGACGGGATCGTCGCCCGCCTCCGTAAGGCCTGACGGGCCGGGCCACCTGCGTTCGGAGCGGTCGTCGGCGTGAACATCGCGGTCGCGGGGCACGTACCTCTGACCGACGTGCCCGAGACGGGGACACCGACGAAGGGAATGCCGCGATGAGCGCAACGCAGGAGCACCGGAGCCTCCTCGGACGCCGTACGGTCGTCGCCGCGGTGGGAGCGGCCGGAGCGGCTGCCGCCCTCACCGCGTGCGGCGGCGGATCGGACGACAAGGGAGGCTCCGACGCGGTCGAGCAGCCCGGCAGCGGGGGCGAACAGCAGGGCGGCGGTGCGGTGCTCGCCGCCACCGCCGACATTCCGGAAGGAGGCGGAAAGGTCTTCGCGCAACAGAAAGTCGTGGTGACCCAGCCGAAACCGGGCGAGTTCAAGGCGTTCTCGTCCACGTGCACCCACCAGGGCTGCGCGGTCAAGGACGTCTCGGCCGGGACGATCACCTGCCCCTGCCACAACTCCACCTTCGACGCCGCCACCGGCAGCCCGACCGGCGGGCCCGCCACGCAGCCGCTGCCCGCCCGGGAGATCACCGTCGAGGGCGACTCGATCAGGCTGGCGTAGGACGGGTTCTCAGACCGCCGTCGCCCCCTGTCTGCGCGGCCGCTTCCAGTTGCCGAGGACGGCGTCCGTGGTGGTGACGGTGGCGACCAGGGCCAGGGTGTTGCGGACCATGGCGGGGGTGTATTCGGCGGGCACCCCCGCGATGGCGTCGGCCGGGACGACGGCCGTGTAGCCGAGGTTGACCGCGTCGAAGACGGCGTTGGGGATGGCGATGTTGGCCGATACGCCGGTGACGACGAGCGTGCGGCAGCCGAGGTTGCGCAGCAGCGGGTCGACGTCGGTGCCGGCCAGGGGCGACAGTCCGTGCAGCCGGCGGACGACGAGGTCCTCGTCGGCCACCTCGACGGGGGGCGCGACCCGGACGGCGGTGCTGCCGGTGTACTGCTGTACGGGCAGCCGGGCGGCGGCGTGGAAGAGCCGGGCGTTGCGGTTGCCGCCGCGCCCGTCGGGCCGGCTCTCGGCGACGGCGTGCATCACCTGGACGCCGCTCTCGTGGGCGGTGGCGACGAGCCGGGCGATGTTGGCCAGCGCGCCCGACGAGCGGGCGACGGCGGCGAGTTCGGGCAGAGCGCTGTCCGGCCCCACGACGCCCTGCTGGCACTCGACGGTCAGCAGGACGGTGGTGGCGGGGTCGAGCAGCGCGGCGAGCCGCTCGTGTGATTCCCTCGACGGCACGGGCACTCCTGTCCTGGGGACGGGTTTCACGGACGGACCGGGCGCGCGAGAGTAACGGCCATTGCTTCACGAAGGAAGAGCGTCCATGATTTCTGACATCTAGTCAGACAGCGGCGGAGAGGGCGACCATGACCGACACCCAGCGACGAGGCCGCCGGATCATGATGACGCCCGAGGAGCGGGACGCCTTCCTCACCGGACAGCGCACCTGCCGGGTGGCGACGCTCGGCCCGGACGGCGCTCCGCACATCGGTGCGCTGTGGTTCGTCTGGCACGGCGGCTCCCTCTGGCTGTACTCGATCACGCGCAGCCTGCGCTGGTCCCAGCTGCGCAAGGACGCCAGGATCGCCGTGGTCGTGGACGACGGCGAAGGGTACGAGGAGCTGCGCGGCGTGGAGCTGACCGGCCGGGCGGAGTTCGTCGGCGAGGCGCCCCGCACGGGCGAACCCTGCCCCGAACTCGTCGAGCCGGAGCGGCTGTTCCCCGTGAAGTATTTCGGCATGACGGAGATGCCGCACGACGGACGGCACGCGTGGCTGCGGCTCACCCCGGAGAAGATCACCTCCTGGGACTTCCGCAAGCTCGCCGATCTCACCTGAGCCGGAGCCGGGCCCGGAGCCGGGGGGCCGGAGTCGGGGCCCGGACCCGGAGCCGGGGCCGCTGCCCTGCAGGGCTCCCCCTCAGAGGCTCACCCGCCGCCGGCCGCCACGCCTGCGCCCGCCGCACGCAGCGCGGCCACCGCGGCCCGGACCGACGGGCGGCGGTCCGCGTCCGTGCGCCAGACCGCGTGGACGTGCCGCCGCATGGTCTGCCGCACCGGCACCAGGCGCACCCCCTCGGGGACCGGGCCCCGCCCCAGCCGGGGGGCCACGCAGACGCCGAACCCGGCCGCGATCAGCGCGAGTTGCGTATGGTGCTCACCCGCGAGATGGGCGATCCGCGGTTCGATGCCCCGCGAGCGCAGAGTGAACATCAGCCAGTCGTAACAGAATTCACCCTCCGGCCAGGACACCCAGGGGTCGTCCGCGAAGTCCTCCAGCTCCACCTCTTCGCGGTCCGCCAGCGGGTGTTCGACGGGCATGGCGATGTCCGGTGCGTCGTAGAGCAGTTCGGCCCTGGTCAGCCCGCCGGGCACGGGCAGCCGCTTGTTGCTCCAGTCGAGCACGACGGCGAGATCGACGTCTCCGCGGAACACCGCGCGCAGCCCCTGCTCGGGCTCCAACTCCCGTGTACGGACGGTGAGATCGGGATGGTCGGCGCGCAGGGAGGTGAGCATCGCGGGGAACAGCCCCCGGGCCGCGGTCGGAAAGGCGCAGATCCGCACCTCGCCGACGACCTCGCCCCGCTGGGCCTCGATGTCGGACTGGGCGAGCTCCACCTGCGACAGGATCCGCGCGGCGTGGTCCGCGAGCAGCCGGCCGGCGTCGGTGAGGCGGACACCCCGGCCGTTTTTGGCGAGCAGCCGCTGCCCGACCTCGCGCTCCAGCTTGGCCATCTGCTGCGAGACCGCCGACGTCGTGACGTGCAGCCCGTCGGCCGCCCCGCTCACCGAGCCGTGCCGGGCGAGGGCGTCCAGCGTACGCAGCCGCTCCAGATTCAACATGTAAGCGATGCTACGCGATTCACCGCAGAAACATTCGCTTGTTCTACGATGTCCCCTTCGTCAGAGTGGACCTCATGAGCGCTCCCTGCGAGCCGAGGGCCACCGCCCCGGCATCAGCCCCACCCCCTCCTCCGCCCGCGCCGCCGGCATCGGCGCCGGCCGCCCGGCGACCGGCTCTCGACTGGCGGATCCGGTTCGCGGGGCTCTCGCTCATCTGGGGGTTCAGCTTTCTCCTGATCAAGGTCGGGACCGATGGCTACGCCCCGTTCCAGGTCACCTTCGGCCGACTGCTGGCCGGTACGGCGGTCCTGGTCGCCGCGATGGCGATGCGCCGGGAGCGGCTGCCGCGTTCGGCCCGGACCTGGGGGCACCTCACGGTCGCGGCGCTGCTCCTCAACGCGCTGCCGTTCTCGCTCTTCTCGTACGCGGAGCTGACGATCCCCTCCACCCTGGCCGGGATCTGCAACGCGACCTCGCCGCTGTGGGGCATGGCGCTCTCGATGGTCGCCCTGTCGGAGGACCGCCCGACCCGCCGCCGGGTGGCCGGACTGGGCGTCGGCTTCCTCGGCGTTCTCACGGTGCTGGGCGCCTGGCAGGGCTTCTCCGGCCTGGACCTGCCGGGTACGGGCATGGCGCTGCTCGCCTCGTTCTGCTATCCGGTCGGCTGGATCTACGTCCGCCGCACCCTGGCCGGGACCGGATCGTCGACGCTGGCGCTGACGGGCAGCCAGCTCCTCCTCGGTACGTTGCAACTGGCTGTGGTGACACCGCTGTTCACCTCGGCGCCCACTTCCTTCCCGCTTCTGCCGACACTCTCCGTCCTCGGCCTGGGCGCACTGGGCACGGGCCTCGCGGTGCTGCTCCAGTACGGCCTGGTCCAGGAGGTCGGTCCGACGACGGCCCAGATGGTCACGTACTTCATCCCGGTGATCGCGACGGCGGCGGGCGTGGCGCTGCTCGGCGAGCAGCTGAGCTGGAACACCCCGGTCGGCGCCCTGGTGGTCCTCGTCGGGGCGGCCCTCACCCAGAGCCGCCCCCCCCCGGCCCCCCCCCCCGGGGCCCCCCGGCCCCCCCCCCGCCCCGGGCCCCCCCCCCCCCCCCCCCGGGGGGGGCCGCCCCCCCCCCCCCCCGCCGGGGGCCCCC
>NZ_JAFEUF010000034.1:36233-43565 GCF_016901035.1 Streptomyces durocortorensis
CGGGGCGCAGATGCTGTGCGGTACCCCCCCGGTGGGCCCCGGGTGTGCCGTGGGGGGGGCGCCCCCCCCCCCCCCCCCCCCCCGCCGGGCCGCCGCGCCGGGGCCCGAGGGACAGGCGCCCGGCGCGGGCCCCGCCCGCCTCAGCCGTAGCTGACCGGCCGCGCCGGCCCCGCGGCGGCGGCCACCGCGTCCGCCAGGGGCCCGATGTCCGCCTCGGTCAACGGGGAGACGGTGAGCCGCACCGCCTGGGGCGTGTCCAGCCGGAAGCGGGCGCCCGGGGCCACCGCCCAGCCCGCGTGGAGCAGCCGGGTGGCGGCCCCGGTCTCGTCGCTCACGGGCACCCACACGTTCATCCCGCTGCGGCCCCGGGCGCTGACACCGCGTTCCGCCAGCGCCTGGATGAGCGCGTCGCGCCGGTCACCGTAGGACCGCGCGACCGTGCGGGTGTCGACGGCTCCCGAGGTCCACAGCTGGAGCACGGCACGCTGGAGCAGCCGGCTCACCCAGCCGGGCCCGAGCCGCTGCCGCCCCGCCACCCGGTCGACCGTGACGGCGTCCCCGGTGAGCGTGGCGACCCGCAGATCCGGTCCGTACGCCTTGGCCGCCGAGCGGATGAACGCCCAGTGGGCCGTCGCCCCGGCCAGCGGATGCAGCGGCAGGTCGACGATGGCGTGGCCGTGGTCGTCCTCGATCAGCAGCACGTCGGGGTGACGGGCGAGGACCGCGCGCAGCTCCCGGGCGCGCGGGGCGTCCAGCGACGCACCGGTCGGGTTCTGCGCCCGGCAGGTGATGACGAGAGCCCGCGCCCCGGCCCGCAACGCCCGCTCCACATCCGCGGCCAGCGGACCGGAGTCGTCCACGCCGACCGGTACGGCACGGAGCCCGAGGGCCGGTACGAGGTCGAGCACGCTGCCCCAGCCGGGGTCCTCCACCGCCACCGCGTCACCCGACCTCAGGTGCGCCGCGAGGACCCGCTCGATCGCGTCCAGGGCGCCGGACGTCACGGCGAGCGGCCCGGCGGGCACCCCGTCGGCGTCCAGCGCGGCACGGGCGTACGCGGCGAACCCGGGGACCACCGGGGGCTGCCCGTACAGGCCGTGGCATTCCGCGTCGGCAGCGGCGGCCGCGGCGAGGGCAGGCCCCAGGTCGGGCAGCAGCTCCGGATCGGGATTGCCCTCGCCGAGGTCCCGGACGCCCGGCGGCGCCTCGATCCGCAGGGATCCGCGCGAGGTGCTGGCGGGGGCGGACCGCACCCGACTCCCCCGGCGGCCCGCCGTCTCGATCACCCCGCGCTCGCGCAGCGTCCGGTAGGCGGCCGCGACGGTATTGGGGTTGACCTCCAGACGCGCGGCCAACTCCCGCATGGGGGGCAGCACATGGCCCGGCGGGAGGTCTCCGGAGCCGACCCCGCGCTCGATGCTGGCGGCAATCTCCGATGCACGCCGCCCACTGATCCGATACTCTCCTAGCACAAACAATATTATGCACTAGTGCAATGGAGCAGAGCAAATGCAGCAGACCGCAACGCCCGACGGCGCGGGGAACGGCGTCGCCGCCCCCTACGTGCCCACCGACCGTACGGTCCCCACCCGGTCCAAGGACCGCGCCTCCTACGACCGGGAGCTGGTCCACTCGATCCTCGACGAGGCCTACCTCTGCCACCTGGGCTTCGTGCGCGACGGCGCCCCGGTCGTCCTGCCGACCCTCTTCGGCCGGATAGGCGAGCGCCTGTACGTCCACGGCTCGACGGGGTCACGACCGCTGCGGTCGGCGAAGAGCGCCGATCCGGGGCTGCCGGTCTGCCTGACGGTCACCCATGTCGACGCCCTCGTCCTGGCCAGGTCCGCCTTCCACCACTCGATCAACTACCGCTCGGTGGTGGTGCACGGCACGGCCGTGACGGTGACCGACCCCGAGGAGCGGCGGCTCGCCCTGGACGCGATCGTGGACCAGGTGGTCCCCGGCCGCTCCCAGGACTCGCGGCCCGCCGACGCCAGGGAACTCGCCGCGACGGCGGTGATCCGGCTGGACCTGAACGAGGTCTCCGCGAAGGTCCGCACCGGCGGGCCCAACGACGAGCCCGAGGACATCTCCCTCCCCCACTGGACCGGCATCGTGCCGCTCACCGGGGGCTACGCGGCGCCGGTCCCCGCGGACGACCTCGATCCCGCCATCGGCGTACCGGACTACCTGTCAGCGCTCTGACGGAAGCCGTCCCACCGCGCTCCGGCAGAGGCCCTCACACCGCCACGGGCTCCTTCCGGCGGGCGACCGCCGCGCCGCGCGCCTCCGCCAGAGCCAGTCCGGCCACGGCGGTCAGCAGGAGCAGCGTGCCGAGGACGGTGGCCGCCGTCAGCCGCTCCCGCAGGACGGTGACCGCGATGAGGGCCGCGCTCACCGGCTCCAGGAGCATGATCACGGAGACCGTCGCCGCCCGGACGGCGGCCGCTCCGGCGAAGTACAACGCGTAGGCGAGGGCGGTGGGGACCGCCGCCACGTAGACCATCAGCCACACCACCTGCCCGGTCTCGGCGGTGTGCGGCACCAGCCCCTCGGCCAGGGCCATGGGCAGCAGGCCCACCGCTCCGATGCCGAACGCCCAGGCGCTGGTGGTCAGCGCGTCACCGCCGCCGCCGTCCCGCCCGAGCCACCGGGTGAGCAGGGTGATCGCCGCGTACCCGGAGGCGGACACCAGCGCGAGCAGCACCCCGGCCGGGACGACGTCGCCGCCCTCGCCGCCCAGGACCAGCACGGCGAGCCCGGTCAGCGCGCCGGTGACAGCGGCCAGTCCGCCCCTGCCGAGGCGTTCGCCCAGCAGCAGGCGCGCCCCGAGGGCGATCAGGACGGGCCCGGCGCCGAGCGTGAGACAGTGCCGACGGCGAGGCCGGTGATCTCGACCGCCGCGAAGTACGCGCTCTGGAACACCGTGAGCCCGATGCCGGTGCCGAGGATGCGGAGCAGCCGGCGACGCCGGGGCTCGGGCTCCCGGGGCGCACGGCGCGGACGCAGCGCGAGCGCCCCGGCGAGCAGGACGAGACCGCCCGCGCACCGCCAGAAGGACAGGGCGAGGGGGCCGAGATCGCTGACCCGGAAGATCAGGGACGCGGCCGCGCCGGCGGTGCCCCAGGCGACTCCGGCGACGACGAGGTACAGCATGCTCCGCCCGACGGGCAGCGCGGATGCGACAGGGATGGACATGTGGCTTCTCCAGAAGAAGAACAGGGTGGTGGGTCGCTCGGCTCCGCACGCGGGCAGCGACGAACCGCTCGGGGACTGCCCGAGCCCGGTCTTCGTCAGGAGTTGCCGCGCGCGCTAGGCGACAGGCGGCGGCAGCACAGTCAGATGCATGGTCAGCACACTAATGCGGGGCGCGGTCGCCGGACAACTCGCCCTCGACCGGCCCGGCCACCGCCCCGGTGCCGGTCCCGGCCGCGACCGGACCCGAGGGCGGCTTCGGCGCGGCGGACTGGGCGATGAACGCACCGGTCAGCACGACGAATCCGCCGATGAGCTGCGGCGCGGAGAGATGCTCGCCGAGGAGCACCCAGGCCAGTCCGGTCGCGATGACCGCTTCGAGGCAGGCGACGACCCCGGCCACCTGGGGCGAGAGCATCCGGACCGAGACGACCCCGGTGACGTACGCGAGCACCGTGGCGAGCAGCACGATCCAGCCGAGCAGCAGCCAGGCGGGGACCTCGTTGCCGTTCATGCCCGCGCTACCGCCGAGCAGCGCCCAGTCCATGCCCCAGGGGCGGGCGACGACGGTGAGGACGGCCGCGCCGACGATCAGTCCGTACGCGATGACGCCGAAGGGGTGCGGAGGTTCGGCGTGCCTCCCCCCGCCGTCCGGGGCGTCCTGCCCGCCGTGGTCGGAGAGGACGAAGTACCCCACCTGACAGCAGGCGGCGCCGAGGGCCAGCAGCAGTCCGAGGAGATCGAAGCTGAGTCCGGCCCAGACCTCGACCACGCACGCGAGTCCGCCGACCGCCAGCACCACACCGACGGCGGCGGCCCGGGTGACCGGCCTGCGCTGCACGAAGCGGACCCAGCCGAGGACCAGCGCGGGCGCCAGGTATTCGACCAGGAGCGCCACGCCGACCGGGATACGGGAGATCGACGCGAAGTAGAAGGCCTGGACCCCGGCCACCGCGAACAGGCCGAACCCGGCGAGCAGGGCCGGGCGTTCCGTTACGAGATTCCGGTGGCGCCAGGCGACCGGCAGCATGATGACGGCGGCGCCCGCGACGCGCAGCCAGACCACGTGCAGCGGGTCGAGCCCCGCCTCGATCAGCGGCTTGGCCGCCACTCCCGAACCGCCGAACGCAAAGGCCGAGAGCAGGGCGAGGCCCAGCCCGGCGCTTCTGCCCTGAAACCCCGAAGACGCGTGCATCGGCACATCATGGCAGTAGTCGACAGCACCGTCATCCCCGTGACACCTGTCGAGACGGAGCCCCCGCCGCGCCGCCGCTCCTCGGCCTCGAACAGGCCGCGAACACCGTCAGGGGCGGGACTCCTCGGCCGTGAGCACGGTCACCCGGTCCGCCAGCCACCGCGCGTCCACGCCCCCGCGGGCGAGCACCTCCACCGCACGCGAATCGGCGTCGGTGGCGAGCGCGGCGAGCAGATCGAGACCGGCGGCCCGCGCCTCACCGCGCGACGCCGCTCGGTACAGCGCGTCGTCCAGCACGGCCAGCGCCGCGGGCGACCAGCCGTCGGCGGCCGGGTCGCGTACCACGGGAACGGCCCCGGAGTCCTCGACGGAGCCCTGCCAGCGGAGCCCGTAACCGATGCTGCGCTGGACGAGATAGCCGAGCACCCTGGCCAACTGGGGCCCACCGTCGAAGGCCTCGCGGACCGCGGGGTCCGTCTCGATCAGCGAGTGGAGGAGGTGGGCGGTGTCGATCTGGCGGTCCCCGTCGCGCAGCGCACGCCTGCGCGCACCCGTCAGCACCGATGCCAGTTCGTCGGTGAAGCGGGCATCGGCTTCGGGATGGTTCGGTGCGGGCTGTTCAGGGATCCGCGGCGTCCGGTTTTGCACACCTCTACCCCATCAGTCCCGGGGCCGAAAGGCATCCCCGGGGCGACCCATTGGACATCCCACCGAAGTTGGGGACAGGAGAGTGGTCCGTCATCCTTGCGGATGAGATCGTGCCGGGGGACACGACCATGAGGGCCCCGGGGCGCGCGCCGCCTTGCATCGCACGCCCTCGCGGCAACCGCAGGCCCCCACGCGCACGTCCCTCACGCCACACCGCACACGACGGGAACGGGAGCGGAGGAACGGGTGTTCTGGATGGTCGCCCTGCTCGCCCAGGACGGGCTGCAGTACGTCTACCGCGTGTACGCACCCGACGACGCCCTGCCCGCCGACCTCTTCTGGACGGCCTTCCACTGCCATGACGACGGCCCCCACCCCCGCGCGTCGGACCGCTTCGACGCCGCGGTGATCTGGCGGAACCGGCAGCCCCAACAGATATGACGGTTCATCAGTATTGAATGTTGGCGCGGCCCCCGCTACGTTCCGCGACACCGATACCGATACCGGACGAAACCAGGGGTGGTCGCATGGCTGAAGTCAGCGCCGAGGCGCGTATCGAGGCACCCGCCGAGAAGGTCTGGGACCGCCTGACGGACTTCTCGTCGTACGGGGAGTGGAACGCCACCCACACCAGCTTCCCCGCGGGCGGCCCGGCCGAGCTGAAGCTCGGGGCCTCCTACGAGGAGAACATGAAGCTCATGGGCTTCCCGGCCGAGGTGACCTGGACGGTCGACGCCCTGGAGGACGGCCGCCTGCTGGCGACCCGGGGGAAGGGTCCGATGGGGGTCAACCTGGCCATGCGGTACTCCCTGGCCCCGGAGGGCGACGCCACGACGATGCGCATCGACGGCGAGTTCACCGGCGCGGCGGTCTCCCTGATGGGCGGCAAACTCAAGGACTCCGCGACGGCGGCACTCCAGGAGTCACTGCGCAAGCTGGGCGGGCTCGTCGCCCCGTGATGCACACCCGCACCGGTACGTGAATCTCGCCGCGCCGTGATCCACACCCGCACCGGTACGTGAGGGGGGGCCGCGCCGACCTGCAGCCCCGGGGCGCCGCCCTGGGGGCGGGGCCCCCCCCCCCGGGGGGGGGGGGGGGCCGGGGGGGCGCGGGGGGGGGGGGGGGGTGGCGCAAANNNNGCGGCCCCCGGGCCCCGCGCGGGGCGCGGACGGGGCCCCCTGGCGCGTTTACCCCCCCCCCCCGGTTTCGGTGGGGGCCCCGGGGTAAGGCTTCCCGGGGGGGCCCCTCACGTACCGCCTGCCGCGCCGCGCCGTCCGTCGCGCACGGCTCAGTGCTCGTCGGCGAGGATCAGGTAGAGCTTCTTGCGCGCGTCGTTGATGACCGTCAGCGCCTTCTGCCGCTGATCGGCCGAGCCGGTCTTCCAGACCTGCCCGAACGCGTCCATCAGACCGAAGCCGGCCTGCCGGATCTCGTTGACGCCCTCCCAGTCGACACCGCGCCCGGCCTCCTCCCACGGAGCCTCGGGGCCGGTCTCGGCCTCGCTCCGCCCGGATTCGGTGAGCGTGAACAGCTTCTTGCCGCCCTCGCTGGCGCTGACGATCAGCCCCTCGTCCTCCAGCAGCTGGAGCGTCGGGTAGACGGAGCCGGGGCTGGGCCCCCCGCCCCCGCCGCTGCGCTCGCCGATCTCCTGGATCATCTCGTAACCGTGCATCGGGCGGTCCTTCAGCAAAGCCAGGATCGACGCCCGCACGTCACCGCGCCGCGCCCGTCCCCGACCGCCGCCCCGACCCCGTCCGCCCCCGAAGGGACCACCACCGAAGGGCGGCCCGAACGGCCCGAAGGCGGCCCGCCGGCCGTCACCCTCGCCTCGACCGTGATGACCGGGCCCGTAGTGCCCCGGCCCGTGCTCGTATCCATGTCCGTGTCCGTGTGAACGCATCTCTACGCTCCTTCCATCATTGATCTGTCGCGATGCGTCAACGATATATCGGAAGCTATCGCATGACAAGAACGACGTAACGACGGGACGCCGTAAGGACAGCAGGTACCTCCGGCGCCAGCGGGCCACCCCTCCCCGCAATTGCCTTTCGCCCCCGGCCGCCGGGCGCTAGCGTTCCGGAGACGCGTGACCCACACGGAGCGGAGAGACATGCCCGGTCGTCCGAGCGCGCGCTGACGCCAAAGGCCGGATCGGCCCGTCATCGCGTGCTGCCCTCAAGGTCGCGGCACAGCGAGCCCTTTCCCCGCCCGATGCCCGGGTGCGCCTCCGCGCGCCGGGCCGCGGTTCTCGTTCGGCGACCCCAGAGGTTTCCTGTGCCCTCCCCCGCCTCCCC
>NZ_JAFEUF010000351.1 GCF_016901035.1 Streptomyces durocortorensis
CATCCCGCACGGCGGCGGCGGCCCCGGCGACCCGGACCTGATCACCGTCCGCGGCCGCCGCCTCCTCGCCGAGGCCGACGTCGTCATCGCCGACCGCCTCGGCCCCCGCGACCTGCTCGACGAACTGCCGCCGCACGTCGAGGTCATCGACGCGGCGAAGATCCCGTACGGCCGGTTCATGGCGCAGGAGGCGATCAACCAGGCGCTGATCGAGCACGCCAAGGCGGGCAAGGCGGTCGTCCGGCTCAAGGGCGGCGACCCGTTCGTCTTCGGCCGCGGCATGGAGGAGGCCCAGGCGCTGGCCGCCGAGGGCATCCCCTGCACGATCGTCCCCGGCATCTCCAGCACCATCTCCGTCCCCGGCGCGGCCGGCATCCCGGTAACCCACCGGGGCGTGGCCCACGAGTTCACCGTGGTCAGCGGCCACGTCGCCCCCGAGGACCCGCGCTCCCTGGTCGACTGGGCGGCCATCGCCCGGCTGCGCGGCACCCTGGTCCTCCTCATGGCCGTCGACAAGATCGGCGCCATCGCCGCCGCCCTGATCGCCCACGGCAAGGACCCGGCCACCCCGGTCGCCCTCGTCCAGGAGGGCACCACCGCCGCCCAGCGCCGGGTCGACGCGACCCTCGCGGACGTCGGGGAGCGAGCGGTCACGGAGGACGTGCGCCCGCCCGCCGTGATCGTCATCGGCGAGGTCGTCACGGTCGGCCCGGACTCCGTCCCGCAGGCCGTCCAGGACGCGGCCGAATAGGCAAGAGCCCGCATCCCCGCACCGTAACCCGCGGTTACCCGACTCCCTCCCGGGCGTTGGCACCGCACACCGGACAAGGCAGTATCACCCTGTGGCAGAACTCATCACCGTCGACGACCCCGACGACCCCCGGCTGAGCGACTACATCGGTCTGACCGACGTCGAGCTGCGACGACGGCGCGAACCCGCCGAAGGCCTCTTCATCGCCGAGGGCGAGAAGGTGATCCGCCGCGCCCGCCAGACCGGCTACGAGATGCGGTCCATGCTGCTCTCCGCCAAGTGGATCGACGTGATGCGCGACGTCATCGACGAGGTCCCGGCCCCGGTGTACGCGGTCGCCCCCGAACTGGCCGAACGCGTCACCGGCTACCACGTCCACCGCGGTGCGCTCGCCTCCATGCAGCGCAAGCCCCTGCCGACCGCCGACGAACTGCTCGCCACCGCGCGCCGGGTGGTGGTCATGGAATCGGTGAACGACCACACCAACATCGGCGCCATCTTCCGCAGCGCGGCGGCCCTCGGCATCGACGCCGTCCTGCTCTCCCCGGACTGCGCCGACCCGCTCTACCGGCGCTCCGTCAAGGTCTCCATGGGTGCGGTCTTCTCCGTCCCGTACGCCCGCCTCGAAGCCTGGCCCAAGTCGCTGGAAGCGGTACGGGAGGCCGGCTTCCGGCTCCTCGCCCTCACCCCGGACGCCAAGGCCACCAGCATCGACGAGGCGGCCCCGCACCGGTTGGAGCGGGTGGCGCTGATGCTCGGAGCCGAGGGCGACGGCCTGTCCACACGGGCCCTGATGGCCGCGGATGAATGGGTCCGCATCCCGATGGCGCACGGCGTCGACTCGCTGAACGTGGGCGCGGCGGCGGCCGTCGCCTTCTACGCGGTGGCCACCGGACGCCCGGAGAGCTGAGCACGGCCGGACCGGTCCGGATCGGGCGTCACAGCCTCGACCGGACTGGACCGGACCTCAGGGTGCAGGAGGATGCGCCTGCGACACCCCGCCCGGCCGCTCGCTCCCGCCGAGACCCTGCGCCGGCCCCTGGCAGCCCTGCGCCGCCGCGATGCCCAGCGCCACCAGCAACGTCACCACGACGAACACCACCAGCCGCTGGCGCAGCAGCCGCGGATTGGCCGGCCGCCGCCCCGCCGAGGTCGTGCGGCCCCCGGAACGCGTGCCCGGGCGTCCGTTCGTCCCGGCCGGAGCCCCCTGCCGCTGCCCGGTCTTCCCACGCGAACGCGTCGTGTTGCGCGACGCCTGCTGCGGGCGCGAGCCACCGGTGCGCTGCGGCCCCGAACGTACCGGCGCGCCACGCCTGCCCGGCTGGGGGCGGGAGCCGGACGGGCCCTCCGAACGACGGGTGTCCTGATCGGCGTACGGATCGGCCATCCGCCCGGTCGGCCGGTCGGCGTCCTGGGCGGAACGCTGGACGGGCGGCCGGCTCTCGTGCAGCCCCTGCGCCTCGCGCGCCGCGATCTCCTTGAGCCGCATGGACAGTTGCAGTGTGCTGGGCCGCTCCTCCGGATCCTTCGCCAGACAGGCGCTGATCAGCGGGGCCAACGCGTCGTGCACCCCGCGCAGCTGCGCCTCCTCGTGCACCACGCGGTACAGCATCACCTCGGAACTGCCGTGCCCGAAGGGGGAGTCGGCCATCGCCGCGTACGCCAGGGTCGCGCCGAGCGAGAACACGTCCGTCGCGGGCGTCACCGCCGCGCCCCGGACCTGCTCGGGCGCGAGGAAGCCGGGCGACCCCACCGCCGTACCGACGTGGGTGAGAGTGCTCGCCCCGGTCGCCCACGCGATGCCGAAGTCGATGATGCGGGGGCCCTTGGGGGAGAGGAGGATGTTCGACGGCTTCAGGTCGCGGTGGACCACCCCCGCCTCGTGCACCGCCACCAGGCCCTCCGAGAGCGCCGCCCCGATCGAGGCGACCTCGGCGGCGGCCAGGGGGCCCTCCTCGGCGACCTTGTCGTGCAGCGAGGGGCCGGGAACGTACTGCGTGGCGAACCACGGGCGGTCCGCCTCCAGATCGGCGGCGACCAGCCGGGCCGTGCAGCCGCCGCGGATCCGCCGGGCCGCCGACACCTCGCGCGCGAACCGCGAACGGAACTCCTGATCCTCCGCCAGGTCGGGCCGGATCACCTTGAGCGCGACCCGCTGGCCGCGCCGGTCGGAGCCGAGGTAGACGACGCCCATGCCACCCGCCCCGAGCCGCCGGTGCAGCCGGAACGAGCCGACGAGACGCGGGTCCTCGCGCCGGAGCCGCATCATCGCCATCGTCTGCCCATCCCCGCTGCCTGGTCCGCCTGACGAGGCACAGCTTACGTACCCCGCGCCCGGCGCGCTCAGAGGCCGCGCCCTCGCCGGGGATTCGATTGTCCGTGCAGGGCGCGAGAGATGAAGAGGGGTCAGGGCGCGGCGGATCCGGGCCCTTCGGCCGGCCCGCCCGCTCAAACGGCCACCGACGCACGGGGATTGGATCACTGCGTGGCCGGCCGGCCGCCGCCCTCACGCAGGACGTGACCACCGCCCCCGCACACGGGGTGGCGGTGTCCCGGGTGGGGCCGAGCGCTGACGGCAGCCCGCCGGGGAACGGCGGACGTGAGGGAAGTCACCCGGCGGCGGGCTCGCCAGACCGGCGGACGCGTACCGGACCCATCCCCCCACAGGCCCCCCGGCGTCCCCTCCGGGATGACCCCAACCTCCGGTGGCCCGTCTCCACCCAGGGGAGTACGCCGACCGACGACGGCTCATCCTCCGGGAGGCCCGGGATTAGGTACGCGGGCATGACGCCCTGTGCTCGCCGCTTACCTAATGTTGAGATCAAGCGGCGGGCGCAGCACTCGTCCCCCGAGGTCACACGCCCGCCGCCCCCATCAGGTCAGGAGAGGAACCATGGCGGACACGGCAACGCGGACGATGGTCCGTATGCAGGGACGCAAGGCCTACGCCGCGTTCGGCGCCCGTTCGTCCGGCACACGTCACCCCTTGGTGGCGACGGCGATGGTCCTCCCCCTGGCGGCCCTGCTCGTGGTCGTCTTCGGCGGCTGGGAAGCGGTGGTCACACAGGCGTCGTCCGTGGCGGTGATGTTGGGGCGCTGAGCGGCGCCCGGGGTCCGGAAGAGCGGTCCGGACCCGCACATCCGGCCAACAGCCCCGTGGGGACGGGGGTGCGGCGGACGGCAGCGTTTGTCCGGTCAGCTGGGGAGCTGACCGGGCATCGCGCTTTCCGAGCCCGTACGTTCGGGCCCCCTACGCTCGGGCCCGTACGTTCGGGCCCCTGCCCTTTCCCCGCCGGGCCGACGTCCGGCGCACAGCGGTGTCCGGGCAGGCTCTCGCGTTACGCTCACGGCGGCACCGGTGCCACGGCCGGGCCGACCGCCGCCGGGAGAGCCGTTGACCAGCACCCAGACCTCAGTCGTCCAGGACCTGGGCACTCTCGCACACCGCCTCTCCCACCCCGCCAGGACGCGGTGTGTGTGCGAGCCGCCGCAGGTCCTCGCGGACCGGCCGGACGGCACGGTGGTCCGCAGCGGCGCGATCGTCGCGAAGGCCCACGCCGCCGACACCGACCGCGAGGCGCTCGCCGCCCGGATCGCCCTGGCCGCCGCACCGCAGCTCACCGGCATCCTGCTCCCGCCGCTCACCGCCCGGCCGCCGGCCGGCCCTGCTGCCCGCCCGGTCACCCTCTGGCCGCTCGGCGCGCCCGTGGACCCCACCGACCCCGACGCGGCCCCCTGGGCCGAGGCCGCGGAACTGCTCGCCCGCCTCCACCGGACGGACCCCCCGTTCCCGCTGCCGCCGATGCGCGGCCCGGCCAAGGCGGCACGGGCCGTCGCCCGGATGCGCGCGGCCCTGGCCGGCGACGCGGCTGCCCTGCCCGGTGCCGCCGTCTCCCTTTCCGTACTGGCCGGCTGGCGGGCTCTGCCCGCCTGGGCCCGGGGTGAGGCCCCGGCTCCCGCGCACCGGAGCCGCTTCCTGTGCCACGGCGACCTGCACCTGGGCCAGCTCGTACGCCATCCCGCGCCGGACGGGCCCTGGCTGCTCATCGACGTGGACGACGTGGGGGCCGGCGATCCGGCCTGGGACCTCGGCCGGCCCGCCGCCTGGTACGCGGCCGGACTCCTGGCGCCCGAGGACTGGGCCGCCTTCCTGGACGCCTACCGGTCCGCCGGGGGACCGGCGGTTCCCGCCGTCGGCGACCCCTGGCCCGCTCTGGACGTCCCGGCCCGCGCGCTGACGGTGCAGACGGCGGCCGTCGCCCTCGCCAAGTGCGCGGCGGAGCAGCGGGATCCGGACGAACACGAACAGCTGATGATCGAATCCTGTGCCCGAATCGCTACGTTGCGGCCCGAGTTGGCCACCGACCCCGCGTCGTAGGGTGAACGGACCGTGGCCGGGCAGACATTCCGGCGACGGCACAACGAGGGCGAGGAGCCGAGTCGATGATGCAGTGTCCGAAGTGTCACGCGCAGATGAACACGTACAACCGCAACGGCGTTCAGATCGAGCAGTGCAACGGTTGCCGGGGGATATTCCTCGACTACGGCGAGCTGGAGTCGCTGACCCGCCTGGAGTCCCAGTGGAACGCGTCGGCGGAACCGCGGTAGAACGGCGAGACCAGGACGAGCGCACGGATGCCGAACTGCCGCA
>NZ_JAFEUF010000352.1 GCF_016901035.1 Streptomyces durocortorensis
GGGGGGGGCGGCGGCGCCGGGCGCCGCGGGCGGGGGCGGCCGGCTGCGGGGCACCGCCGCGCGGGCCCCTGCCCTGGGGGCCGCCCCGGCCGCCGCGGTCCCCGTGGTCGCCGCCCTTGTCGCGGGCCCAGCGGGCGAGCTGGGCGACGCGGTGGACGACGAACTCCTGGTCGAGGATGCCGACGAGGCCGGCGAGCTGGACGGCGACCTCGCGCTGCACGCTGCTCGTCTTGATCTTGGCGACGACGGCGGCGGCCTCGTCGAGGGCGGCGGCGCGGCCGGCCGGGGTCTCCAGGTCGTAGCGGCCGACGATCTGGCGCAGCGCGAACTCGAAGAGCGGGGTGCGCGGCTCGACCAGGTCGCGTACGGAGTCGTCGCCCTTGGCGAGCCGCAGGTCGCAGGGGTCCATGCCGTCCGGGGCGATGGCGATGTAGGTCTCGGCGGCGAACTTCTGGTCGTCCTCGAAGGCGCGAAGGGCGGCCTTCTGACCGGCCGAGTCGCCGTCGAAGGTGAAGATCACGCGGGCGCTGCCGTTGTCCATGAGGAGGCGGCGCAGGATCTTGATGTGGTCGTTGCCGAAGGCGGTGCCGCAGGTGGCGATGGCGGTGGTGACGCCGGCGAGGTGGCAGGCCATGACGTCGGTGTAGCCCTCGACGACGACCGCGCGGCTGGCCTTGGCGATGTCCTTCTTGGCCAGGTCGATGCCGTACAGCACCTGGGACTTCTTGTAGATCGGGGTCTCGGGGGTGTTGAGGTACTTCGGGCCGTTGTCGTCGTCGCGGAGCTTGCGGGCGCCGAAGCCGACGACATCGCCGGCGGTGTCGCTGATCGGCCACATGAGCCGGCCGCGGAAGCGGTCGATGGGGCCGCGGCGGCCGTCCTGGGAGAGGCCGGAGGTGATCAGCTCCTTGTCGCTGAAGCCCTTGCCGCGGAGATAGCGGGTGAGGTGGTCCCAGCCGGCCGGGCTGTAGCCGACGCGGAAGTGGGTGGCGGCGTCCTGGTCGAAGCCGCGCTCGGCGAGGAACTTCCGGCCGATCTCGGCCTCGGGGCTCTCCAGCGCGCGGACGTAGAACTCGGCGGCGGCCTGGTGGGCCTCGATCAGCCGGATGCGTTCGCCGCGCTGGTGGGAGGGGTTGTAGCCGCCCTCCTCGTACCGCAGGGTGATGCCCGCCTTGGCGGCGAGGCGCTCGACCGTCTCCGAGAAGGAGAGGTGGTCGATCTTCATCACGAAGGCGATCGTGTCGCCGCCCTCCTGGCAGCCGAAGCAGTGGAACAGGCCCTTGCCCGGACTGACCTGGAAGGAGGGGGACTTCTCGTCGTGGAAGGGGCAGAGGCCCTTGAGATTTCCGCCGCCCGCGTTGCGCAGCTGGAGGTATTCGGACACGACGGCGTCGATCGGGACCGCGTCCCGTACCGCCTTCACGTCGTCGTCGTTGATCCTGCCAGCCACGGGTGAAGTCTACGGGTGGGCGCAGACAGTCGGACGCCCGGCGGGCTTCGGACCGGGGTGCGGGCCGTGGCCACCCGCACCCCGTCCGTACGTCTCAGAGCAGGGATTCCAGCGGGACGGACGGGTCGGCGAGGGCCTCCGGGTCGTGCTGCTGACGGGCCCGGATCAGCTCCTGGATCGTTTCGGTGACATCCCACACGTTGACGTTCATCCCGGCGAGGATCCGGCGGTCCTTCAGCCAGAACGCGATGAACTCCCGCTTCCCGGCGTCGCCCCGGATGATCACCTCGTCGTAGGAGCCGGGCGGGGCCCAGCCGGAGTATTCGAGGCCGAGGTCGTACTGGTCGGAGAAGAAGTACGGCACGCGGTCGTACGTCACGTCCTGGCCGAGCATGGCGCGGGCGGCGGCGGGTCCGCCGTTCAGGGCGTTGGCCCAGTGCTCGACGCGCAGCCGGGTGCCGAGCAGCGGGTGGGCGGCCGCGGCGACGTCCCCGGCGGCGTAGATGTGCGGGTCGGAGGTGCGCAGCGAGGCGTCCACGGCGATGCCGCCTCCGTGTGCGCGCTCGGCCAGCTCCAGGCCCGCGGCCTCGGCGAGGGCGGAGCGCGGGGCGGCGCCGATCGCGGCGAGCACGTCGTGGGCGAGGTGCTCCTCGCCGTCGTCGGTGCGGGCGGCGAAGACCATGCCGTCCTGGCCGGTGATCTCGGTGAGGCGGGCGCCGAAGTGGAAGCGGACGCCGTGCGAGCTGTGCAGCTCGGTGAAGATCTGGCCCAGCTCGGGGCCGATGACCTGGTGGAGCGGGGTGGGCTCGGCCTCGACGACGGTGACCTCGGCGCCGTAGCCCCGGGCGGCGGCGGCGACCTCCAGGCCGATCCAGCCGGCTCCGGCGATGACCAGGTGGCCGTTGTCGCGGCCGAGGGCGGCGAGCACGTTGCGCAGCCGGTCGGCGTGGGCGAGGCGGCGCAGGTGGTGGACGCCGGCCAGGTCGGTGCCGGGGATGTCGAGGCGGCGCGGTTCGGAGCCGGTGGCCAGCAGCAGCTTGTCGTAGTGGATGACGGTGTTGTCGCCGAGCTGCACGGTCTTCGCGTACCGGTCGAGCGCGGTGACCGGCTGGCCGAGGTGCAGTTCGATGTCGGCCCCCGCGTACCAGGGGCGTTCGTGGGTGAAGACGCTGTCGCGGTCGGCCTTGCCGTCCAGGTATCCCTTGGAGAGCGGCGGCCTCTCGTAGGGGTGGTCGCGCTCGTCGCCGATGAGGATCACCCGGCCGGTGAACCCTTCGGCGCGCAGTGTTTCGGCCGCCTTCGCCCCTGCGAGTCCTGCTCCGACGATGACGAACGTCTGGTGTGCGTCGACCACTTGATGCCTCCTCAGTGCTGTGCTGCGCGGCGCCCCCACAGCTGCGAGCGTCCCGCACGCAGCGTGATGGCGAAAGAGGGTGTGCCCCGGACAGGTCACACCCAGTGGTCAAAAGTCCGGCCCCTTCCAGTCTGCCGGTCAGCCGTGACGGGCGGTGAGTGCGGCGTGCAGGGATCGTGCGGAGGCGTCGGTGAGGGCGGCGATCTGGTCGATCAGGACCCGCTTGCGGGCGTGGTCGTCGGGGGCCTGGTCGAACAGGGCGCGGAAGTGCGGCTCCAGGCCCTCGGGGGCGCGGGCGGTGAGGGCGGCGGCCAGCTCGGCGATGACGATGCGCTGGTCGGCGCGGAGGGTCTCCTGCTCGGCGCGCTGCATCACGTAGCGGTCGGCGACCGCCTTGAGGACCGCGCATTCGTTGCGGACGGTGCGCGGGACGACCAGCTCCGCGCCGTACCGGGTGAGGCGGCCGGGGCCGTACACCGCGCGGGTCGCGGTCTCGGCCTCGGTGCAGAAGCGGCCGATGAGCTGGCTGGTGGCGTCCTTGAGGCGGGCCTGGGCCACGGCGGAGCCGTCGTAGCCGTGCGGCCACCAGTCCTGGTCGATCAGCCGGTCCAGGGCCTCGGCCAGCTCCTGCGGGTCGGTGTCGGCGGGGACGTAGCGGCCGATGGCGACCGCCCAGATCTCCTCGCGCTCCGGCTCGGCGTAGAGGCAGTTGGGGTCGATGTGCCCGGCGTGCAGCCCGTCCTCGAAGTCGTGCACGCTGTACGCCACGTCGTCGGACCAGTCCATCACCTGCGCCTCGAAGCAGGTGCGGTCCTCGGGGGCGCCCTCGCGGGCCCAGGCGAAGACCGGGAGGTCGTCGGCGTACACCCCGAACTTCACCGAGTGCGGGTCGGTGGGGTGCGCGCCGCGCGGCCAGGGGTACTTGGTGGCGGCGTCCAGGGCGGCCCGGGTGAGGTTGAGGCCGACGCTGACCAGCTCGCCGGTGCGCGGGTCGTGGACGAAGCGCTTGGGTTCCAGGCGGGTGAGCAGGCGCAGCGACTGGGCGTTGCCCTCGAAGCCGCCGCAGTCGGAGGCGAAGTCGTTGAGCGCCTGTTCGCCGTTGTGGCCGAACGGCGGGTGGCCCATGTCGTGCGAGAGGCAGGCCGTCTCGACCAGGTCGGGGTCGCAGCCGAGGACCGCGCCGAGCTCGCGGCCGACCTGGGCGCACTCCAGGGAGTGGGTGAGGCGGGTACGAGGGCTGGCGTCCCAGACGAGGGAGCGGGTGCCGGGGGTGACGACCTGGGTCTTCCCGGCGAGCCGGCGCAGCGCGGCGGAGTGCAGGACCCGGGCGCGGTCGCGCTGGAAGGCGGTGCGGCCGGGGCGCTTGTCCTCCTCGGTGTCGAAGCGCTCGGTGTCGGCGGGGCCGTAGGGGCTCGGCCCCGTACCGCTCTGCCCCGTACCGCTCTGTGCGCTTCGCGTGCCGTGTGCGCCCTGTGCCGGTTCTGCCCCGTGTGCGCCCTGTGTGCCGTCCATGGTCCCGACAGTAGCGACCGGGACGGACAACGGGCGTGAGCGGGCCGGGATGTCAGGCGGAAGCGAGCAAGCTCACGGCGTCGGCGGGGGCGACCGCTGCTCGTGCCTGGTCGTAGCGGTGCAGGACGAGGCGGGCCATCGCCGGGTGGGCGCCGAGCGGGGCGGCGGCCCGGTGCGGTACGGCGTCGGCGCAGGCGCTCGCGAAGCGGCCGGGGGCGGTGAAGTACGAGGCGACGAAGGCCCGGTGGCGTCCTCGGGCGGCCAGCGCGCGCAGGGCGGCCGGGACGGTGGGCGCGGTGGCGGAGGCGTACGCGGGGACGACGGGCACGCCGAGGCGCGTCGCGAGTGCGCGCGCGGTACGCCGGGTGTCCTGGGCGGAGTCGGGGTCGCGCGACCCGGCGGCGGCGAGGACCACGCCCGCGCGCCGGCCGCCCTCGTCGGCGGGGTGCCAGCCGGCTTCGACGAGCCGCCCGTACAGCGCCTCGACGAGCAGGGGGTGCGGGCCGAGGGGCGCGGCGATCCGGGTGCGTACGCCGGGGGCGGCGGCGGCCCCGGCGGGCAGGTCGCGCTTGACGTGGGTACCGCGTCCCAGGAGCAGTGGTACGAGGACCGCGTCGGACCCGCGCAGGCCGTCCAGGGTGTCCGGGAGCAGCGGCGCGTTCAGCTCGATGTGGCCGAGCCGGACGACGAGGCCGGGGCGCAGCTCGCGCACCCGGTCCAGGAGGGCCAGCACGGTGTGCACGGCCTCCGGGTCGCGGCTGCCGTGCGCCACGGCGACCAGGGCCGGGGCGGACGGGCGGCCGTGTGCTGCGGGGCGGTCGGACTGCCGGGTGCGGTGCATGGGTCTGCGGGTTCCGTTCCGGGAGACGAGGCTGAGCTGGGCACCGAGCTGGTCGGTGATGCGGGTGAGGAGGTGCGCGGCGCTGTCGGGCATCGGGGGTGGCTGGTGGGGCTGTTCCGGGGCCGGCTCCGTCATGGACCGATGGTGCCGGGCGGAGGTTGCCGGGCCGTTGCGTGAGGGTCACGGGCGTTTTCCGCCGCCTCACGGTGGGGGCGGGGGC
>NZ_JAFEUF010000353.1 GCF_016901035.1 Streptomyces durocortorensis
AACTTGACGGGCCCCCCACCCCCTGGAATCCCGGGGGGGCGCACGGGCCCCGCCGCCCTCCCCCTCTCCCCCTTTCCTCCGCCTCTTCTCAGGAGATCACCGCATGAACCTCGCCAACTGGGGACGCTTCGGCCTGCTGGCTGCCCTGTGGGGCTGCAGCTTCGCCTTCATCAAGATGTCGCTGGAGGCGTTCGCGCCCCTGCAACTCGCCTCCGGCCGACTGGTGGTCGGCGCCCTCGTCGTCGCCGCCATGCTCGCCCTGAAGCGGCTTCCTCTGCCGGGGCGCCCGCTGTGGGGCCACATCGCCGTGGCCTCCGTCTTCGGCAACGTCATCCCCTTCACGCTCTTCGCCATCGGCGAGCAGCACACCACCGCGACCATCGCGGGAGTGATCCAGGGCGCCACCCCGCTCATCACGATGGGCGTCGCCGCTCTCGCGCTCTCCGAGGAGAAGCCGACGCGCCGCAAGGTGATCGGCCTGGTCGGCGGGTTCGTCGGACTGATCGTCGTGGTGGGGCCGTGGAACACCGACGGCTTCGGCTCGATCGGCGGCCAGCTCGCCTGTGTCGGAGCCGCGGCGAGTTACGCCGTCAGCTTCGTGTACATCCGCCGCTTCATCGGCCCCCACAAGCTGCCCGCGCTCTCCGTGACCGCGGCCCAGCTGGGCATGGCCTCGGTCATCACGGTGGTGCTCACCACGTTCGTGACCGGCTGGAGTCTGCACGGAGACCTCACCGCCAAGCCGCTGCTCGCCCTCCTGGTTCTCGGCGCGGCCTCCACCGGTATCGCCTTCGCGCTGCTCAACCGCCTGATCGCGGATGCCGGTCCGACCACCGCTTCCGGCGTGAACTACCTCGTACCGGTGTTCTCCGTGGTCGTCGGAGTGCTCGCCCTGGGTGAACCGCTGTCCTGGAACGTACCGGTGGGCGGGGTTCTCGTCATCGCCGCGCTCGCCCTCGCGGAGGGCCGGATCTCGTCCCTGTCCCGGTCCGGGAAGCCCAAGCCGACGTCACCGGTCGCCCCCGACCGCGTGCCGGAGAAGAGCCGCCCGTAGCACCGTCGTACAGCGGCACAGTCTCCGCTGGACGACCCACCACAGCGGCGACAGAGCACCGAAGCGCAGCCAGGTCACCACGAGCCGGGGCCGGCGCGGACACCCTTCCCAGGGACCGCGCCGGCCCCGGCTCGTTGCCGTCGGTACGCCCCTCCCGGCAGAGGAGCCCACCGCGGCCGACCGGTCGCCGTGCGTCCGGGACGTGGCCGGATTACGGATCGGTTCCCGGCCACCTCCCCGGCCCCGGTAGCGAGGCGGGAGGGCGACGGGACCGCTCACCGCGAGTCTTTCTTCACAGGGCGCCACCAGGCCCTCCCGCCTCGATCGTCCCCTGCGTCTCCCCACCCTCTCCCTCCTCAAGGAGCATCTCGCATGACGCGCACCACCACCTCGCCGTCTCCCTCCGCTCCCTCCCTGGGGGACGCACGGATCATCTCCACCGCAGACTTCGTCTTCACCCCTCTGGCCGGCCGGCTCACCGAAATCGCCACACCCGTCAGCCCCGCCGTCGGCTCCACCCATGTCACGTTGCACGTCGTCCGCATAGCCCCGGGCGAGACCTTCAGCCCCGAGTCGAGCGCCGACGAGGAGAACACCGCGGTCGTCTTCGACGGCCGGGGGACGGCCACGGTGGGCTCCCGGAGCCGGAGCGTGGAGCGGTCCCACGCCGCGTACGCCCCCACGGGCCAGGCCCTGAGCCTCACGGCCGTCGAGGACGTGCTCACCGTCTACATCTGGCGCACGCCCCTCACGCCGGGCCGCCTGCCCGGCACCGACCCCGAGCCGTTCTCCACGCTCTGGGACGAGACCACCCAGCTGCGCGGCTTCGGCGGCACCGGCCAGATCTCCCCCGACGCCGACCGCGCCACCATGAACTTCGTCTTCTGGCCCGGCAACGGCAGCAGCCAGCTCTGCCTGCACTGCGGCATCCAGCAGCCGGGCCAGACCTTCAACGTCCACCTGCACCCCGACAGCGACGAGGCGTTCATCGCCTTCGAGGGCATCGGCCAGATGTACCTGCGCGACCGCTGGATCGACGTCGCCGCCGGGGACGTCCTGTACGCCGCGCCGGGCGTTCTGCACGGCGCTCGCAACCCCCACACCGGGCCCGACGCCCGGCGCTTCGTGACCTGCGGGGGCCCCAGCCCCTACGACCCGGCGCTCTATTCCGCCGCCGGCCTCTCCTCCGACGTCAGGTGATCTGAGCCATGTGCCGTATTCACGGATCCTTCCACGCCCGCACGACCGACGACGAGATGCGCCGGGTCGCCGCGCTCCAGCACCACGGCGGCCCCGACGCCCAGTCCTTCGCCCGGCAGTCCGGCTGGGCCCTCGGCAACAACCGGCTCTCGATCATGGACCCCGAAGGCGGCGACCAGCCCTACCGCCTGGGTGAGATCACCGTCGTCTTCAACGGCGAGATCTACAACCACGACCGGCTGCGCACCGAACTCATGCGCCAGGGATTCCACTTCGACGACCGTTGCGACGGATCGATTCTCCCCGCGCTGTACCTGACCTACGGGGACCGGTTCGCCGAGCACCTCGACGGCATGTTCTCCGTCGCCGTGATGGATCTGCGGCGGGAGCCCCGCCTGGTGATCGCCACCGACGCCTCCGGCATGAAGCCGCTCTACTACCACTGGGACGAGCGAAACGACCGGTTCCACTTCGCCTCCGAACTGCCCGCCCTCCTCGGCTTCGACGGAGTGCGCCCCTACGAGGACGAACTGGGCCTGCACACCTACCTGTCGGCGAAGACCCCCTTCGGCCAGCGGACCATGTTCGAGGGCATCGACGTCCTGCCGCCCGCCACCACCGCCGTCGTCACCCGCGAGGACGGCCTGCGCCTCACCTCCCGGCGCATGGGGTACGAGTCCGCTCCGCCGGTCGACGAGGACCGGAGCCTGTCCCGGGCCGGCGAGTCGCTGCGCGAGCTGCTGTCCCGTGAGGTCTCCCGGCTGCTCATCGCCGACGCGCCGGTCGCGGCCATCACCTCCGGCGGACTCGACTCCAGCCTCGTCACCGCGCTCGCGGCCCGCATCCTGTTCGACCGCGGCTCCAGCGAGGCGCTGCACACGTTCAACATCGCCTACACGGGCAACTGGCCCGGCGACGAGCGGGCCTTCGCCTCGGAGGTCTCCCGGCACACCGGTACGGTGCACCACCAGGTGGAGATCGACCCGGCGACCTTCCCCGACCTGATGGGCGACGTCGTACGCCACCTCGGCCAGCCCAACGCCGACCCGATCACCCTCTCCACCTTCTCGCTGTTCCGGGCGGTCCGCGACGCCGGGTTCAAGGTGGCCCTCACCGGGGACGCGGCCGACGAACTCTTCGGCGGATACAGCCGCATGACCCAGGCCCTCGCCGCGCCCGAGGGAGCCGACTGGGCGGGCCCCTACCTCGACCACCTGGCCGCGGTACCCCAGTCCCTGCGCCGGCAGCTGTACACGCCCGAGTACGCCGCCCGGGTCCTCGCGCCCGGCGCGTCCCCGCTGCCGCCCGGCCTCACCGACATCCTGGCCCACGGCGAGGGCAGCAGGCTCCAGCGCATCACCCAGATCGAACAGCGCTACCGGCTGCCCGCCTACCACCTCCGCCGCGTCGACCACCTGTCGATGGCCAGCTCCGTGGAGGCCCGGCTCCCGTTCTGCCAGCCCAGCGTGGTGCGCTTCGCGGCGTCCCTGCCCGACCAGCACCGCACGGTTCCCGGTGTCGGGGTCAAGCGCGCGCTGTACCGGGCGGCCGAGGGGCTCCTGCCCGACAGTGTCCTGAACCGGCCCAAGCAGCCCTTCACCCTGCCGATCACCGCGATGCTGGCCCCCGGACAGCGGCTGTGGGCGATGGCCCGCGACGTTCTGTCCCCGCAGGCCCTGCGTGCCGACGGGCGGCTGCGGTACGAGGTGGTCGACGCTTTGTTCGCCGAGCAGGAGGCCCGCCCGTCCGACGGGAGCTCGCTGGCCCTGTGGGCCCTCATGTCGCACCAGATGTGGCGCAGCGAGTTCTTCGGCCCGTCCGCCGGAGCGCACCGGGGAACCCGTGAACTGGCGGTGATGGCGGGATGATCGTCTCCCTGGTCAAGGCGACGGGCGCTCCCTGCCCCACCGTGGTGCTGGACGGCCGTGACCTCCCCGAATCCGATCCCCAGTTGCTGAGCGCGCTGGCCGACCTGCGGGCCGACCTGTCCCTGCAGGGCTCGGCCGACGTCCTCAAGAACGCCATCGTGCGCCCCTCCCGGCACCCGCTCTTCGACCTGGACTACCGCTTCGTGCAGTCCCTGCCGCAGAGCCACGACAGCTTCGACCTCCGCGGTTCCTGCGGCCACTCGATCCTGGCCGCCGTCGAGGCGGCCGCCCGCACCGGCATGATCCAGCCGCTGGTGCCGGGGTGCCGGGTCCGGGTCAACGTCCTCAACAACGGCGACAACGTGGTGTGCGAGGCCGAGGAGACCTTCGGCGACGGCACCCGGTTCACGGCGCACTTCCTGTGCTCACCGCCGCTGGAACTGCCCGAGCTCCTGATGACGGGGGAGCCGGTGACGTACGTCCCCTTCGAGGGACGGACCGTGCCCGTCTCGCTGGTGTCGATGGGCAATCCGTACGCCTTCGTCGACGCGACGGAGCTCGGCGTCGACGGGCCGGACGCCCTCTTCGGCGACGACCCCGCTCTGTTCGACACCATGACCCGGCTGCGCGTCGCGGTCTGCGCCTCGCAGGGCTGGGAGACCTTCGGGGCCTTCCCCAAGATCGCGGCCGTGCTTCCGCAGGACGGCGGCGGACTGTACGTACGGGCCGTGTCGGTTCCCTCCTGGCACCCCACGGTCGCGCTGACCGGCGCCATCTGCCTCGGCGCAGCCGCCGGCATCACCGGCACCGTGCCCTGGTCGCTGGCGGGGAGCGCGGCCCGGGATCCCGACGCGCTGCTGCAGGTCCGCACCCCGGGCGGCTGCGTCCGGGTCGCCGCCCACTCGACGTCCGGCCCCGACGGGCGGCGCGAGCTGGCCTGGGTGTCGGTCGCCGAGAAGCAGGTCGAGTACCGGGGACTGCTGCCGCGCCCCCGGTCCGCGAACGGCCTTCGGTCCTCCGCCGATCCCCGCCTCACCCCGACCACCCCCCTACCCGAGGAGAACTCGTGGGTTCCGCTGACAGCCTGACCGCCGTACGCGACGACATCGGCTCCGGGGCGTTGTCCGACCCGTTCACCGTCGACCCCTTCCCCGGCAGCCACCGCGGGGC
>NZ_JAFEUF010000354.1:0-900 GCF_016901035.1 Streptomyces durocortorensis
CCGAGCACGCACAGCTCGGCTGGGTGATGAACTGCCTCACCGGCTTCGGCGAGGCCTCCCGGATGACGCAGTTCAAGGACAAGTCCGCCAAGCAGGGCGCCGACCGCGCCACCGTCGGCCTCTTCACCTATCCGGTGCTCCAGGTCGCCGACATCCTGCTCTACCAGGCGAACCAGGTCCCGGTGGGCGAGGACCAGCGCCAGCACATCGAGCTGACCCGCGACCTCGCCGAGCGGTTCAACGGCCGCTACGGCCAGACGTTCACCGTCCCCGCGCCGTACATCCTCAAGGAGACGGCGAAGATCTTCGACCTCCAGGACCCTGCGGTCAAGATGAGCAAGTCGGCCTCCACGCCGAAGGGCCTCATCAACCTCCTCGACGACCCGAAGGTCACCGCCAAGAAGGTGAAGAGCGCCGTCACCGACACCGACACCGTGATCCGCTTCGACGAGGAGAAGAAGCCTGGCGTCAGCAATCTGCTCACGATCCTCTCCACGCTCTCGGGCAGCCCGGTGGAGGATCTGGAACGCAGTTACGAGGGCAAGGGCTACGGCGCGCTGAAGACCGACCTGGCCGAGGCCATGGTGGAATTCGTCACTCCCTTCCGGGTCCGCACCCAGGAATATCTGGACGACCCGGAGACGCTGGACTCCATCCTGGCCAAGGGAGCGGAGAAGGCCAGGGCCGTCGCCGCGGAGACGCTGGCACAGACGTACGACCGGATGGGCTTCCTGCCCGCGAAGCACTGAGTCCAAGGACCCTGGCGAGACCATGGCCGCAGGGGTCACACTTGCGGCGACGGAACGCGGGGGGGGGGCCCCCCCCCCCCCCCCCGCGGGCCCCCACACCCCCCCCCCCCCCCGGGGGGCCCCCCGGGGGGGCCGGAACACAGGCGCGGGG
>NZ_JAFEUF010000354.1:910-5210 GCF_016901035.1 Streptomyces durocortorensis
CCCGCCCCCTCCCAAGCCCCCCCCCCCGCCGCCCCCGCCCCCGGGCCCCCGGGGCCAAAGGGGGGCGCCGGCCCCGCGGGCGCCCCCCCCCCCCCCCCCGCGGCATGACCGAAAACCGACCACCGACGACGGAGGAGAACGACGTGGGGACCGTAACGCTCGGCGTTTCGATCGCGGTCCCGGAGCCCTACGGCAGCCTGCTCCAGGAACGCCGCGCAAGCTTCGGGGACGCTGCCGCCTTCGGCATTCCCACCCACGTCACCCTCATGCCGCCGACGGAGGCGGATTCGGCGGACCTCCCGGCGATCGAGGCGCATCTCGACACGATCGCCACGGCCGGCCGGCCGTTCCCGATGCGGCTCTCCGGCACCGGCACCTTCCGCCCGCTGTCGCCGGTCGTCTTCGTCCAGGTCGTCGCGGGCGCCTCGGCCTGCTCCTGGCTCCAGAAGCGGGTCCGGGACGCCTCCGGGCCCCTGGTCCGCGAGCTCCAGTTCCCGTACCACCCGCACGTCACCGTGGCCCACGGCATCTCCGAGGAGGCGATGGACCGCGCCTACGAGGAGCTCGCCGACTACGAGGCCGCCTGGACCTGCGGTTCCTTCGCGCTGTACGAGCAGGGCCCGGACGCCGTCTGGCGCAAGCTCCGCGACTTCCCGTTCGGCGGAGGCGGCGGCGCGCCCGCCGTCCCCGCCCAGGGCGGCTACACGATCGACGCCTCGTCGTCGGCCCCCTCGCTGCGGCCCTGAGCGCCCGGGGCCGTACGCCCTAGACGGGCAGCCGCCGGAACAGCGGGCGCGGCACGTGCCGCAGCGCCGCCATCACCACCCGGAGCGAGCCGGGCACCCACACGGTTTCCGAGCGCCGCCGCAGCCCCGTGACGATCGCCTCCGCGACCTCCTCGGGACCGGTCGCGAGCGGCTGCTCCGGCAGCCCCGCCGTGGCCCGGGTCCGTACGAAGCCGGGCCGGACCACCATCACCTGCACCCCGGTCCCCTGGAGCGCGTCCCCGAGCCCCTGCGCGAACGCGTCGAGGCCCGCCTTGCTGGAGCCGTAGATGAAGTCCGCGCGCCGGGCGCGCTCCCCGGCCACCGAGGACAGCACCACCAGCGAACCGTGCCCCTGCGCCTGCAGTGCGCCGGCGCACACCAGCCCGGCGGAGACCGCCCCCGTGTAGTTGGTCTGGGCGACCCGGACCGCCGCCATCGGCTCCTGCTCGTCCCGCGCCTGATCGCCGAGGACCCCGAACGCCATCAGCACCACGTCGATGTCGCCCTCCGCGAAGACCTTGCCGAGAGCGACCTCGTGGGAGGCGGAGTCCAGCGCGTCGAAGTCGACGGTGTGTACGTCGGCCCCGCGCCCGCGCAGTTCGGCGGCGGCCGCGTCCAGGGCGGGGGAAGGGCGTCCGGCCAGCCAGACCCGGCGGGTGCGCAGGGCGATCAGCCGGCGCGCGGTGGCCAGGGCGATCTCGGAGGTGCCGCCGAGGACGAGCAGGGACTGCGGGGCGCCGAAGGCATCCTTCACGGAAAGCTCCTGGTCAGGTGGGGTGGGATCTTCTGGGAGACGATCACAGTCCGAGCCGGCGCGACAGGTCCGAGCGGAAGGCTCCCGCCGGGTCCAGCCGGGCCCGCAGCTCCCGGAACTCCGCCAGCCGCGGGTACATCGCGGCCGCCGTCTCCGGCCGCATCCGGGAGTCCTTCGCCAGGCACACCCGGCCCCCGGCGGCGGCCACCTCCTCGTCGACGCCGTCCAGGAAGCGGGCCAGACCCGGCAGGGCCGCGGGCAGATCCAGCGCCAGTGACCACCCGGGCGCGGCGAACGACAGCAGGCCGGGGTCCGCCGGCCCGAACCGCTGGAGCACGGCCCGCACGGCGGGGCTCCGGCGCGCCGCGATCCGGCGCACCACCCGGTGCAGGGTCTCCTCCTGGCCGTACCCGAGGGCGAACCGGTAGCGCACCAGCCCCGCCCGGCCGTAGAGCGCGCGTACGTCCGGGAGGGCGTCCGACGCGTGGAAGAAGGCGGGGAGCGGGCGCAGCTCGGCGGCCCGCGCGCGGGGTGCGCCGCGGTAGCGGACCTCGTTGTACAGGGCGGCCGCGCCCGGGCCGAGCAGTCCGGCCGGGAGCGGCGGGAGGCTGGGGACACGGGGTCTTCCCGGCGCTCCTCCGGAGCGCTTCGGGAGCCAAGTGCGCCCCGCGTGCGCCGGGCGCATGTCGGGGGTCGCGTGCTCCCCCCGAGTGAGGATCCCGCGTCCGGCCGCCCGGCCCCGGGCCATCAGGTCGACCCAGGCGGAGGCGTACGGCAGCCGGTCGCCGCCCGCGGTGAAACGGGCCAGCAGGTCGTCCAGGTCCCCGGCGCGCTCGGTGGTGACCGACATCAGCCCCGTGGTGACACGCCGGAGGCGGAGCGTGGCGCCCAGGATCACCCCGGTCAGCCCGAGGCCCCCGGCGGTCGCGTCGAAGAGGGCGGTGCCGGGCAGCACCGTACGCACCTCGCCGTCGGCGGTGAGCAGCTCCAGGACGCTCACGTGCCGGGCGAACGAACCCGCCCGCCGGTGGTCGGGCCCGGGCAGATCGGAGGCAATCGCCCCGCCGACCGTCACCCCGCCGGTCCCCGGCAGGACGGGCGGCAGCCAGCCCAGCGGCAGCAGGACCCGCAGCAGCCGCTCCAGGCTCACCCCCGCGTCGCAGCGCACCGTACCGGCGGCGGCGTCGACACCGCCGATCCGGGCCAGGCCCGTCAGATCGAGCACCGAGCCGCCCGCGTTCTGCGCCGCGTCCCCGGGCGACCGCCCCAGCCCGCGCGCGATGACGCCCCGGGGCCCGCGCCCCCGGACCACGGCGGCCGCTTCCTCGTAACTGCGGGGGCGGAACCGCACGGCGGTCGTCGGGGCGGTGCGGCCCCAGCCGGTCAAGGACACCGTGTCGACGGACATGGAGGTGACCGTATCGTCCGGGAAATCCCTTTCGCGGCATTGGTGAATTCGCTCACCGGAACGGGTGATGGAGTGAGTGTCAGCGCATGGTGACGGAGATCCGCCGGGCAGGTCCGGGAGAGTCCGGGGCGGGCCGCTGGTGTTCCGGGCCCAGGAGGGTACGTGTGACGTCATGGACTGGCTCAAGAAACTCCCGGTGATCGGGCCCCTGGTCGCCCGGCTGATGGAGACGCACGCCTGGCGTTCCTACGAGCGGCTGGACCGGGTCCACTGGGCCAGGCTCGCGGCGGCGATCACCTTCATCAGCTTCCTGGCCCTCTTCCCGCTGATCGCGGTCGGCGCGGCCATCGCCGCCGCCCTGCTGAGCGACAAACAGCTCGACACCATCAAGGACAAGCTCGCCGACCAGGTGCCCGGCATCTCCGACCAGCTCGGCATCGACGGTCTGGTCGCCAACGCGGGCACGGTCGGCCTGGTGGCCGGTGCGCTGCTGCTGTTCACCGGCGTCGGCTGGGTCGGCTCGATGCGCGAGTGCCTGCGCGCGGTCTGGGAACTGGACGACGTCCAGGAGGCCAACCCCGTCGTCGCCAAGGTGAAGGACGCCGTGCTGCTGGTCGGCCTCGGCGGCGCGGGGCTCGCCACCCTGGCGGTCTCCACCGTCGGCTCGACGGCGGTCGGCTGGACCGCCGACCTGATCGGCATCCCCGAGGGCGGGGCGGGCGGCATCCTGCTGCGGGTGGCCGCGCTGGCGGTCGCGGTCGTCGCCGACTTCCTGCTGCTGCTCTATCTGCTGACGCTGCTGCCCGGCGTGGAGCCGCCCCGGCGGCGGCTGATGGTCGCGGCGCTGCTCGGGGCGGTCGGCTTCGAACTGCTCAAGCTGCTGCTCGGCAGCTACATGAGGGATGTGGCGGGCAAGAGCATGTACGGCGCGTTCGGCGTGCCGATCGCCCTGCTCCTGTGGATCAACTTCACCGCGAAGCTGCTGCTGTTCTGCGCCGCCTGGACGGCGACCGGGAGCAAGGAGGAGGAGGGCGTGGGGCAGTCGGAGGGCCCGGAGGACGCGCAGGGCCCGGAGAAGAACGGGAACGGGGAGGCCGCCGTGGCCGAGGCACCCGGCGGCTCCACCCGCGCCTAGGGCCTCTCGTTTGGATCAGGTCGGGCTCGCGGGCCCCGGCACGCGCATCTGCGGCGTTGTCGTCAATCACCAACGCTCCGCGTTGACTCAATCCTCCGCCTTGCAGCTGCACGCACCGGACCCCGCTCCCTGATCCGACCGGATCCAAACAGAAAGGCCCTAGGTGTATTGATCACGAGCGTTGTTAACGCTGGTCAGGCTTGATCATGACGAAGACCTCCGGTGTGGTGGAGGTG
>NZ_JAFEUF010000355.1 GCF_016901035.1 Streptomyces durocortorensis
CCCCCCCCCGCCCCCCCCACCATCCGGCGCCGGCGCACCCCCAGCCCCCACCGGCCCGGGCCGGGACCGCGCGGCCGTGAGGCTCACCAGCCGCTCTCCCGCCAGCGCCAGGACGTCGGCAAGACGCAGGCCGAGCGCCTGGGCCGCGGCGGCCAGCACCTCCGAGGAGGCCTCCTTGAGCCCCCTCTCCACCTCGGAGAGATACGGCATGGAGATCCGGGCCGACTCGGCGACGTCCTTCAACGTCCGCCCCTGGGACTGTCGTTCGCGGCGCAGCACCTCCCCGACGAGGTCGCGCCAGAGCGGCTCCCGGGGCAGGGCCCGGGGTGCCGGGTCCGCCGCCGTCGGGAGCGGGCGCAGGGGAATCACGTCGGCCTGGTTCGTCGCTCGGATGGTCACCGCCCCAGCCTAGGAGCGCGGCACCGCCCCGGCACGGGTCGGGCGTTGCGCTCCGGGCGGATCTGCTGTCGGCGAAGCTCCGTGACAGACGGCTGTGTTCGAGGAACGGGCCGTCCGGCGCCGGTAGTAGGCGATCGCGAGAGCGATGGTGATGGGCCCCCAAGCGGCGAGAGGGGTGCCAACCACCATCGCCAACGCGTCCCAGGCGCCGTTGGTGTACTCGACAGTGTCGATGACGCCGTACAGGGTGAGGCTGCGATCGCCGCCCAGCGGGACGGCGGTGAACAGGAAGGTGAGGATCAGGCCGCCGAGCACGGCGGGGACGACGGCCGCCATCGGCCGGACGCGTCTGCCGCCGATGACAGGTATCCAGGTGGGCGCCACCTCGCCCCAGCCCCGGACCAGCCCGATGGTCAGGATCGCGACCACCTCCGTCAACACGCTGAGCCCGAGAACGTACGGGATGCTCAGCCAGTAGGCGGGTAAACCGCCGTCCTGGACCTGCCCCATCTCGAAGTGCAGCGCGAAGGGCAGCCGCCACAGGCACGCAGGCAGCAGAAGCAGCGGAAGCGCGTAGGCCAGGCGCATCGCCCAGCGCGGAACGGGCCGCTCGGTGTCACCCACGGACGGGGGCCGGTGAAGGATCTTCAGCGTCATGACTCCACCTTCGCGGGGCGGGCACGAAGAGGAATCACCCGCGCGAGCCAACCCGCTCCCCCGCCCGGGGGAGACCGCACCCGGCAGCCTCACCCGCGCGGGGCAGCGGTTCCGGCGGCGACCGCAACAGCAGCCGCAGCCGCAGCCGCAGCCGCACCGGCGCATCCCCGGCGTACGGTCAGATCAGACCCTGCGCCAGCATCGCGTCCGCCACCAGCTCGAAGCCCGCGATGTTCGCGCCCACCACGTAGTTGCCGGGGCTCCCGTACCGCTCCGCCGTCGTGTAGCAGGAGTCGTGGATGTGCCGCATGATCTCGGCGAGCCGCTCCTCGGTGTGGGCGAAGGTCCACGAGTCCCGGGACGCGTTCTGCTGCATCTCCAGAGCGCTCGTCGCGACCCCGCCCGCGTTGGCTGCCTTGCCGGGGGCGAAAGCGACGCCCGCCTCCTGGAACACCCGGACCGCCTCCGGAGTGGTGGGCATGTTGGCGCCCTCCGCGACCGCCTTGACCCCGTTGCGTACGAGGTCCAGCGCGTCGGCCTCGTGCAGTTCGTTCTGCGTGGCGCAGGGCAGGGCGACGTCGGCGGGGACCGACCACACGCCTGTACCGGGCACGAACCGGGCGTGGGCTCCGCGCCGCTCGGCGTACTCGGAGACCCGGCCACGACCCGCTTCCTTGATCTCCTTGAGGAGGGCGAGGTCGATGCCCTTCTCGTCGACGACATAGCCGCCGGAGTCCGAGCAGGTGATGACGGTCGCGCCGAGCTGCTGGGCCTTCTCGATGGCGTAGATGGCCACGTTGCCGGAGCCGGAGACCGCGACGGTCTGGCCCTCCAGCGACTCGCCCCGGCTGCGCAGCATCTCGGCGGTGAACAGGACCGTGCCGTAGCCGGTGGCCTCCGTACGCGCCTGCGCGCCGCCCCAGCCGAGGCCCTTGCCGGTGAGGACGCCGGACTCGTAACGGTTGGTGATCCGCTTGTACTGGCCGAAGAGGTAGCCGATCTCGCGGCCGCCGACGCCGATGTCACCGGCCGGGACGTCGGTGTACTCGCCCAGGTGGCGGTGGAGTTCGGTCATGAACGACTGGCAGAACCGCATGATCTCGGCGTCGGAGCGGCCCTTGGGGTCGAAGTCCGAGCCGCCCTTGCCGCCGCCGATCGGCATGCCGGTGAGGGCGTTCTTGAAGATCTGCTCGAAGCCGAGGAACTTCACGATGCCGAGGTTGACCGAGGGGTGGAAGCGCAGCCCGCCCTTGTAGGGGCCGAGCGAGCTGGAGAACTCCACCCGGAAACCGCGGTTGACATGGATGTCGCCGGAGTCGTCCGACCACGGCACCCGGAAGATCAACTGGCGCTCGGGCTCGCATATGCGCTCGATGATGCGCGCGTCGACGAACTCGGGTCGCCGGGTCAGCACCGGCCCGAGCGTCTCCAGGACCTCGCGGACCGCCTGGTGGAACTCCTGCTCGCCCTGGTTGCGCCGGAGGATCTCGGCGTAGAGCGGCTCGATGAGGGCCGCGGCGTCGGGCGTGCGGGCGGAGTCGGGCGAGTCGGGGATGACCGGCATCTGATCAAGACCTTCCGTGGTCGGCTCGTGCGCGTCGGCACCCCCGTCCCGGAGGGCGCCACCGGTCCGCCTCCCCCGCCGGAGCCCCGCCGACTCCCGTTCTTCGGGAGGACCGCGCGGCCGTCGCCCGGCCGGGCGATGCTCAGGACCGTCGTGGGGCCGATTCTCCTGTGCGACCCGATGATCTTCGAGGACCATCCACATATTGGCCATGATCAGCCGTTTTGATCGGCGCCCGGACGGCCGCGCCGAGCCCCCCACCGGCCCCCGGTCCGCTGTTCCGGGCGGCCCGCACGACCCGGAACCGCCTCCCGGCCGCACACCTCCACGCGACACCCGAGTGGCGAAGGTCACATTCCGGATCGGCCCGCACGCGGTGCGCACAGCACCCGAAGCCCGGCCCCGACGACGGCGACAGCGACAGCGACAGCGACGATGCGCGGCCTGCCGGGGGCCGACAAGCGCAAAGGTCCGGTGAAACAACACCGGGGCCCCGGAGTTACCCGTCAGGAACAGGGACACCCCGCCTGACGATCAGTCATGATGCCCCCATGACGAAGCCACGGGGGCATCGGAGAGGGCAGCCTCCTGACGCATTACGGGCGCTGTACGGAGTACGCCGGGCCGGGAGCGGCACCGCCAGGTCCCGGCCGGACCCGCGCCCGGACCCGCCTCAGCCGCCGTACGGGCGCACGCTTCCGCGGGCGGCCTATCCGGCGTACGCCCGCCCCTCGGCGTATACCGCCCCGGGCCCCCGGCCGCAGCCGCGCATCCCGAAGGGCACGGGCGACATGCGGCGCTATCTCGCGGTCGGGCTGGACGCCTACCTGTGCCTGCTGGCCGTCGGACTGCTGGTGCGGTCCTGCCTGCACGCCGACGGGACGGGGCGCGCGATCGCCCTGCTGGTGGTCCAGCTGATCGCGCTGTCCTTCGCCAACCAGGTGCTGCTGACGATGGCCGTCCGGGCGAGCGCCGGAAAGCTGATCATGGGCGTCCGGGTGATCCGCCTGCCCGACGCGGGCCGCCCGGGCTTCCGCAGGCTGGTGCTGCGCTGGCTGTACGGACTCCTCTGGCTGCCGCTCCAGCCCTGGCACCGCCTCCGGGGCCCTGCCACCGCGCCCACCCGCCCGGAGCGCCCCGCGGGCTGCCCCAACGAGCCGCACGAGGACCTCGCGGGGATACGCCAGGTCCGACACTGCGACCTGCGGAACTACCGGGCGGCGGTGGAGGACCGTACGGGCTGAGCCTGCTCCCCGGCCTCCCGCGAGCGAGGCGGTCAGACCGTGGCGGTACGCGGCCGATGCCCGGCCGGCCCCACCTCGGCGTGAGCAACCGCGTCGGCCAGGCCGAACAGGCGGGCCTCGGCACCGCCGACTCGTCCCCGTACCACCGGGCTTTCCTTCTCGAAGGCCGCCCCCAGATCGTCGCAACGGTCGCCGGAGTGCTCCTGTCCGGGCTGCCGCATCGCCGCAGCGAATACGGAACCCCCAGCCCGCGCACCTCTTCAGAAGTAACACTCCATCATCGCCTCAGCCTGCAGGACCGGCACCGGCCCGGGCGATGAGCAGGGCTACGTCGTCGCGCTCTCCGCTGTGCCGCAGGGTGTGCAGAAGCAGGTCGCAGGTGGCGTCCAGCGAACGGCGGGGGTCGTCGAGAACGTCGAGAAGAGCGTTCAGGCGTGCGTCGATCGGCTGGTCGCGCGTCTCGACGAGGCCGTCGGTGTAGAGGACGAGCTGGTCTCCCCGCTCGAAATCGATGAAGGTGGATTCGAAGGAGATGCCGCACCCTCCCAAGGGCGCGCCGGTGGGCAGGTCGAGCAGCTCGCGTCTGCCGTCCGGACGCAGGAGGACGGGCGGCAGGTGCCCGGCAACGGATATGTCGCATCGCTCGGTGCGGGGGTCGAAAACGGCGTAGACGCAGGTTGCGATGGTGTCGAGGCCGTCCGTGATGTGGTCGAGGTGGTGCAGGACCCGGGCTGGGGCCAGATCGAGATCGGCCAGGGTTCGCGTGGCGGTGCGCAGTTGTCCCATCGTGGCCGCGGCTGTCACACCGCTGCCCATGACGTCGCCGACGACGAGGGCGGTCTTGTCGCCGGCCAGGGGAATGACGTCGAACCAGTCCCCGCCGATCTCGATCGTCGCCTGGGCGGGGCGGTAGCGGAAGGCGACCTCCAGCCCCGGCCGTTGTGCGGGTGGGTGGGGCAGCAGGCTGCGCTGGAGGGAGAGGGCGGTGTGGCGCTGTTCTTCCACGGCGCGATGCCGGTCGGTGACGTCGACGCTGGAGGTGGCCACTCCCAGGACTTTCCCGGCGGAGGATTCGAGCCGGTAGAACGAGATCGACCAGGCGTGGTCATGGTCCGGGTCGGCCGGCGTACGGCCCACGGTGTACTGGTCCACGATCGGTGTCCCGGAGGCCAGGACCTCGCGCATGGCACCTTCGAAGGCCGCGTCGAGGAAGGGCAGCACCTCACTGACGTGGCGGCCCCCCGGGGGGGGGGCCCCCCCCCCCCCACGAACGCGTACGCCCACGCCTCAGGGCGGCCCGGCCCCCGCGAACACGTACAGTGACCGCGAGACCCACCCGCAGG
>NZ_JAFEUF010000356.1 GCF_016901035.1 Streptomyces durocortorensis
GAGGCGGGGGGTGGGGGAGGTGCTGAGGTCACGAAGGGCCATGATCCGTACAACGGGGTGTACCGGGCAAGTGGGTTTCCCGGCCGCGCTACCAGCGGGCCGGCGGCGGCTGGGTCAGCTGGTCGGCCAGCCGGGCCAGCCGGTCCCGGAAGGTGCGCCGGCCGCCCGCCGGAGGCCGCCCGTTCTCCCCGGCGGCCGCGCTCACCAGGTGCTGCACGATGTCCAGGTCCACGTCGTCGTCCCCGCCGACCACCAGCGACTCGTGCGCCAGGCCGCCGACCTCCGGGTCGCCGCCGTCCAGGGTGAGCACCCGCGCCCCGGCCCGCCGGGCGTCGTGCACCCGCTCCAGCAGCCCCGCCCCCGGCCGCTCCGGCGCGACCAGCAGCACCGTCTCGCCCCGCCCCGCCGCCGCGATCCGGCCCAGCCCGACCGCCAGATGCGCCGGGTCGCCCGCCGCCACCCGGTGCCGTACGAGGGTGGGCGCCAGCTCCGGCAGCCCCGCCCAGGCGGACTCGTCGGACAGGTGGGCCGCCAGATGCCACGGCTCGTACGCCTCCGTCCCCGCCAGCAGCAGGCCGCCGCCGCGCGGGACGACGGAGGAGCGCAGGGCCAGCGCGAACCGGCGGGATTCCTGCGGCCACCGGGTTCCGGCCAGCACATCACGGAGCAGGGCGACCCGTACGGCATCCATGGCCCGGCATCCTGCCCCGGGCCCCGCCCCGGCCGGGCCCGTCGGCCGCTCCCTCACCCGAACGGGGGACGGCACGGCACACGGGATCGAGCGCCCACGGGGCGGCTTCCCCCTGTACTACCTGGCAGTAGGGTCGGCCCATGACTACACAGGACAGCAGCGGCAGCGCGCCCAAGCCCCCCGCCAAGGACCCCTGGGACCTCCCCGACGTATCCGCCCTGAGCGTCGGCGTGCTCGGCGGGACAGGACCGCAGGGGCGCGGCCTCGCCTACCGGCTCGCCCGCGCCGGACAGAAGGTCACCCTCGGCTCCCGGGACGCGGCCCGCGCCGAGCAGGCCGCGGCCGAGCTGGGCTTCGGCGTCGAGGGCGCGGACAACGCGGAGTGCGCCCGGCGCAGCGACATCGTGATCGTCGCCGTGCCGTGGGACGGCCACGCCAAGACGCTCCAATCCCTGCGCGAGGAGCTGGCGGGCAAGCTCGTCATCGACTGCGTCAACCCGCTCGGCTTCGACAAGAAGGGCGCCTACGCCCTCAAGCCGGAGGAGGGCAGCGCCGCCGAACAGGCCGCCGCCCTGCTGCCGGACTCCCGGGTCACCGCCGCCTTCCACCACCTCTCGGCGGTGCTGCTCCAGGACGAGTCCATCGAGGAGATCGACACCGACGTGCTGGTCCTGGGCGAGGTCCGCGCCGACACCGACCTCGTGCAGGCCCTGGCCGGCCGGATCCCCGGGATGCGGGGCATCTTCGCCGGCCGCCTGCGCAACGCCCACCAGGTCGAGTCGCTGGTCGCCAACCTGATCTCGGTCAACCGCCGCTACAAGGCCCACGCAGGACTGCGCACGACCGACGTCTGACCTGGCCCACCCGGCGGGCGCTCCGGCAACGTGCCCGGGCGCTCCCCGGGACGGGGCACAACGGGGCATGGGGGACACTGGACGGGACCGCGACCGTTCCCGGCAGGGAGCGCGACCCGTTCCCGACAGGAGCCGACCCCCATGCCCCGCATCGCTCTCTACGCCCTCGTCGTCTGCGTCCTCGCCGTCGCGGCGGCCGTGGTCTCCTTCGCCCAGGGCAGCCTGCTCGGGATCGTGTGGGTGCTCATCGCGGGGCTCTCGTCGAACATGACCTGGTTCTACGTCCGCCGGCTCCGGCTGACGGCCGCCGCCGACGCGAGCTGACCCCTCACCTGCCTCCCCCGCCTCGCCGTCCCACTGCGCGCAGGCCTCCGCCAATCAGGTCGTGCCTCCCGCTCCCCGGGCGTGCCCCGGGAGCGGAAGCCGTGCCGGGGCCGAGCATGTGACGGCCCCGCCACGGCCGTGGCAGGGCAGGACGAGGGAGGCCGCGTGGCAGACGCGAGGGACGACGCTTCGGGGTCGACCGCACAGACCAGTGACGGAACCCAGGGCTTCTGGGAAGAGGTGCGCGACGCCGTCACCGCCCGGGCCGCGCTCGTCATGCTCGGGGTACTCCTGCTGCAACTGGGCTTCGCCCTCTCCTACATGGGCGCCTTCCACGCGCCCGATCCGCGCAAGGTGCCGATCACCCTGGTCGCCCCGCCCGCCGTGGAACGGGACCTGACGGCCCGCCTCGACGCGCTGCCCGGCGAACCGCTCAAGGTCACCCCCGTCGCGGACCGCGCCGAGGCCCGCGCGCGGCTGCTGGACCGGCGCACCGACGCCGCCCTCGTCGTGGACCCGGCCGGACGCACCGACACGCTGCTCGTCGCCTCGGCGGGCGGCCCCTCGGCGACCGCCGCGGCCACCGAGATCCTCCAGGAGGTGGCCCGGGCGGAGAACCGGACGATCGTCGTGCGGGACCTCCGCGCACCGGCCGCGGGCGACTCGCGGGGCCTGTCGTCCTTCTACCTCGTCCTCAGCTGGACCATCGGCGGCTACCTCGCGGCCTCGGCCCTGAACATGGCGGCCGGCTCGAAGAAGCCCACCCTGCGGCGCACTCTGGTCCGGCTGACGGCGATGCTGCCGTACGGCTTCGTCTCGGGCATCGGCGGCGCGATCATCGTGGGCCCGGTGCTGAACTGCCTCCCGGGCGCGTTCTGGGAGCTGGCCGGCATCGGCACCCTGGTGGTGTTCGCCTCCGGTGCGGTGGGCGTCGCCCTCCAGTCGGTGGCCGGCACGGTCGGCCTCGGGCTCACCATCCTGATCTTCACGATCCTGGGCAACCCCAGCTCCGGCGGGGTGTACCCGTCCTCCCTGCTGCCGCCGTTCTGGAGCGCGATCGGCCAGGCGCTGCCTCCGGGGGCCGGTACGACGGTGGTCCGCAACACCGTCTACTTCGACGGCAACGCCACCACCGGCGCCCTCTGGGTCCTCGGCGCCTGGGCCTTCGGCGGTGTCGTGGTCGCGATTCTCGCCGCCGCCGTACGGGCGTCCCGGGCGGCGCGGCCCACCGCCCCGGCCGCCGGGCCCGTCGCCCCGCCGGTCTGACGCGGCGGCCCGGGCCGTGCGGTCGGTCGACCGCGGTCAGCCGACCGCGCAGCCCGGGTCCTGCTCGTCGAAGAGGCCGCGCCAGAAGCGGTACAGGTCGTAGCCGCAGTACCGCTGGAACTCCTCCACGCCCAGGCCGCGCAGCAGCGCGTGGACCGCGTCGAAGAACACGATGTTCACCTCGGGGATCCACAGGATCGCGAACACCGCGATCAGCCCGAACGGCGCGATCGGCTCCACCTGGCGGCGGATCCTGTACGAGAGCCAGGGCTCGATCACCCCGTACCCGTCCAGGCCCGGGATCGGCAGGGAGTTCAGGATCGCCGCCGTCACCTGGAGCATCGCCAGGAACGCGAGCGCGTACTGGAAAGCGCGCGGCACCCCGTCGAGCGCGTCCAGCCAGAACGGGGCCGTACACACGATCGCGAACGCCACGTTCGTCAGCGGCCCCGCCGCCGAGATCAGGCTGTGCTTCCACCGGCCGTGGATCCGGCCGCGCTCGATGTACACCGCCCCGCCGGGCAGCCCGATCCCGCCCATGATCACGAAGAGCACCGGCAGCACGATGCTGAGCAGCGCGTGCGTGTACTTCAGCGGGTTGAGCGTCAGATAGCCCTTCGCCCCGACCGAGAGGTCCCCGCTGTGCAGCGCGGTGCGGGCGTGCGCGTACTCGTGGAGGCAGAGCGAGACGATCCAGGCCCCGGTGACGAACAGGAAGACCGCGAAGCCGGTGGCGTCCGCGAAGCCCGTCCACACCGCCCAGCCCGCGACCGCGGTGACGGCGGCGATGCCGAGGAAGACCGGGCTGATCCTCCGGTCGCCGCGGGTGGCTGTGGTGGTCATCGGCGTTCGACTCCCTCGGGTGGGGGCGGGGTGACCGTACGGTCCGGCAGGACTGGAACGTCGGCGACCGTTTGTGGAGTTCCACCCGGTCAACGCCGGTCCGTCGTCCGTCACGGAGAATAGGCCCCGTGCACTACTGCGTCCTCGGCACCACCCGGGCACTCCGCGACGACGGCACGGCCGTCGCCCTCGGCGGGGCGCGGCTGCGCGCCCTGCTCACCGTTCTCGCGCTGCGCCCCGGAAGGACCGTCGCGGCCGGGGTCCTCGTCGACGAGGTGTGGGCCGGCGACCCGCCCGCGGATGCGGCCGGCGCCCTCCAGGCCCTCGTCGGGCGGCTCCGGCGGGCTCTGGGCCGCAGCGCCGTCGAGTCCGTGGCGGGCGGCTACCGGCTCGCCGTCCCGCCGGACGCCGTGGACCTGCACCGCTTCGAGCGGCTGGCGTGGGAGGGGAGCCGGGCCCTGGAGGACGGCGACGCGTCGGGCGCCCTCACCGTCCTGCGGGAGGCTCTCGCCCTGTGGACCGGGCCCGCCCTCGCCGATCTGCCCGACCGTACGGCGATCGCGTCCCGCTGGGAGGCCCGCAGGCTCGACGCCCGGCGGGCCGCGCTCGGGGCGCTCCTGGCCCTCGGGAGACCCGGGGAGGCGCTGCCGGAGCTGGCCGCGCTCTGCGACGCCCACCCGCTCGACGAACCGCTCAGGGCCCTGCGCATCCGGGCCCTGCGGGACACAGGACGCCCCGCCGAGGCACTGGCCGCGTACGAGGAGGTCCGCACCCTGCTCGACGACCGCCTCGGCACCGCACCCGGCCCGGCCCTGCGCGCCCTGCACACGGAGCTGCTCCACCCGGAGCCGTTCCCGCAGCCCTCGGGCGCGCCCGCGCCGGGGGCGTTCGCCCCGCCCCCGGTCTCGCCCGCGCCGGGGGCGTTGCCCCGGTCCCCGGCTTCGCCCGCCCCGGAGCCGTTCGCCCGGTCCTCGGCCTCAGCCGCGCAGGACCCCGCGCCGGGAGAGCCGTCCGTCGCGGGTGAGCCGCCCACCCCGGACGCCGGACCTGCCCGCGCGGCCGCCCCCCCCCCCGGGCCGCCCCCCCCCCCGGGCCCCCCCCGGGCGCCCCCCCCCCCGGCGGCCCCCCCCCCCCCCGCCCCCGCGGTCCGCATCGCGGACGACGGCGAGATCCTGCTGCGCGGCCCCGGCATCATGCAGGGCTACCACCGGCTGCCCGAGA
>NZ_JAFEUF010000357.1 GCF_016901035.1 Streptomyces durocortorensis
CATCTCCCTCCCTCTTTAAGCCCTGGCTGGTGGCTTGGTTCTTGTTAAAACCATACCGCCAGGGCCCCTGGAGGCCCCGATGCGCGTCACCATCGCCGATGTCGCCCGCGAGGCCGGCGTCAGCAAGACGACCGTGTCGCGGGTCATCAACACCAAGGGGGAGGTGGACCGCTCCACGGCCGCCCGTGTTCGTGAAGTGATCGCGCAGCTCGGCTACGTACCCAGCTCCGGAGCCGTCGGTCTCGCCCGCGGCTCCAGCCGTACGGTCGGCATGCTCGTGCCCTCGCTGACCTGGCCGTGGATGGGCGAACTGCTCCAGGGCGTCGTCGACACCGTCGAGGCCGCCGACCACGGGCTGCTGCTGTTCACGTGCAACCGCGGGGCCGAGTCCGTCCAGCGCTTCACCAGCCAGGTGTCCGCGCGCGCCTTCGACGGGCTCGTCGTCGTGGAACCCGAGAACACCCTCGGCCACCTCACCGAACTGCACCGCGACGGCCTGCCGATCGTGCTCATCGACGACCGCGGCCACCACCCCGAATTCCCCTCCGTCGTGACCACCAACCACGAGGGAGGCGCGTCCGCGGCCCGCCACCTGCTGGCCGCCGGACGCACCCGGCCCCTCATCCTGACCGGCCCCCAGCACTTCGGCTGCGTACGGGACCGGCGCGACGGATTCCGCTCGGTGCTGCCCACGGATCTCGTCGTCGAAGGCGACTTCACCGAACGCGGCGGCCGGCTCGCCGTCGAGGAACTCCTCGCCCGCGGCGTCGCGTTCGACTCCGTCTTCGCGCACAACGACATCAGCGCGGCGGGCGTGCTCCGCGCCCTGCGGGCCGCCGGACGGCGCGTCCCGGACGACATCGCCGTCGTCGGCTTCGACGACATCCCGATGGCCGAACACACCGAACCGCCGCTGACCACCGTGCGCCAGCCCACCCGCCGCATGGGCGAGACGGCGGCCCGGATGCTGCTCTCCCACCTCGGCGGCACGCCCGTACCCGACGGACCGGCCGTGCTGCCCACCGAACTGGTCGTGCGCCACTCGGCGCCGTAACGGACCCGGCCGCCCGGCCGCGCCCCCGCCTCGCACCTTCCGCCCGCCGGGATCTCCCAGACCCGGCAGCCCCTTCCTGGAGTCGCCATGTCCGTACGCCGTCGTACCACCCTCAGAGCGGTCGCCGCAGCCACCGTCGTGGTGGCGCTCGCCGCCGGTTGCTCGAACGCCAACTCGGGTGCCAACAAGGGCGGCGGGGCCGCCGGCGTACTGACCCTCGGCAAGCCGGACGGGCCGCAGACCAACAACAGCAACCCCTTCCTCACCACCTCGGCCGGCGCGGTCCTCGGCTACCGCCACATGATCTACGAGCCGCTGGCCATGACGAACATGATCAGGCCCACCGAGAAGGCCGACCCCTGGCTCGCCACCGAGTGGGCGTGGGAGGACAACTTCACCAAGGTCACCTTCACGCTGGACGACCGGGCCAAGTGGGCCGACGGCAAGCCCCTGACCGCCGCCGACGTGGAGTTCACCTTCAACCTGCTGAAGAAGCACCCGGCGCTCAACGGCGACGGGGTTCCCTTCGACGGGGTCGCCGTCAAGGGCAAGCAGGTCGTGCTGACCTTCAAGGAGAGCCAGTTCGTCAACCAGAACAAGATCATCCAGACCTTCATCGTGCCCAAGCACATCTGGGAGAAGGTCGACAACCCGGAGACCTGGCCCAACCGCACCCCGGTCGGCTCCGGACCGTACAAGCTCAAGACCTTCACCCCGCAGACCACCACCCTGACCGCCACGCCGACCTACTGGAACGGCGAGACCAAGGTCAAGGAACTGCGCTACACCGCCTACAACGACAACAGCGCCGCCACCACCGCCCTGGCCACCGGCAAGATGGAGTGGTCCTTCGTCTTCATGCCGAACCACAAGCAGCTGTTCATCGACAAGGACCCCAAGAACCACCACCTCTGGTTCCCCTCCGGCCTCGGCGTCCACGGACTGTGGTTCAACACCGCCCGCAAGCCCTTCGACAACCCGGCCCTGCGCCGGGCGATGGCGATGGTCGTCGACCGCAAGGCCATCCACATCCAGGCCCAGGCCACGCTCTACCCCGAGATCACCAACCCCACCGGCATCCCGCTCCCCGCCGGTGAGCCCTTCCTCGCCCCCGAGTACGAGGACGCCACCACCAAGCCCGATGTCGCCGGGGCCAAGAAGCTGCTCGCCGAGGCCGGGTTCAAGCTCAGCGGCGGTGTGCTCAAGGACCCGAGCGGCAAGCCGGTCACGCTCACCCTCACCGACCCGGCCGGGTGGAACGACTACATCACCGGGCTCGCGATCATCAAGGACAACATCAAGGAGATCGGCATCGAGGCCAAGGTCAAGACCCAGACCGCCGAGGCCTGGGGCAACGACGTGGCCAACGGCAACTTCGACGCCACCCTGCACTGGACCAACAGCGGCGCCACCCCCTACGACATGTACCAGAACATCATGGACGGGGCGATCGTCCAGCCCATCGGCAAGAGCTCCCAGGCGGGCAACTTCGGCCGCTTCAAGAACTCCGAGGCGACGGCCGCGCTGAAGGAGTACGCCAACGCGTCCTCCGACGCCGCCCGCACCAAGGCCCTCGACACCCTCCAGAAGATCTTCGTCGACCAGGCCCCCATGATCCCGACGGCCGCCGCTCCCATCGGGGCCGAATACTCCACGAAGAACTGGATCGGCTGGCCCACCGAGGCGAACCCGTACGCCCCGCCGCAGCACACCCAGCGGACCGCGCTGGAGATCGTGCTCAACCTCAAGCCCTCCACCAAGTAGGCACGGGGAAAGACCGGACGGGAAGAAGACGGGAAACCGGCCATGACCAGCGATCAGCCCGAGCACGCACGGACCGGCTCCGCGACCACGCGGACCGGCTCCGAGCCCGCGCCCACCGGCACCGAGCGGGTACGGACCGGCTCCGAGTCCCTGCGGACCGGCTCCGGGCCCGCGCCCACCGGCACCGACGTGGTGCTGGAAGCGCGCGGAGTCACCAAGCACTTTCCCCTGCGCCGCACCGCCCGCGACCTGTTCGCCCGCGAGCGCCGCAGCGTCCACGCCGTCGACGACGTCTCGCTCCGGCTGAGACGCGGCACCGTCACGGCCCTGGTGGGGGAGTCCGGCTCGGGCAAGTCCACCGTCGCCCGTCTGCTCGCCCAGCTGTACCCGCTCACCTCGGGCGAGATACGGCTGGGCGGCACGCCGGTGGTGGCCGGTCGCGGCCGGTCCTTCCGCCGTTACGTCCGCCGGGTCCAGCTGATCTTCCAGGACCCCTTCGCCTCGCTGAACCCCGTGCACACCGTGCGCTACCACCTGACCCGCGCCCTGAAGATCCACGGCCGGGCGGGCAGCGGGAAGAAGCAGCTGGAGGAGAACCTGACCGCCCTGCTGAACCGGGTCCAGCTGACCCCGCCGCAGCAGTTCCTGGACAAGTTCCCGCACGAGCTCTCCGGCGGGCAGCGCCAGCGCGTCGCCATCGCCCGGGCGCTCGGGGCCGACCCGCAGGTCCTCCTCGCCGACGAACCCGTCTCGATGCTCGACGTGTCGATCCGGCTCGGCGTCCTCAACCTCCTGCGCGACCTCAAGGAACGCCTCCACCTGGCGATCCTCTACATCACCCACGACATCGCCTCCGCCCGCTACTTCGCCGACACCACCCTCGTCATGTACGCGGGCCGGATCGTCGAGGGCGGCGACAGCGAACGCGTCACCCAGCACCCCGCCCACCCCTACACCCAGCTCCTCATCGCCTCCGCGCCCGACCCGGACCGGATCGTCGCCGACGAGGAACAGGAGGAGACCGGAACGGGCGAACCGCCCTCGCTGATCACCCCGCCCGCCGGCTGCCGCTTCCACCCCCGCTGCCCGCAGGCGATGGAGCGCTGCCGCACCGAACTGCCGCCCCGCTTCGACCTGCCGGACGGGCAGTGGGCGGCCTGCTGGCTGTACGAGGGTGGGGTGCCGCGTCCCACGGGCGCAGGCGGCACGACGGCGGCCCCGGGCCACCCGGCCCCGGGCCCCAACGCCGCGAAGGAGGCCACCCGGTGAAGTACCTCCTCCAGCGCCTCGCCTTCTACGCCGTCACCGCCTGGGCCGCGATCACCATCAACTTCCTCATCCCTCGGCTCATGCCCGGCGACCCCATCCAGGCCCTCCTCAGCCGCTACCAGGGGCAGCTCGACACCAAGGCCATCGACTCGCTCAAGGCCCTGTTCGGCCTGGACGAGCAGCAGTCGATGTGGCAGCAGTACACCGACTACTGGGCCCACCTCCTCGACGGCGACCTCGGCCTCTCCTTCACCTTCTTCCCCACCCCGGTCAGCGAGGTCATCGGCCAGTCCCTTCCCTGGACGCTGGCCCTGGTCGGCACGACCACGCTCATCAGCTTCGTCCTCGGCACCGGCATCGGCGTCTACAGCGGCTGGAAGCGCGGCTCCTGGCTGGACGGGCTGCTACCGGTCACCACCTTCATCTCCTCCATCCCGTACTTCTGGCTGGGCCTCGTCGCCATCGCCGTGTTCGCCGAGAAGTGGTCGCTTTTCCCCAATTCCGGCGGTTACGACAACGCGCTGGTCCCCGCCTTCGACTGGCCGTTCATCTCCAGCGCCCTCTACCACGCGGTCCTGCCCGGCGTGACGATCGTCCTCAGCGCCGTGGCCGGCTGGATCCTCGGCATGCGGAACATGATGGTCACCGTCTCCTCCGAGGACTACGTGATGGTCGCGCAGGCCAAGGGCCTGTCCGAGCGGCGCGTGATGTTCGGCTACGCCGCCCGCAACGCGGTCCTCCCCAACATCTCCGGCTTCGCCCTCTCCCTCGGCTTCATCGTCGGCGGCACCCTGCTCGTCGAGATGGTCTTCACCTACCCGGGCATCGGCTTCCAGCTGCTCCAGGCGGTCGGAGCCAAGGACTACCCCCTGATGCAGGGCGTCTTCCTCATCATCACGCTCTCCGTCCTCGCCGCGAACCTGCTCGCCGACCTCGTCTACGCCGCCCTCGACCCCCGTACCCGGAAGGAGGCATAGGGCTCATGTCCATCACCGCCACCGACGTCGCCGTCCTCGACGG
>NZ_JAFEUF010000358.1 GCF_016901035.1 Streptomyces durocortorensis
GCCCCCGCTACCCGCTGCCCCAGCGCCGCCTCCCCGGTACCTGGAGCCAGTGATGCCGCGCACCCGACGCAAGCGCCCTCGCAAGGTGCCGCGCAGCGAGGCGCTGCTGCCCGAGCATGACCGTGGCGCTGTCCCCGAGGGCCTCGCTACGCGGCGTGCTCTTCGGGAGATGGGGCTGAGCCCCGGCGACAACACGGGGCCGGTCGCGATCCTGCGGTGCCGCCTGTGCGCGACCCGGCCGAACTGGTCGTGCCGTCACCCCACCCGCGGGTTCCTGCTCCGGGTCGACCTGGCAAAGCCGAAGCGTGTCCCGACGCTGGCTCAGGAGCTGGCGCTGGACCGCGCGCTGGCCGCCAGGAGCACCTGCCCGAAGTGCGCGCGCCGCTACTACTACTGCCTGCCCTTACGCACCGTCGGCTGCTGCGACCCGTGCGCCCAGGGCTACGAGCCCAGCCCCGGCACCTACGTCACCACCACCAACGTGCCGGTCACGCACCGGCTGGCCGCCTGAACACCTCAACCGAAGGAGCGATCACACCGTGACCGAGACCCTCACCCCGCCCGCCATCAGCCCGGCGGCCGACTCTCCGCTGGCCCTCCTGTTCGACATCGTCGCCACCACCGCCCGCCTCACCACGGACGAGGAGCGCGACGTGGCGGAGACCGCGGCCGCCGACCACATCTACACCGCCTACCCCGACACCCTCGGCCAGGCGGTGGACCACGACGCCTGGACCGGCTACCCCGCCCTGCGCGACCACAGCGTCCAGCCCAGCGCCGTGGCCCACCTGGACGGCGGGCTGTGGCTCCACCACACCATCACCGCCGACGCCGACTACCGCGACGTCCTCACCCTCCTCGTGCCCTGCACCTGCGGCCACGGCTACGTCGAATCGCTGCTGGAGGACGAGAACGACCTCCTGGAGCTGCTGGAGGAACTGCTCCCCACCGGCGGGCACGCCGTTCACAGCGGCGACACCGGCGGCCCGTACTGCGCCAGCACCCCGGCCCGCTGAGCCGGTGCGAACCCTGCCCTGCTCGCTGATGGCGGCCGCTGCGGTGCCTGTGGCGCTCGCCGCGGCCGCCGCCGTCCTCAAGGCCCGCCGCTGGCAGCTGTACGCCGACCGGCACCGCATCCACCTCACGCCGTATCCCCGCCGCTCCTGCCCCGACTGCCGGGGCGAGGGCGGCTGGTGGGCTGGTGGGCCGTTCCCGGAGATGGAGGCGTGCGGCTGCTGGTCCGACCGGCGCGAGCTCCGCATCCGGCTCCTGCCCGTCCCGGCCTGGGACGAGCCGCCGTTCTGAACACCGCCGCCCCCGGCCGGACTCCGGCGGGGGGCGAAAGCGCATCACGGGGCGACCGCAGCATCGGCAAGAGGCCGGCCGCCCCACACACCCCACCCCGAACACCGAAATGAGGAGCACACCCAGCATGACCGATCGCCTCCGCACCATCGAGGGCCTCGCCCTGGCCGCCGCCCTGACCGCCGTCTTCGACGGAGTCCACAGCTTCGGGGACCAGGTCGTGCAGAACTCGCACGACGCTTCGACCAAGGGCATGCACGGCTCCCACCTGGTCTACAAGAACGACGGCTCCCCGGTGGAGCAGAACCCGTGGCGCCACGGCAAGGAGGGGCGCACCTGCACCGCCAGCGCGTACGGCCGCCGCTCGGTGAGCCGACACGTCGCCAGCTACTCCGCCGTGCAGCTCGCTTCGACGCTCGCCGTCACCCGCACCGTCGGCTACCGCGTGCCCGCGGCCGCGCTCCTCACCGGCGCCGCGATCAACGCGATCACCCACGGAATCCTGGACCGGCGCGACCCGCTCCTGTGGCTTGCCGAGAAGGCGGGCAAGACCGGATACATCAAGCACGCCACGGTCGTACGCAAGGCCGGCGGTGAGGGCACCGAGTACCCCGAGCCGGTCCAGGACGTCTCCGGGCCCGGCACGGCTCTGATGGAGCTGGACCAGGCGGCCCACCGCCTGATCGGGGTGGCCGCTGCCCTGGTCACCACCTGGATCACCCTGCGCAATGGCGACCGCCGGTGACCCCCGCCGCCCGCACCCGGCTGGAGCGCGTATGCGCTTCGGCCGGAATCGCGAAGCTCGCCGTCCAGCAGGTCGAGGACGAACTGGGCGGTCCGGTCGACGCCGAGTTCCTCGCTGGGCTGCTGCGCGAACTGTTCGACGAAGGCTTCCCGCAGGACGGCGTCCTCGGCTCGCTCAACCAGCTCCTGACGATGGCCTCCCGCGCCGCCGCGCTCACGCCGCTGAACGGCGAAGACGCCGAATCCGCCGCCTGCGCGATTGAAGAGGCCGCGGCCTTCGTCGCCGACTCCGCCGGGATGCGCCTGCACCTGGCCACCTCCACCCTCCACCCGCAAGGAGAACGCGCATGAAGACCACCTTCACCGGCACCATGCAGCCCCTCGACACGACCATCCCCGACCCGTCGCTCATCGTGATGATCGGGGCGAGCGGCAGCGGCAAGAGCACGCTGGCGAGCAGCTGGCCCGCCACCCAGGTCCTGGAGCTCGACGCCTTCCGGGCGATGGTTTCGGACCGGGCCGGCGACCAGTCCTCCACCGAGGCCGCGGTCACCGTCATGCACGCCGCACTCAAGGCCCGCATGGCCCGCCGGCTCACCACGGTCATCAGCGACACGAACACCGACGCCCGCGTCCGTAAGGGCCTGATCGACGCCGCCCGCGCCCACGGTGTACCCGTCGTCGCGCTGCTCGTGGCGACCCCGGCCGACGTGTGCGTGCGGCGTCAGGCCGTCCTCGACCCGGACCGCGCCGTGCCCGAGGACGTCGTACGCCGCCAGCACGCCGACGCCGTCACCGCGTTCCCGCAGCTGCACGGCGAGGGCTTCGACCACGTCGTCTTCGCCGACAACATCCACCGCCTGGAGCCGCTCCTCAAGCGCGCCAGCGACGCCCGCCGCCGCGACATGGGCTGGGACGGCAGCGCCGGCTTCGGCTCCCTGCTCCTGGTGCGCCGCGTCTTCGGCCCGGACGTGCTGCCGCTGTAGACCTGGCGCGAGGGCAGCGACCTGGCGGGCGGCGACCGCGTCGGCGAGATCCGCCTCGGCAAGGACCGGCTCGTGCTCGCCCTGCGCACGGACGTCGACGGCGAGGGCGACATCGGCTTCGACCTGCTCACGTGCTGCCCGTACGACGACGAGTGCGACGCGCGCGCCTGGCAGCCCGTGCACTCGGTGACCGACCTCCTCGTCGCGCACACCAGCGACCGGCCGCACCCGGACGCCGTCTGCCCCGTCCACGGCGGCCCCGATGACGTCGATCAGGAGGCCGACGACCACGACCAGGACGACGTCCCCGAGGGCCGCGCGGACCTGGAAGAGCAGTTCGCGGCCGCGGTCCGCGAGTGAGACGCGCCGCCGACGGTCCGCACCCGCACCCGCTCACCCCGGCCGACCTTGTGGCCGGGGATGAGTGGGCGCACGGGTGCCCGGACTGCCACCTCTCGATCCAGGGCGGCACCGCCGGCCTCGCCGCGCACCGCCGCACCGTCCACACCAGCGCGGGCGACCCGCGCCGCCAGATCAACATCCAGTTATGAGCGGCCCGGCCGCTCTCACCCCTTTCACGGAGGACTCCATGGCCCGCAAGCCCGTCACCTGGTACATCGCCACCCCCGCCGACGGCATCATCGAGATGTCCCGCGAAGCCGGAACCCCGGTGAACCTCGCCGCCAGCGTCGGCAAGGTCATCGACCACCCCAAGCCCTGCACCAACCTGTGGTTCGACGAGAGCCGCTTCTCCTACTTCCGCATGGTCAAGCGCATCGGCGAGGTGCTGGAGGACACCGGCATGTGCCCCACTTGGCCCGTCCGGCTGTGGATCGTGGAGCCGCTGGGTGAGACCGGCAACTGGAGCCAGCGCTACTACCCCTACCGGCTGCTCTCCCACCAGATCCGCGTCCTCGAGGAGACCGAAGCCCACCGTGCGCTCGGTCCCGCCGGCCGCGACGTCCTGAACGTCATCCAGCAGGAGATCCCCGAGCGGGCCGCGGGCTGGGCCGCGGACTGGGACTCCGACCCCGATGGCATGCGCGACCGGCAGTGGAACTGGGATCAGTGCGGCGGCCCGACCTGCGGCAGCGGCCGGTGGGCGGACTCCCTCGCCATGTCGGTCTCGCACAACCGCCGCGAGTCGGCCGCCCAGACCTGGATCGAGCAGCTTGCGCGCAACGCCGTCGACCAGGCCCTCGCCGACACCGACGCCAGCCTGATGGCCCGTTGCTACGCCTATGGCCGCGCCACCGGCTGCGCGGTCGCCACCCAGCACCAGGCCCGCTTCGAGCCGTATGTCCTGGACGCACTGCGCGGCATCGGCCTCGACTCCCCTGCCCCGGCTGTGGCCGTCTGATCCCACCGGCCGCTCGACGGCTCAAGGGCAGCCACACCACCACACCAAAACGCTCGGGACCGCCGAGGCAACGGCGGTCCCGAGCTACTCCCACCCGTGACTGAGACGAGAGGGAAACCTCAGTATGAACAGCCCCGCGCGCTTACCGGGCCGGATCAGCCCGAACGCCCTCCTGATCACCGCCGCAGCCGTGCCGCTGACCGGCTGGGCGCTCCACGCCACCGCCCTGTACAAACAGATCGCCACCAAGGACAAGGACCCACTCACCGGGCTGCTGCGCCGCGACGCCTACACCGTCCGCGCCCGCCGCCTCCTGGCCCGCCACGGCGACACCACCACCGTGGTCATGGTCGACGTCGACCACTTCAAGGCCGTGAACGACACCATGGGCCACGAGCCGGGTGACGCCGTACTCGCTGCGTTCGGCGCCCGCCTCGCCACCTGGGCAGGCCCACGCGCCGCCGTAGGCCGCCTCGGAGGCGACGAGTTCGCCGTGGTCCTGGACCTGGCCGCGGACCGCCGCCAGGTCCGCCTTCAGCAACTGGTCCGGATGCTGCACACGCCCGTCGTCCTGGACGACGGGCGCACGGTCGACGTCGCCGCCTCCGTCGGCGCCGCAGCCCCAGACGTGCTCGGCACCCGCGCCCAGGGCGCGTTGGAGAGGGCGGCCGCCCCCCCCCGTTACGCCCGGGAGCCCA
>NZ_JAFEUF010000359.1 GCF_016901035.1 Streptomyces durocortorensis
GGCGGTGGAGGTGGCGCGGGTGCCGGCGGTGGGGGTGTGCGCGCTGGTCGCGGTGGGCCGGGACGGCAGTGAGGAGACGGTGGGCAGCTGGTCGGCCGGGGGCGCGGAGGACGGTCCGGTGGAGGTGCCGGGAGGGGCGGCGCTGCGACCGGAGGGCATCGACCACTTCGAGGTGCGCACGGCGGACGGGCGGCGGCTGGTGACGGTGACGCGGTGAGCCGGTGGATCGCTTCGGGACCGCGGGTCCGCCGCTACTTGAGGAACTTGGAGAGTCTGCGGTCGGCCAGCGGCTTCCCGCCGGTCTGGCAGGTGGGGCAGTACTGGAGCGAGGAGTCGCTGAAGGAGACCTCCAGGATGGTGTCCCCGCAGACCGGGCAGGCCTCGCCGGTACGTCCGTGGACCCGCATCCCGGTCTTCTTCTCCGCCTTGAGCTTCCCCGCCTCCACTCCGCTGGAGCGGTCCACGGCGTCCTTCAGGGTGGTGCGCAGCGCGGTGTACAGCCGGGTGACGTCGTCCTCGGTCAGGTCGGCGGTCCGCTTGAACGGGGACATCTTCGCCACGTGCAGGATCTCGTCGCTGTAGGCGTTGCCGATGCCCGCGATGAGCGACTGGTCGCGCAGCGCGCCCTTGATCTGGCGGCGGGCCCCGGCGAGCAGCGCGGCGAACGTGTCGCGGTCGAAGGCGTTGGCGAGGGGGTCGGGGCCGAGGGACGCGATGCGGGGGACTTCCATGGGGTCGCGGACGAGGTGGACCGACAGGCTCTTCTTGGTGCCCATCTCGGTCAGGTCGAAGCCCTCGCCGTCCGTGGTCACCAGGCGCAGGGCGAGCGGGCCCTTGCCCGGTCGGGGCGGGGCGGCGGGGAAGGAGTCCTTCCAGCGGAGCCAGCCGGCCCGGGCGAGGTGGGTGCACAGGTGGAGCCCGCCCGCCCCGATGTCGAGGAACTTGCCGTGCCGGGCGACCGAGGTGACCCGCTCGCCCTCCAGGGCGGTCAGCGGCGGGTCGTACGTCTTCAGGACGCTGATCGCCAGCGGGAGGACGCGGGCGATCTCCTTGCCGACCAGGTGGTCGTCGAGGAAGACCCGCAGGGCTTCGACTTCGGGCAGTTCGGGCATGGCTCCAGACTGCCGCAGCCGGTGGGCGGCTGCCCGTCAGGACACCGGTGAACGGTCCGCGCCGGTGACGAGGGCGTGCAGCTCGGTGAACTCGTCCTCGACCGCCGCGGCGAGCCGTTCGAGGTCCGGCAGTGCCTTGCCGTCGGCCACCAGGCCCACGTGCACCCGCCCGCCGTAGGTGGACAGCGCGACCGCCAGGGACTGGCCCCGGGCCAGCGGGGCCATGGGGTAGAGGGCGGTCAGCGGGCAGCCGCCCAGCGAGAGCGCGGAGCGGGGCAGCGGCACGCTGGTGACCAGCACGTCGAACAGCATGCGGGCGGCGTTGGCCGCCAGGGGTGCGCCGAACCGGTGGGCGAGCGGGGGCAGTTGGTCCGCGAGTACGGCGACGGCTCCGGCTCCCTTGAGGGGGCCGGCCGCCTTGTTGCGATCCATCGCGCTCCGGACCGCCCTGAGCCGCTCGCGCGGGTCGTCCGCGGAGACGGGCAGGCCGAGCAGATAGGCGGAGAGCCGGTTGCCGGTGGCGGCGGCCCCGCCGGGCCGGCGCCGGGAGACGGGCACCAGGGCGCGCGGGTCGGCGGCGGGCAGCGGCTCGCCACGCTCGGCCATCCAGCGGCGCAGCGCCCCGGCGACGACGGCCAGGAGGATGTCGTTGGCCGTGCCGCCCTCGGCGCGCCGGATCCGCTGGAGGTCCCCGGCGTCGAGGTCGGCGGTGGCCAGGCGCCGGGTGCCGCTGGAGGGTGCGGTGAGGGCGGAGGGGCCCCACAGGTCGAGGCGGCCGGCGCGGACGACGGAGGCGCCCACGCCGAGCGCCCGGCCGACCTCGCCGATCCGCCCGAGCGCCATGCCCGCCATCTCACGGGGGTCGGGCAGCCAGGAGCGGGGCGGGACGGCGGGGCGGCCCCGGGCGGCGGTGCGGGCGCTGGTGACGGCGGCGTTCTCGTCGAAGATGCCGGCCCCGATGGCGACCGCCCGCATGCCGTCGGCCAGGGCGTGGTGCAGCTTGACCAGGACGGCGAAGGGTCCGCCGCCCTCGCCGCAGATCAGGTACATCCGCCAGGGCGGCAGCCCGCGCCCGAGCGGCCGCTCCATCAGTTCGCCGGCCAGCCGGGTGGCCTCCGCCATGAAGTCGCCGTCGGTCACGACGACGCGCTCGACGTGCCGGTGCACGTCGAAGTCCTTGTCCACCGTCCAGGCCTTGCCGCCGACCGGCAGCAGGACGTCCCGTACGCCCATGCGCAGCCGGGGGATCGCGGCGGCGCGGGTTCCGAGCAGGTCCAGGATCCGCGCCGGGCCGACGCCGGGCGCCGGGGCGAAGACGGCGAGCGCGCCCAGGTGCATCGGATGGGCGTCCGATTCGAGGTGCCAGAAGGCGAGATCGAGCGGGGCGAGAAGCTCGGTACCCAAGGGGGACCTCATGTCGTCGAGGGCGGCGGGGCCGGGTGCGGCCGATCCCCGCAGTCAATCCTTCGCGGTCGGTTACGGTCAAGTACAGACATGTTACGTACTGTTACGTTGCTGCGCCGGTCACGCTCGTACGGACATGGGCGGGCCGGAATTCAGCGGGCCGGAATGAGGAACTCGCACCACACGCACTTGCCGCTGCCCCGGGACTCCACGCCCCAGACGTCGGCCAGCCGGTCGACCAGCATCAGGCCGCGTCCCGACACCCCGGACTCCCCCGCGTCACGGCGCCGGGGCAGTGCGCTGGAGCGGTCCTCGACGTCGACGCGCAGCCGTCGCTCGGTTCCGGCGAGCACCCGGATCGTCACGACGGCGCCGCCATCGGTGTGCATGAGCGCGTTGGTGATCAGTTCGTCGGCCGCCAGCTCGATCTCGTCGGCCCGGTCCTTCGCCCCCCAGGCCCGCACCGCGGCGCGGATCATGTGCCGGCACGAGCTCAGCGCCTCGGGGTCGTTCTGGGCGACGTGCTGCTGGAGCCGGCCGCCCGGCTGCGGGGCGTGCGCGGCCCGGCGGCGCAGCAACAGGACCGCGACATCGTCCTGGCCGCCGCGCCCGTCGACGGCGTCGCAGAGCTGGTCGGCCAGTTTCTGCAGGTCCTGCGGGCCGTTGGTGACGAGGGAGGTGAGCCGCTGCATGCCTTCCTCGAGGTCGGAGCCGGGCAGTTCGACGAGGCCGTCGGTGAACAGGATCATCGTCTGGCCGGGGTCCAGCTCGACCGTGGAGACCGGGTACTCCAGCCGGCCGAACTCCGCCGAGAGGCCCAGCGGCAGGCCGCCCTCGGCCGGCATCCTGCGGCAGCTCCCGTCCACGTCCCGTACCAGCGGGTCGACGTGTCCGGCGCGGACCACCTGGACGACGCCGGTGGTGAGGTCGACCTCGGCGTAGGTGCAGGTGGCGAAGCGGTCGGTGTCCAGTTCGTGCAGGAAGACGGAGGCGCGCGCCATGACCGTGGCGGGGCTGTGCCCCTCGGCGGCGTACGCGCGCAGGACGATCCTGAGCTGCCCCATGACGGCGGCGGCGTGGGTGTCATGCCCCTGGACGTCGCCGATGACGGCGCCGACCCGGCCGCCCGGCAGCGGGATCAGGTCGTACCAGTCGCCTCCGATGTCCCGGCCGAGGCGGGCCGAGCGGTAGCGGACGGCGACCTGCGCCCCGGGCACGGCCGGGATCCGGCGCGGCAGCATCGCCTGCTGGAGGCCCTCGGCGAGGTCGTGCTCCTGTTCGTAGAGCATCGCGCGCTGGAGGCTCTGGGCGATCGAGGTGCCGAGTGCCATCAGCAGGTTGCGTTCGTCGGCGGTGAAGCCGCCCTTGTCCCGGTAGAGGAGGCCGAGCGCGCCGATCGGGCGGGCCTGGGCGATCAGCGGCATGTAGGCGGCGGAGGTGATCCCGAGGTGGCTGATGTTGGGCCACAGGACCGGGTAGGAGGCGGCGAAGTCCTCGGCGGACTCGATGAAGCGCGGGGACAGCGTGCGGACCACTTCGCTCATCGGGTACTGCTCGTCCACCCGGGTGTACCGGGTGCCGGGGACGTACGCGCCCTCGGGGCCGTCGGCCACCAGGTGGATGCGGCCGGACTCCAGCAGGCCCATGACGAGGCTGGTGGCTCCGAGGTGGGCGAGGCCCTGGGAGTTCTTGAGGACGGCGATGACGTCCTTGACCGTACGGGCGTGGGCCAGCGCGGCGGTGGTGCCCTCGACCAGGCTGGTGCGCTGGCGGCGCTCCTCGTCCAGCTCGCGCCGGGCGGTGGAGTCGGCCAGTTCCTGGGTGGCGTCGCGGACGATCCCGATGATCCGGCGCGGGCGGCCGGTCCCGTCCCGGCGGACGAAGCCCTGGGTGTGGGTCCAGCGCAGCGTGCCGTCGCGCCGCTGGATACGGAAGTACGCGCCGTAGTTGGTGCGCCCGCTCTTCAGGGCGTGCGAGACCAGCCCGTCCAGGCGCTGAGCCTCGTCCGTCGGCACGCGCGGCGACAGCGAGGCCGGCCGGTCGTCGTATTCGTTCGCGGTCAGGTCGAACACGTCGAGGGCGGGCTGGTCCATGTGCATGAGGCCGGTGTCAAGATCCCAGTCGAAGCTGCCCATGCGGTTCAGGGCGAGGCTGAGGTCCGGGTGGGCGGGCCAATCGTCGGGGAGTGACAGGGCACCCGCTACCCGATCATCCATGTGGGCCACTCTGCCACCATTTTTCCGATTCCTCTTGTCCGATTCCGCTGGTGCGAACCCTCGACCGGTCAGCCGGCGAACACGTCGCCGAGATCCGCCTCCATGGGCTCGTCCGGCTCGGCGGGCAGGTCCGGCTCCGCGGGCTCGGCGGGCCCCTCCGGTTCGGCGGGGAAAACCTGGGTCGGCTCGGGCGCGACGTCCGGGACGCCCTCCTCGTACTCCCAAGGATCCTCGGGCGGCGGGTCGCCGAAGTCGTCGGACGATTCCCCGGGCCCGGGGTCCATGGGGGCCTCCGGCTCGGAGGGGGCC
>NZ_JAFEUF010000360.1 GCF_016901035.1 Streptomyces durocortorensis
CCGGGCCCCCCCGGGGGGGGGGGCCCGGGCCCGGGGGGGGGGGGGGGGGCGGCCCGCGCGGGCGGGGGTTTGGGGGCCCGGGGGGGTTTGTCGGGGGGCCGGCGGGCGCCCGGGGGCCCGCCCCGTCATGGGCATCTGCGTCGGGATGCAGATCCTCTTCGAGCGCGGCATCGAGCACGGCGTGGAGACCGAGGGCCTGGACGAATGGCCCGGTACGGTCGGCCCCCTGAAGGCCGATGTCGTCCCGCACATGGGGTGGAACACCGTGGAGGCCCCCGAGGACTCCCGGCTCTTCGCCGGGCTGGACCCCGAGGCCCGCTACTACTTCGTGCACTCCTACGCGGCGCACGACTGGACCCTCGAAGTCACCAACGCCAAGATCCGTGCCCCCAAGGTCACCTGGGCCACGCACGGCGAACGGTTCGTGGCCGCCGTGGAGAACGGCGCGCTGTGGGCCACCCAGTTCCACCCTGAGAAGTCCGGCGATGCCGGCGCCCAGCTGCTGACCAACTGGATCGAGACGCTGTAATGCCGAAGCTTGAACTGCTCCCCGCCGTCGACGTCCGCGACGGCCAGGCCGTCCGCCTCGTCCACGGCGAGTCCGGCTCCGAGACCTCCTACGGCTCCCCGCTGGAGGCCGCCCTCGCCTGGCAGTCCGCCGGAGCCGAGTGGCTGCACCTCGTCGACCTGGACGCCGCCTTCGGCACCGGCGACAACCGCGCCCTGATCGCCGAGGTCGCCGGGGCCATGGACATCAAGGTCGAGCTGTCCGGCGGCATCCGCGACGACGCCTCGCTGGAGGCCGCGCTCGCCACCGGCTGCCGCCGCGTCAACCTCGGCACCGCCGCCCTGGAGACCCCCGAGTGGGTCGCCAAGGTCATCGCCGAGCACGGCGACAAGATCGCCGTCGGCCTCGACGTCCGCGGCACCACCCTGCGCGGCCGCGGCTGGACCCGCGACGGCGGCGACCTCTACGAGACCCTCGCCCGCCTCGACGCCGAGGGCTGCGCGCGGTACGTCGTCACCGACATCGCCAAGGACGGCACCCTGGAAGGCCCCAACCTGGGCCTCCTGCGCGACGTCTGCGCCGTCACCGACCGCCCGGTCGTCGCCTCCGGCGGCGTCTCGTCCCTGGACGACCTCCGCGCGATCTCCCTCCTCGTCCCCGAAGGCGTCGAGGGCGCGATCGTCGGCAAGGCGCTGTATGCCAAGGCGTTCACGCTGGAAGAGGCCCTCAAGGCGGTCGCCGCGTGACCGATTCCGATTCCGCTTCCGCCGTACGCCGGATCTCCACCGGCGCCCCCTGGGAGGAGAAGTTCGGCTACTCCCGCGCGGTCGAACTGCCCAACGGGCTCGTCCTGGTGGCCGGCTGCACCTCCGTCATCAACGGCCAGATCTCCGCGGGCTCCCCGTACGAGCAGGCCATCACCTCCTTCGACGTCGCGTTCGCGGCGCTGGAGCAGGTGGGGCTGGGGCGCGAGGACGTCGTCCGCACCCGGATGTACCTCACCCACGCCCGGGACGTGGAGGAGGTCGGCCGCGCCCACAAGGAGCTGTTCGACGCCGTACGCCCCGCCGCCTCCATGATCATCGTGTCCGGGTTCGTGGACCCGAGCCTGGTCGTCGAGGTCGAGATCGAGGCCTACCGGGGAGGTGCGCGATGACTCTCGCCGTACGGGTCATCCCCTGCCTCGACGTCGACAACGGCCGGGTCGTCAAGGGCGTCAACTTCCAGAACCTGCGTGACGCGGGCGACCCCGTCGAGATGGCCAAGCTGTACGACGCCGAGGGCGCCGACGAGCTGACCTTCCTCGACATCACCGCCTCCAGCGGCGACCGCGAGACGACGTACGACGTGGTCCGCCGCACCGCCGAGCAGGTCTTCATCCCGCTCACCGTGGGCGGCGGCGTCCGCACCCCGGACGACGTCGACAAGCTGCTGCGTGCCGGGGCGGACAAGGTCGGCGTCAACACCGCCGCCATCGCCCGCCCCGACCTCATCCGCGAGATCGCCGAACGCTTCGGCCGCCAGGTCCTGGTGCTCTCGGTCGACGCCCGCCGCACGCCGGAGGGCACGTTCGAGGTCACCACGCACGGCGGTCGCAAGGGCACCGGCATCGACGCCGTCGAGTGGGCCCACCGGGCCGCCGAGCTGGGCGCGGGCGAGATCCTGCTCAACTCGATGGACGCGGACGGCACGAAGGACGGCTACGACACGGAGATGATCGAGGCGGTACGGGGGCACGTCACCGTCCCCGTCATCGCCTCCGGCGGCGCGGGCCGGCTCGCGGACTTCGCCCCGGCGATCGAAGCGGGCGCGGACGCGGTGCTCGCCGCATCGGTGTTCCACTTCGGCGACCTGCGGATCTCCGAGGTGAAGGACGCCCTGCGGGAGGCAGGAAAGCCGGTCCGTTAGGATCCTCGACCCCTTTCGGCGGTATCACCGGTCCGCCAAGACCGGTGATACCGCCGATGCGCGTGCACGGGACGCACCGTGAGAGTGGCGACCGCCGACGAACGACGACGGCAGCCACGCGGCGCACCCCGACAGCCCCCGGACGACGGGCTCACGGGCCTTCGCGTGGTGTGGTTCCCCACCGCCACCACCGAGAGGATCCCCCGTGCAGCAGCACCTCCTCGCACGCCGACAGGCCCCACGCCCGAGCCGCCCCCGTACGTTCACGGGCCTGCTGGCCTCCGCCGCGGCCACCGCCGGCCTCCTGCTGACCGCCCTGGCACCCGGCGCGCAGGCCGTCGCCGACAACCCCTACGAGCGCGGCCCGGCCCCCACCAACGCCTCCATCGAGGCGAGTCGGGGCTCGTACGCCACCTCGCAGACCTCCGTCTCCTCGCTCGCCGTGAGCGGATTCGGCGGCGGCACCATCTACTACCCGACCTCCACCGCCGACGGCACCTTCGGCGCGGTCGTCATCTCGCCCGGCTTCACCGCCTACCAGTCCTCCATCGCCTGGCTCGGCCCGCGCCTGGCCTCGCAGGGCTTCGTGGTCTTCACCATCGACACCAACACCACCCTCGACCAGCCCGACAGCCGGGGCCGCCAGCTCCTGTCCGCGCTGGACTACCTGACCCAGCGCAGCACGGTACGGACTCGGGTCGACGCCTCCCGGCTCGGCGTGATGGGCCACTCGATGGGCGGCGGGGGCTCGCTGGAGGCCGCCAAGAGCCGTACGTCGTTGAAGGCGGCGATCCCGCTGACCGGCTGGAACACCGACAAGACCTGGTCCGAACTGCGCACGCCCACCCTGGTGGTCGGCGCGGACGGCGACACGGTCGCCCCGGTCGCCACGCACTCCGAGCCGTTCTACGAGTCGCTGCCCGGCTCCCTGGACAAGGCCTACCTGGAGCTGCGGGGCGCCTCGCACTTCACGCCCAACTCGTCCAACACCACGATCGCCAAGTACAGCCTTTCGTGGCTGAAGCGATTCATCGACAACGACACCCGCTACGAGCAGTTCCTCTGCCCGCTGCCGCGGCCGAGCCTGACCATCGCGGAGTACCGGGGCAACTGCCCGCACACCGCGTAATCCCGGCGCTCCGGGCCCTGGCGCACTGTGCTCCGGCACAGCGCGGCAGGGCTCCGGATGGGAGCCCGCACCCGACCCGGCCGTCGCCGGGCGGGGCGTGGACGCGGCACTTCCTCCCTGGCCGGGGCGACCGTACCGTGCCGGTGTGACCCCATCGACGACCGTGCGCAGTCCGCTCCGGCTGTACGGCCGGGACGATGAACTCGCCACCCTGGAAAGCCTGTTGGAGTCGTTGCGGCGGGGCGACGGAGGTGCGCTGGTGCTGGCCGCGCCGCCCGGTCTCGGCCGCACGGCGCTGCTGCGCGCGGCCGCGGAGGCGCACCGGGGCAGGGGCCCCGTGCTGTACGCCACGGCCGCTCCCGCCGAACGTGCCGTGCCCTACAGCGGGCTGGGTGCCCTGCTCGGCCAGGCCCCGGCCCCGGCCACTGCCTCGGCCCTGTCCGCCTTCTCGTCCTCCGCCTTCCCGTCCTCCGGCATCACGCCCGATGCCCTGGTCGGCCGGCTGCGGGAACTCGCCGCCGGGCAGCCCCTGCTGGTCTGCGCCGACGACGCGCACGCCTGGGACCGGGCGTCCCGGGCCGCCCTCGCCTTCGCGGCCCGGAGACTGGGGGCGGGCAGCGGGATCGCCGTCCTCGTCTCGGCCGCCGAGGGCGCCGCCTTCGCCGGACTGCCCACGCTCCACCTGGGGCCGCTGGACGAGGGGGCGGCCTCGGCGCTCCTGGACCGGCTGACCCGCGGTACGGAGGGGCTCGACCCGGTCGTGCGCGCCGAACTCCTCCGCGAGGCGGCCGGAAACCCCCGCCTGCTCGCCGGACTCACCGGCCGCCTCACCCCGGACCAGCTCGCCGGCCGCACCCCGCTGCCCTTGCCCCTGCCCGGCGGCGAAGCGGTGCTGGCCGCCCACGCCGAACGCCTCGACGGCCTCCCGGGCCGGACCCGGACCCTGCTCCTGCTCGCCGCGGCGGCCCAGGAGCACGAGCCGGACGGCGCCGGCGCGGACGCCCTGCTCCTGCTGCGCGCGGGCGCGCGGGCCGGACTGTCCCGGGCCTTCCTGGACCGGGCCCTGTTCGACGGCACCGGCACCGACTCCCTCCTTCAACGAGCAGGCAGCCGCGTGCACTTCGCCCACCGCCTGGTCGCCCGCGCCGTACTCCACCACGCCCCGTGGACCGACCGCCGCGCGGCCCACGAACTGCTCGCCTCCCTGCTGACGGAGTCCGGGGACCGTGTTCTCCGAGGGGCCTCGGACGGGTTGGGGGCCTTGGGTGGGTTGGCGGCGCCGGAGGTGTCGGAGGAGCCGGAAGCGTCGGAGGTGTCGGAGGTCCTGGCCGGGCCGGGCGTTGCGGCGGTCTTGGCCGGGCCGGGCGTCGCGGAGGTGCCGGCGGCTCCGGCCGCCCGAACCGCGCCCCCCCCCCCCCCCCCCCCCCCCCCGGGCCCGGGGGCCCCGGCGCGGCCGCCGCTCCTGCTCGCCGCCCTCGTCCAG
>NZ_JAFEUF010000035.1 GCF_016901035.1 Streptomyces durocortorensis
CACGAGCCCTTCCCCGGGCAGCCCGGCCACCCCCTCCCCAGCCCCGGCGCACCGCTGCCGCCGCAGGCGCACCCCCAGTCCCCCCAGGGCGCGGGCGGTTACGGCTTCCCGCCGCAGGGCGGTTACGGCTTCCCGCAGACCGGCCAGCCCGGACAGCAGGACGGTTACGGCTTCCCCCAGACCGGCCGGCCCGGACAGCCCGGACCTCAGCCGGGCCAGCCCGGTCAGCGCGGCCACCAGCCCAATGCGCCCTTCCCGGCACAGGGCACCCCGAACCTCCCCGCGCACGTCTCCCCGCAGCACCAGCAGCAGCCGGAGACGTACGGGCAGCAGCCCCCGGCCCAGGATCAGCCGCCGCACCAGCAACACCAGCAGCAGCCCGTCGACCCGCGTACGGGCGCGGCCTGGCCCACCCCCGTCGCGCACGACCAGCGCGAGCGGTCGGTGCCCGGTGCCCCGCTCGGGTACACCGCGGCCGTCGAGCTCTCCTCCGACCGGCTGGTGCGGGGCAAGCAGAAGGCCAAGAGCAGCCGTAACCCCTCCGCCGCCTCCCGGTTCAAGCTGGGCGGCAAGAAGGAGGAGGCCGAGCGGCTGCGCAAGCTGGAGCTGATCCGTACGCCGGTGCTCTCCTGCTACCGCATCGCCGTCATCAGCCTCAAGGGCGGCGTCGGCAAGACCACGACCACGACCGCGCTCGGCTCGACCCTGGCCACCGAGCGGCAGGACAAGATCCTCGCCATCGACGCCAACCCGGACGCCGGTACGCTCGGCCGCCGTGTGCGCCGCGAGACCGGAGCGACCATCCGCGACCTGGTCCAGGCGATCCCGTACCTCAACTCGTACATGGACATCCGCCGGTTCACCTCGCAGGCGCCCTCCGGTCTGGAGATCATCGCCAACGACGTGGACCCGGCCGTCTCGACGACGTTCAACGACGAGGACTACCGGCGCGCGATCGAGGTGCTCGGCAAGCAGTACCCGATCATCCTCACCGACTCCGGCACCGGCCTCCTCTACAGCGCGATGCGCGGGGTCCTCGACCTCGCCGACCAGCTGATCATCATCTCCACCCCCTCGGTCGACGGGGCCTCCAGCGCCTCCACGACGCTGGACTGGCTCTCGGCGCACGGGTACGCGGACCTGGTGCAGCGTTCGCTCACCGTCATCTCGGGTGTCCGCGAGACCGGCAAGATGATCAAGGTGGACGACATCGTCCAGCACTTCGAGACGCGCTGCCGCGGCGTCGTCGTCGTGCCGTTCGACGAGCACCTGGCGGCGGGCGCCGAGGTCGACCTCGACATGATGCGGCCCAAGACCCGTGAGGCGTACTTCCACCTCTCGGCACTGGTGGCCGAGGACTTCGCGCGGGCCCAGCAGCAGCAGGGGCTGTGGACGGCGGACGGCCAGAACCCGCCGCCGCAGTTCGCCCCGCCGATGCCCGGCCAGCAGGGCTACGGCTACCCGGGGCAGGGCCAGCAGGTGCCGGGCCAGCCGATGCCGGGACAGCCCGGCGGCCCCGGTCAACACGGCCAGCCCGGCCAGCCCGCAGCGGGCCAGCAGATGCCCGGTCAGCAGATCCCGGGGCAGCAGCCGTACGCACCGCAGCAGCCCGCCCCCGGCCGGCCCTACCAGCAGCAGCCCCCGCAGCCGCAGCACCCCGGGCAGCCGCACCAGGCCCAGCAGGGGCACCAGGCGCAGCAGCCGTACGCCGGACCGGGGCAGCAGCCCTACGGCGGACAGCCGCCGTACGGGGGATATCAGACGGCCGGTCAGCCGGGCGCACCCCAGGCCCCCTACCCGCCGCAGGCGGCGCCGGGCGGACCGCAGAACGGGTGGCAGCAGTCGCCTCCCCCGCAGGCCGGGCCCGGTACGCCCGGGGCCGGTGTGCCGCAGCAGGGGCAGCCGGAGCAGCAGGGCGGCCAGGCCAACCCGGCAGGCCAGCCCGATCTGCAGGGTCCGGTGCCGCCCGCCGGGTGGCAGCAGACGCCTCCGCAGCCGCCGCCGGCACCGCAGCAGTAGGCCGGCGGCAGGGCCGCCGAAACGGCCAAAGTGGTTTAGACCAATGAGGGCTCGCATCGCTCGCGCGGTGCGAGCCCTTCCGCATTCCCGCAGCCCACACGCGGTTTGACACACCGTTGACGAGCCTCGACCACCGCTGATAAACCTTCGCTTCACCAACTGGCGAACCAGAGATCTGCCCGCCTTCTTCAGCGAGTGACGACGCGAGGTCCCCGTCCATGGTCACAAGAGTTCCTCACCACTCCTTCCGGCCACGCCGACGCCTGCGCCTCCTACTGGCCTCGGGCGCGGCCGCGCTGGCGCTGACCGCCGGTTCCGTGGTGCCCGGCAATCTGCTCGCCCCCGCGCCCTCCGAGGCCCGCGCCGACGACGGGAAGACGACGCTCACGGTCGCCGTCGCGCAGAGCGTCGACTCGCTCAGCCCGTTCCTGGCGCAGCGGCTGGTCAGCACGAGCATCCACCGCCTGATGTACGACTACCTCACCAACTACGACGCCAAGGACAACAAGGCGATCCCGGGCCTGGCCACCGCGTGGGAGCCCTCCGCGGACAAGCTGACCTGGACGTACACGATCCGCTCGGACTCGAAGTGGTCCGACGGGCAGCAGGCCACCGCCGAGGACGCGGCCTGGACGTTCAACAAGATGATGACCGACGAGGGGGCGGCCACCTCCAACGGCAGCTTCGTCGGCAACTTCGAGAAGGTGACCGCGCCCAGCAAGGACAAGCTGGTCATCAAGCTCAAGGAGCCGCAGGCCACGATGGCCGCGCTCGACGTCCCGATCGTGCCGCAGCACGTCTGGGAGAAGGTCGGCGACTTCTCGAAGTTCAACAACGACAAGGAATTCCCCGTCGTGGGGAACGGTCCGTTCATCCTGACGGACTACAAGGTCGACAGCTATGTGAAGCTCAAGGCCAACAAGGACTTCTGGCGCGGCTCGCCCAAGTTCGACGAGCTGGTCTTCCGCTACTACAAGGACCAGGACGCGGCCGTCGCCGCCCTGCGCAAGGGTGAGGTCTCCTTCGTCGCGGGCAGCCCCAGCCTGACGCCCGCCCAGTCCGCCTCGCTGGAGAGCGCCCCGGACATCAAGGTGAACGACGCACCGGGCCGCCGCTTCTTCGCGCTCGCCGTCAACCCGGGTGCGCGGACCAAGGACGGTCAGAAGTTCGGCGACGGCCACCCGGCGCTGCTGGACCAGAAGGTGCGGCACGCGCTGTTCATGGCGGTCGACCGCAAGACGATCATCGACAAGGTCTTCCAGGGCCACGCCGTCGAGGGCGAGGGCTACATCCCGCCGCGCTTCGGCGACTACTTCTGGAAGCCGGCGGACGGCCAGAAGCTCGCCTACGACCCGAAGAAGGCCGCCGCCCTCCTCGACGAGGCCGGGTACGAGAAGAACGGGGCGGGCAAGCGCGTCGGCAAGGACGGCAAGCCGCTCGACTTCCGTATCCTCTGCCACGCCACCGACCCCAACGACAAGGCGATCGGCAAGTACCTCCAGGAGTGGTGGGGCGAGCAGGGCATCGGGCTGAAGGTCGACTGCCTCGACAACGTTTCCGACCCCTGGTACGCCGGTGAGTACGACCTCGCCTTCGACGGCTGGTCCGTCAACCCCGACCCCGACTTCGTCCTCTCCATCCACACCTGCGCCGCCCTGCCGGCGAAGGCGAAGGAGACGGCCGCGACCGACAACTTCATCTGCGACAAGCAGTACGACGAGCTCTACAAGAAGCAACTGGCGGAGTACGACCCCGCCAAGCGGGCGGATCTGGTCAAGCAACTGGAGTCGCGGCTGTACGACACCGGGTACATGAACGTCATGGCGTACCCGAATGCCGTCGAGGCCTACCGCACCGACCACATCGAGTCCATCACCACCATGCCGTCGGCCGCGGGCAACATCTACGGCCAGGACGGTTACTGGAGCTGGTGGTCGGCGGTCCCGGCCGCCGGGGCCTCCTCGTCCGGTTCCTCCGACTCCGGTGGCTCCTCCACCGGGGTGCTCGTCGGGGTCGGGATCGCCGTCGTCGTCCTCGCCGGTGGCGGACTGCTGTTCGCCATGCGTCGCCGCTCCACCGCGGAAGACCGTGAATAGTCCATGAGCTCAGAAAGCACCCCCGCCCTGCTGAAGGGCGCGGCGGGCGTGGAGAGCACCGAATCCGGCGGCCCGGCTCCGGCCGGGCCGTCGGCCCGCTCCCCACGCTCCCGCAGTACGGCCGCCTACGCCCGCTACGCGGCGGGCAAGCTCGCCGGGGCGGCCGTCTCCCTCTTCGCCGTCCTCGTCACCAGCTTCTTCCTCTTCCGGCTGATCCCCGGCGACCCGGTCAAGCAGATGACCGGCGGCCGCCAGGTGTCGACCGAACAGATCGCGGCGATGCGCCGTGAGTTCGGGCTCGACCTGCCGCTGTGGCAGCAGTTCACGCAGTACTGCGGCAAGGCGCTGACCGGCGACTTCGGTACGTCGTACCAGTTCCGCGCCCCGGTCGTCGACAAGATCACCGAGGCGCTGCCCGCCACCCTGCTGCTGACCGGCACCGCCTTCGTCATCTACACGCTGCTCGGCATCTGGCTGGGCGCGCGCTCCGCGTGGCGCAACGGCACTGCCGGGGACCGGGCCAACACGGCGTTCGCGCTGACGCTGTACTCGGTGCCGTCGTTCTGGCTCGGTCTGCTCCTCATCATCACCCTGTCGGTGGGCATCGGCCCGATCCCCGGGATGTTCCCGACCGGCGGTATGGAGTCCGGCGACACCGAGGGCTTCGACCGGGTGCTGGACATCGCCCACCACCTGGTGCTGCCCGTCGTCACGCTGGTCGCCGTGGAGTACGCGCGCACCCTGCTGGTGATGCGCTCCTCGCTGCTCGACGAGATGGGCAGCGACTACCTGACCACGGCCCGCGCGAAGGGACTGCGCGACGACCTCGTCCGCCGCAGGCACGCCGTGCCGAACGCGATGCTGCCGACCGTCACCCTGCTCTTCGTGAACCTCGGTACGACGGTGGCGGGGGCGATCCTGGTGGAGACGGTGTTCTCCTGGCCGGGTCTCGGCGGCCTCTTCTACCAGGCGCTGAGCGTGCCCGACCTGCCGTTGGTGCAGGCGCTGTTCTTCGTGTTCGCCGCCGCGGTGATCCTGATGAACACGCTGGCCGATGTGATCTATCCGCTGCTGGACCCCCGGGTGGGCCGATGACGACGTCGATGGAGAAGCCCTCCGAACCGCAGAAGCCGCAGCAGCCGGACGCCGGGAAGCCCTCACAGCCCCCCGGGAATGTACGGGCGCAGAGCCCGCGCGCCCTGACCCGGGCCCGGCGACGGCAGGCCGTAACCCGCTTCTGGCGGCAGTACCGCACCCACCGCGCCGGCCTCGTCGGGCTCGCCGTGCTCACGGTGATCGCCCTGCTCGCGCTGACCGCCCCGCTGCTGGTCGGTGCCGACTCGCAGAGCGTGACGAACGCCCCGGGCGGCCCGCTGGAGGAGCCGAGCGGTGAATTCCCGCTCGGCACCGACCAGTTCGGGCGCAGCCTGCTGGCCCTGATGCTGTGGGGCACGCGGGTGTCGCTGACGGTCGGGCTGCTCGCCGCGTTCCTGTCCGTGGCGATCGGCACCCTGATCGGCATCACCGCGGGTCACTTCAAGGGCTGGTACGCCACCGTCATCATGCGGGTGACGGACTGGTTCCTGGTGATGCCGACCCTCGTGCTGGCCATCGCCCTGGCCACGGTCCTGTCCCGGTCGATCTGGACGACGATCCTGGCGATCGGCGTGACGACCTGGCCGACGACCGCCCGGCTGGTCCGCGCCCAGACCTTGTCCGTCGAGTCCCGCCCGTACATCGAACGCTCGCGGGCGCTCGGCGGCGGTCACGGGCACATCATGTCGCGGCACGTCCTGCCCAATGTGATGCCGCTGGTGCTCGCCCAGACCACGCTCGTGATCTCCACCGCCATCCTCACCGAAGCCACCCTCGCCTTCCTCGGGCTCAGCGATCCCACGATCGTCTCCTGGGGCGGTCTGCTCCAGGACGCCCGCGAGGCCGGCGCGGTCAGTTCCGGCAACTGGTGGTACCTCGCTCCGCCCGGACTCGCCATCGCCGTGGTCGCCCTCGCGTTCACGCTGTGCGGCCGCACCATCGAGTCCGTGCTCAACCCCAAGCTGGGGGTGTCCCGTTGACCGCCACGACCACGACCACCACGCCGAATCCGGATCCGTCCGGCGCACCCGGCCTGTCGGAGCCGGTCGGCGAACCCCCGCTCCTGGAGGTGCGGAACCTGACCGTCACGTACGGGGGCGGGGCCGACGCCGTCCCCGCCGTACGGGGCGTCGATCTGCGGGTCGAGGCCGGGCAGAAGCTCGGCATCGCCGGGGAGTCCGGCTGCGGCAAGTCCACGCTGGCCCTGGCCCTGCTCCGCCTCCTGCCCGCGACGGCGAAGCTGACGGGCGAGATCCTGCTCGACGGCGAGGACGTCCTCACCATGAAGTGGGGCCGTCTGCGGGCGGTCCGCTGGGCGGGCGCGTCGATCGTCTTCCAGGGGGCGATGCACTCGCTGAACGCCGTCCACCGGGTCGGGGACCAGATCGCCGAACCGATCCTGCTGCACAGCAAGGCCACCCCGGCCGCCGCCCGCAAGCGCGCCGGTGAGCTGCTGGAACAGGTGGGACTGCCGGCCGCCCGCGCGCAGGCGTATCCGCACGAGCTGTCCGGCGGGCAGCGCCAGCGCGTGATGATCGCGATGGCGCTGGCCTGCGATCCGCGGCTGATCGTGGCGGACGAGCCGACAACCGCGCTGGACGTGATGATCCAGGCGCAGATCCTGCGCCTGATCGAGCAGTTGGTGGCCGACCAGAACGTCGGCCTGATCATGATCAGCCACGACCTGGCGGTGCTCGCCGACACCTGCGACCGGCTTTCGGTGATGTACGCGGGCCGGGTCGTGGAGGAGGGCCCGGCGGCGGAGGTGTACACGGACGCCCGCCATCCGTACGGCAAGGCCCTCTCCGCCGCCTTTCCCAGGATCGGGGACCTGTCCTCGCGGCACGCCCCGCGCGGCCTGCCGGGCGACCCACCGGACCCGGCCGCGCTGCCGGGCGGCTGTACCTTCCATCCGCGCTGCCCGGTGGCGCTGGACTCCTGCGACACCGAGGACCAGGAGCTGCGGGATGCCGGACCCGAGCGCCGGGCGGCCTGCGTCCTGGTGGACGTGGACGGGACGCATGTGGACAGCGCCCGGCCCGATGCCAAGGGTGTCAACGCGGGCGGCGCACAGCCCGGGGACGACGAAGCAAGGAGCACCTCTTGAGCACCACGCCCCCGCCCCTCGTCAGCACCGCGCCGCTCCTCAGCGCCGAGAAGCTGAAGGTCGCGTTCCCCGGCCGCCGCGGGGCCGCCACCGCCCGCGCCGTCGACGGCGTCGACCTGGACATCCGGCCCGGCGAGATCGTCGCGCTGGTCGGCGAGTCCGGCTGCGGCAAGACGACGCTGGCCCGTTCCCTGCTCGGCCTGGTCCCGCCCACCTCGGGCCGGGTCACCTTCGGCGGTGCTCCGCTCGACTACACGGGCCGGGCGCTGAAGGCGTACCGCAAACGCGTACAGCTGGTGCTCCAGGACCCGAGCGGCTCGCTCAACCCCCGGCACACGGTGTACGACGCGGTGGCCGAGGGTCTGCGCATCCACGGGTACGCGGGGGACGAGCGGGCGGCCGTCTCGGAGGCCCTCTCCCGAGCCGGCCTGCGCCCCCCGGAGCGGTTCTTCCTGCGCTTCCCGCACGAGCTGTCGGGCGGTCAGCGCCAGCGCGTGGTGATCGCCGGGGCCCTGGTCCTGGAGCCGGAACTGATCGTGGCCGACGAGCCGGTGGCCTCGCTGGACGCGTCGGTACGGGGCGAGATCCTGGCTCTTCTCCTGCGCCTCCGGGACGAGCTGGGCCTCTCGGCCCTCGTCGTCACCCATGACCTGGGGCTCGCCTGGAACATCGCGGACCGGGTGGCGGTGATGTATCTGGGCCGGATCGTCGAGACGGGCCCGGTCGAGCAACTGCTCACAGCCCCTCAGCACCCGTACACACAGGCCCTGTTGTCGGTTCTCCCCGAGGCGCAGGGCGAACCGGTCGTCCTGACCGGCGAGCCCCCGGACCCCTCGAAGGTGCCCGCGGGCTGCCGGTTCCACGTGCGCTGCCAGGTCCTGGCCTCGGGCGAGGCGGAGCGGGCGGGGGTGGCGGAGGCGTGCCGCACGGTCGATCTGCCGGTGCTGAACGGGGGCGGGGACACCCAGGTGGCGTGCCACTGGGCGGCGGCGTGCGGCGGAAAGGCCTGAGGAACATCCCGTAAAAGCGTCGCCGCCTCTCCCGGCGTGGCGGCGACGGTCGGGGGCGGCGTCGTTCCGCGTCAGCGCCGGGCGAGGACGCAGAACTCGTTGCCCTCCGGGTCGGCCAGGACGGCCCAGGGGACGTCTCCCTGCCCCACCTCGGCCCGGGTCGCGCCATGCCGCACACCTCAAAGGGTGCCGGACGGCCCCTGATCATGGTCGGGAGTGCGGTAGCGCGCGTAGATGAGCCCGCTGCCGAAGGCACGTTCCTCGACCAGTTCGAGGTCGAGGCGGACGCCGTCGGGGAAGAACCGCTTGCCGCCGCCGACCACGCTCGTGGTGATGAACAGGTGGTACTCGTCCACCAGGCCGGCCGCGATGGCCTGGGCGGCGAGGTTCGGGCCGTCGACGGTGAGATCGGCATCGGACTCGGCCTTGAGCCGGCGCACCGCGTCCGGGTCGAATGACCGCTCGATCCGGGTCTTCGCACTGGACACCGCGTCGAGCGTCGTGGAGTACACGACCTTCTCCGCGGCCTGCCAGTCGCGGGCGTACTGCGCGATGTGCGGCGGCTGGTCGGGCTCGTCGAGCGCGGTCTCCCAGTAGACCATCGTCTCGTACATCCGCCGGCCGTACAGGTAGGTACCGACCGGCCGGAAGAGGTCGTTGACAAAGGTGTGGACCTCCGGATCCTCGGCCCCGGCGCCGAGACCGCCCTCCACCGCCTCGGCGTAGCCGTCGAGCGAGGTGATCATGGAGTAGATGAGCTTGGCCACGGCGTCTCCTTCGGTACGGACGCGCATCTTCCCGCGGTCCCGCAGATGGTGACCGCCGCACCCCATGGAATTCATCGATCGGCATACACCGCACCCCCGCCACGGGAGACCGCAAAGGGTTCTTCGCGAAGAATCCTTTGCGAAGAACTCTTCGCGGTCTAGAGTCTGCCGCATGACAGACAACACCGCGCACCCTTCCGACGACCCATCACTGGACGAGGGATCGGTCGTCCTCGACGCCAAGGGGCTGCGCGCCCTGGCGCATCCGGTCCGTGTGCAGGTGATCGGGCTGCTGCGGAAGCACGGCCCGTCCACGGCCACCCGTCTCGCGGAGCGGCTGGGGGTGAACTCCGGTACGGCCAGCTATCACCTGCGTCAGCTCGGCGCGGCGGGCTTCGTCGAGGAGGACACGGAACGCGGCAACGCCCGCGAGCGCTGGTGGCGTTCGGTGCACCGGACGACCTGGTTCAACGACCCGGAACTGGCCGAGCGGGAACCGGAAGCCGCCCTCGCCTACCAGCAGTCCGTCGCCTCCATCTACGCCCTGCGCACCCGGCAGACGCTGAACGAGCTGCAGACGATGCCTCGCGTCTGGCGGGAGAGGTTCGATCTGAGCGACTGGGTTCTGCGGCTCACACCCGAGGAGACGACCGCGCTCTATCAGGAGGTGTGGGAGGTCATCGGCCGCTACCGGCGCGACACCCCGGAGAACGCGGCGACCGCCCCGGCGGGCGCGGAGCGCGTCGGCGTCATCACCCACTTCCTGCCCGAGCTGAACACGCCCGCCCCGGAAGAGGAGACGCCGTGACGCAAGACGGGCCGGCCATATCGGGCAAGCGGTCCTTACGGCCGCTGGCCGGGGTGCTGGCGGCCGTCGCCGCGTCCGTGACCGGCACCCGGATCTCCCTCATCGCCCTCCCCTGGTTCGTCCTCGTCAGCACGGGCAGCGCCACCCGGACCGGGCTGGTCGCCTTCTGCGAGATGGCGCCGTACGTCCTGGTCAAGGCGTTGTCCGGCCCGCTGGTGGACCGCACGGGCCCACGGACCGTCTCCTGGACCACGGACCTGGCGAGCGCGGCCGCCGCCGCGTCGATCCCTCTTCTGCACACCCTGGACCTGCTGTCCTTCCCCGTCCTGCTGGGCCTGGTCGCGCTGATCGGGGCCGCTCGGGGCCCGGGCGACCTGGCAAAAGAGGTCATGGTCCCGGAGGCCGCCGAGCGCGCCGGAACACCTCTGGAGCGGGCCATGGGCCTGTCCGGTGTGATCGAGCGGCTCGCCTCCACCATCGGACCGGCGGCGGGCGGCGCCCTCGTGGCGCTGCTCGGCCCCATGACCGGTCTCGTCGTCAACGCGGGCTGCTTCGTGCTCGGTTCGGTGATCGTCGCCGTCGCGCTGCCGCGCGGCATGGGGCGTCCGGCCGTGGACCCCGCAGCATCGGCCGACGACCAGGAGCCGGGCTACTGGCGGCGGTTCGGCGAGGGCTTCACCTTCCTGCGCGGTGATCCGTTGCTGCTCGCCGTCATCGTCATGGTCGGGATCACCAACCTGCTGGACGCGGCGCTGACCAGCCTGATGATCCCCGTCTGGGCCGAGGAGTCCGGGCATGGACCGGCGGCGATCGGTCTGGCCAGCACGGCGCTGGGGGCCGCCGCGGTCGGCGGGAGCCTCATCGCCGCGATGGCCGCGCACCGGCTGCCCCGCAGAGCGGTGTTCCTCGTCGGGTTCCTGCTGGCCGGGGCCCCGAGGTTCCTGGTCCTCGCGCTGGACGCCCCCCTGGCCGCGGTGCTGGCCGTCTTCGCGGTCAGCGGGTTCGGCGCCGGGTTCATCAACCCCGTCCTGGGCGCCGTCCTCGTCGAGCGCGTGCCGCGCCGGATGCTGGGCCGGGTCAACGCCCTCGGGGACTCGCTGGCCTGGTCCGGCATCCCGCTCGGCGGGCTGCTCGCCGGGGCGGCGGTGACGGCCGCCGGACTGACTCCGGTGCTGCTCGTCTGCGGGGCCGCGTACTTCCTCACCACCACCCTGGCCGGACTGCGGCCGGAGTGGCGGGCCATGGACCGCCCCCGCGAGGACGGCGTACCGCAGGAGGAGGCGGAGGCGGCTCCCCGGGACGGCGCGAAGACGGTGCCGTGATCGCCCTGATCACCGCGCCCCGGCCGGCCCGCCGGGGTGGTGGATCGCCCCCGTCAGCTCGCCGGGCGGCCGCCCCGTCCCGCCCCAGCGGTGCTGGATGACCTCGGCCGCGATGGACAGCGCCGTCTCCTCCGGCGTACGGGCTCCGAGGTCCAGGCCGATGGGCGAGGCGAGGCGGGTGAGCGCCGCCTCGTCCGCCCCGGCCTCGCGCAGCCGGGCGAGCCGGTCGTGGTGGGTGCGGCGGCTGCCCATCACACCGATGTACGCGGCGGGCGTGCGCAGGGCCGCGAGGAGCAGGGGGACGTCGAACTTGGGGTCGTGGGTGAGGACGCAGATCACGGTGCGGGCGTCGACCTCGGTGGACGCCAGGTAGGTGTGCGGCCAGGCGCGGACCACCTCGTCGGCCGTGGGGAAGCGTTCCCGGGTGGCGAAGGCGGGGCGGGCGTCGCAGACGGTGACCCGGTAGCCGAGGAACGAGCCGATGCGGGCGGTGGCGGCCGCGTGGTCGATCGCGCCGAAGACGAGCATGCGGGCCGGCGGGGCGTACGTCCGGACGAAGACGGCGACCTCCTGCATCCGGCGCTGGCCCTGCGCCCCGTACCACTGGATGGCGCTGTGGCCCTGGGCCAGCAGCCCACGGGCATCGGCGGTGACGGCGGCGTCGAGGCCTTCGGAGCCGAGCGTGCCGGTGGCGAGCCCCTCGGAGCCGAGCGTGCCGGTGGCGGCACCGGCATCGGAGGGGCGGACCACCAGGCGGGCCCCGGTCTCCGCCGCGCCGGACAGGACGGTCGCCTCGGCCACCGGCAGGTCGGCGGCGATCAGGTCCAGGACGGCCGCGAGGTCCGCGCGCTCGGCGGCGGTCGCGTACGCGCGCACCAGCACCTCGATCGTGCCGCCGCAGGTCAGCCCGACGCCGAACGCCTCGTCGTCGCTGATCCCGTACGACACGACGCGCGGGCCGGCCCCGGCGAGCACCTCGCGGGCGACCTCGTACAGATCGCCCTCGACGCAGCCCCCGGAGACACTGCCCACCACCGTGCCCGCCGCGTCGACGGCCATGACCGCGCCCGGGTCGCGGGGCGCGCTGCCGTGCACGGCGACGACGGTCGCCAGGGCGAGGGGGACGCCGTCGGCGCACCGGGCACGGAGGTCGGGCAGGATGTCGCGCACCCTGTCAGCATCCGTCGTACCCGGGCGCGGCGCACGCCCCCGGCGTACGTCAGTGGGTGCGGTCGTACGCGGCGGTCAGCTCGCTGGAGCGCTTCACATCGGCGGCCATCGCCACCAGCAGCTCGTCGATCGAGTCGAACTTCAGCATGCCGCGCACGTACGCGAGGAAGTCGACGGCCACGTGCAGCCCGTAGAGGTCCAGGTCGACGCGGTCGATGGCGTACGCCTCGACCGTCCGCTCGGTGCCGTCGAACTGCGGGTTCGTACCGACCGAGATCGCGGCGGGCATCGACTCGCCGTCCACCTCCAGCCAGCCGGCGTACACGCCGTCGGCGGGGATCGCGGTGTGCGGCAGGGTCTCGACGTTGGCCGTCGGGAAGCCCAGCTCGCGGCCGCGCTGCGCGCCGCGCACCACGATGCCCTCGACCCGGTGCGGGCGGCCGAGGATCTCGGCGGCCCCGGTGACGTCGCCCTCGGCGATCAGCCGGCGGGTGAGCGTGGAGGAGAACGGCTGTCCGCCGCCCGCCTCGCCGGTGACGTACAGGTCGATGACCTCGACGGTGTAGTCGTAGGTGGCGCCCAGCTCGGTCAGCAGCGCGACGTTCCCCGCGGCCTTGTGGCCGAAGCGGAAGTTGGGCCCCTCGATGACGGCCCTGGCGTGCAGGCGGTCGACGAGGACCTTCGCGATGAAGTCGGCGGGCGACAGCTTCGAGAACTCCGCGGTGAACGGCAGGATCAGCAGGGCGTCCACGCCCAGCTCCGCCATCAGTTCCGCGCGGCGGTGGTGCGGGGCGAGCAGCGGCGGGTGGCTGCCGGGGCGGACGACCTCGCTGGGGTGCGGGTCGAAGGTGACGACGACGGACGGGACGCCCAGCTCGCGGGCGCGCTCGACGGCCCGGCCGACGATCAGCTGGTGTCCGCGGTGCACGCCGTCGTAGGAGCCGATGGTGACGACGCTGCGTCCCCAGTCCTGGGGGATGTCCTCCAAGCCACGCCAGCGCTGCACTGTGACCGCTCCTCGCCCGAACCTGTGTACGTGTGTATGTCGATTACGCAGGTCTAAGACTGCCATGCTCACGTCCCGCCGCCTGCATCGGCATCGGCATGGACGGGCGTGATGTCTCCAACGCCTCGACCGTGCGCCGGGCGCTCGGGCCCACCACCGCCGCCCACTCCTGCGGGGCGTCGGCCAGCCAGCGGGTGACGAGGGCGGCGAAGCCGGGCACCTCACGGGCGAGCTCGACCAGGCCCCGGTCGAAGCGGGCCGCGCCTTCGGGGGTGCGGACCAGCAGCATCCCGGTGCGGTGGACGAGGGCGCGGGTACGGATCTCGGGGCGGCGCTCCGAGCCCTCGGCGGCGGCCCGGAGGAGGGCTTCCAGCACGTCCGGGTTGCGGCCGGTGGTCTGCTCGAACTCCAGCAGCACCTCCAGCAGCTCGGCCCGCAGCGGCCGGGAGTCCGCGCTGCCGGGACCGGCGAGCACCCCGGCGAGGGCGGCGCGCACCGGCGGCGGGGCGGGGCGGTCCCGCAGCAGCCCGGTGACCAGGGGCAGGAGAAGGGCGCGGGCGGCCGGGCCGTGCTCCAGGCGGAGGTCGACGTACTCGGCGGCGTGCGTGCCGTCCTCCGGGTGGGCGTCGATGTACTCCCGTACGAGTCCGGCGACGTGCAGCGCGAGCGCGGGCGTGTCGAGGCCGGCCAGGGCCCGCAGCACCGCTCCCCCGCCGTCGCCGGGGCGGGCGAGACGGGCGCGGAGGGCGGCGAGGACCGGCTCCTGGTGGGCCGGGAACACCTCGGCGAGCAGTTCGACGGGGAGCCGGGGGTCGCCGGCGGCGAACGCGCGCAGCGCGCCCGGGAGGTGGCGCCTCCTGGCCTTCGGGTCGCGGACCAGGAGGGTGTGGGCGGCGGCGTGCAGCTCGGCGTCCTCGGGGCGGCCCAGCAGGATCTCGGCGGCGGAGCGCAGCAGGGCCCGGTCGCCCTCGGCGGTGACCCGCTGCTGGAGGAGTCCGGCGTAACGGGCGGCGGCGGAGCGGCGGGCCGGGCGGTCCTCGTCGCGGGCCCAGCGCTCGACGGCCCGGCAGAGCGCGGTGGGCTCGTCCTCCGCGAGGGCGGCGAGCAGCTCCCCGGCCCGGGTGTGCGGGGTGGCGATCAGCGCGTCGGCGAGGCCGTCGAGGTCCAGCTCGCGACGGGCGTACAGCAGGGCCTGCGCGGCGGCGGCGACGGTGGGGCGCAGGGGTACGTCCGGTGCGTCGGGGCCCACGAGCAGCGGGCGTTCGTCGGTGAACCAGCGGCACAGCAGCGGCTGGACGGCCGGGGCGTCGAGGGCGAGGCGGCGGGCGACCGCGTCCAGATAGCGTTCGTCGCCGTCGGTGCGGGGCAGCCCGTCTGCGGGCACCAGGCGGCGGAGCAGGTCGATCCGGTCCTCCTCGGGCAGCCGGAGCCGCCGCCAGAACCAGGGGCCGAACTCGCCGTACGCCCCGAGGTCCCCGGGTCCTTCGGGGGCGGCGGAGCGGCGGGTGATGCGTCCGGCGAGGACCCGCAGGACGCCGAGATACGGGCGGGCGTCGGGCACCCGGAGGAGGCTGCCTTTGAGGAGGTGGGCCGCCCACCAGGCGGCGTCCTCGTCGCGCGGGCCCTCGTCGGTCCAGAGCCGGTCCAGCGCCTCGATGAGGTCGGCCATCCGGTGGGCGAGGGCGGCGGTGCCCTGGCGGCGGCCGAGGAGCACCATCGCCTGGATCACCGGCCCGATGCGGTGCCGGGGCACGGGCAGGCTGCGGGGTTCGTCCTCAGCGCTCGGCGTACGCACCGTCCCGCCGCTCCCCCGGTGCCAGCGGTGCACGAGGGAGCGCAGGGCCGCGTCCAGGTCGAGGTGGGCGCCCTGCACCCAGTCGCCGAGCTCCTCGTGGGCGAAGCGGTAGCCCACCCCGGCGGGGACGAGGAGGCCCTCGGTGAGCACGGCGGAGGCCCAGCCGGTGCGCCAGGGGAAGATCTCCTCGAATGCCGCCCGGTCCAGCTCGCCCTGGCCCGGGCCCAGACAGCGGCGGGCCGCCTCGTGGACCTGGCCCGCCACCCGGGCGGCCAGCCGGCGCACGGCCGCGCCGCGGGGCTGTTCGTCGGCGGCGGCCGCGATCCGGACGGCGGCGCGCACGCACAGCAGGTCGAGGTGGGCGCCGAAGACGTCCTCGGTGTCGGGGCGGCCGGGCACACCCGGCGGGAGAGCCTCGCGGACCTCGGCGAGGAGCCGCAGGGTCAGCGGGTGCCGGTCGTGGCCGGGAGCCAGGGCGGTCGGCGGGATGCCGTACGCCTCCTTGGCGCTCTCGGCCTGCTCGGGGGTGAGGTCGGTCAGCCGCAGGGCGGGCGGCAGCCGCCGGGCGGGGCGGTGCGGGCGGTGCAGGGCGTCCGGGGGCCAGAGGGCGCCCGCGGTCTCCCAGTGCTCGGGGCGGCAGGCGACGACGAGCCGGACGGTGTTGTCGCGGAGCCAGCCGAGGGTGGAGCGCGTCCAGTCGGCCAGCCGGTGGGCCAGCAGCGGCGGCATCTCCTCGGGGCCGTCGAGGACCACCAGGAGCGGGTGCCCGGCGTCGGCGGCGAGTTTGGCGACACGCTCCGGGGTGGCCGTGCTCATGTCGCCGTGGGCGCCCGCCGCCGTGACGATCCGGGCGGAGCGGGTGAGCGTACGGCTCGCGGCGTCCGCGATCGAGACGTCCTCGGCCAGCAGGTCCGCGCCGCGCAGCCAGAGCGTGGGGGCGGGCGCTCCGCCGTCGGCGCGGCGGGCGGCGAGGGCGGCCAGCTCGGTGGTGCGGCCGGTGCCGGGTGCGCCGACGAGGCCCAGAACCAAGCCCGTACCGGCGGCGAAGGCGGCCAGCTCGGCGTGGACGTCCGCGCGCTCGACCGGTGCCGTGCGGGCCTTCGGGCCGTCCGCGGAGGCGACGGAGGTGGCGGTGAGCTGGAGAGCCCCGGCGAGGTTGAGGTAAGGGCCGTAGGCGGGGGCGACGGCGGCGTTGCGGCGGAGCAGGGCGTCCAGGGTGTCGTCCGTGCCCCGGGTGATCGGGAGCGCCAGGCCGGCCGCCTCGTGGGGGGCGGTGAGCGTGGTGCAGAGGATGCCGAGGACCGCGCCGGTGGCCGGGTCGGTGACCGGTCCGCCGATGGCCGCGCCGCCGGAGCGCAGGGCGTCGCGCCCGTCCGTGCCGAGGGCCAGCTCCAGGGCGGCGGGGACCGGATGGCCGGCGCCGTTCGGTGCGGAGTAGGTGGCGGGGGTGGTGCCGAGCACGCGGGCCTCGCGCCGTCCGTGGGCGGCGATGTCCACGTAACCACCGGGCTCGGCGCGGTCGCGCCCGGCGATGGGCAGCGGTTCGGCGTCGAGGGCGTCGGGTCCGCCGGTGCGCAGGAGGGCGAGGCCGAGGGCGGGCAGCGCGGTGATGTCGTCGGGGCCGACGGTGCAGGTGCGGTCGTCGGTGCCGTGGAGGAGGAGCGGGCCCGGGGAGACGACGGCCTGATGGGCGGTGACGACCGTGCCGCGCTCGTCCGCGACGAATCCCGTCCCTCGCGGCCGGCCGGCCTGATCGCAGATTTTTACCAGCTTCGACCGGTCCCCACTGCCCATGGTCCGACGTTAGGCCGCCGGTGATCTCCCGGAGCACGCGGACGGGGAAAGCGCCCCCTGCGCCCCCGGTATTCACTCCGAGCGCCCGTCCAATGGGGTGAATACCCGTGTCCTCGGAGGAGCAGAGATGGTGCCGGGGAGGGGAAAGGTGAAGCGGGCACCGGTTGGGGGGTGGTGCCCGCTTCACAACAAGGAGGTGGCGCGGTCGGCAACAGGGAGGTGGCGCGTCGGCCGGGGGTCAGGCGAAGACGGCGAGGCTCTTGGCCTTGCCCTTCTCCTCTTCCACGAGCACGAGGAACGCCCCGTCCGGCCCGAAGACCGCGACCGGCCCCGGCGGGTAGGCCGGCATGTCCAGCCGTACGCCGTTCAGGAGCAGCTTGGCGCGCTTCTCGTCGACGTCCCAGCGGGGAAAGGCCGCGTCCGCCGCCTCGGCGACCGGCATCACGGTCAGCTCCTCCTGGTGCTGGTCGAGCGTCCGGGCCGCGTCCAGTCCGTACGGGCCGACCCGGGTGCGGCGCAGCGCGGTGAGGTGGCCGCCGACGCCGAGCCCGGCGCCGAGGTCCCGGGCCAGGGCGCGGATGTACGTCCCCGAGGAGCAGACGACGGAGACGACCAGGTCCACGACCGGGGTGCCGTCCTCGGCGACGGCCTCGCGGACGTCGTAGACGCGGAAGGAGGAGACGGTCACCGGACGGGCCGGGATCTCGAACTCCTCGCCGCCGCGCACCCGCGCGTAGGACCGCTTTCCGTCGATCTTGATGGCGCTGACCTTGGACGGCACCTGCATGATCGCGCCGGTCAGCGCGGCCACCCCGGCGTCGATGCCTTCACGCGTCACCCCGGAGGCGTCGGTGGACGAGATGATCTCGCCCTCGGCGTCGTCGGTGACGGTGTCCTGGCCGAGCCGGATCGTGCCGAGGTACTCCTTCTCGGTCAGGGCGAGGTGGCCCAGGAGCTTGGTGGCCCGCTGGACTCCGAGTACGAGAACGCCGGTCGCCATCGGGTCCAGCGTGCCGGCGTGGCCGACGCGTCGCGTGCGGGCGATGCCGCGCATCTTGGCGACGACGTCGTGCGAAGTGAAGCCGGACGGCTTGTCGACGATGACAAGGCCGTCCGGCGTGGTGGTCTGCTCGGTCATGCGGAGGCGGGGCCCTCGTTCTTGTCGGTCGAGCCGGGGGTCTCCGCCTCGTCGTCCTCGTCCTCGGGCTTGCGGTACGGGTCGGCCCCACCGGCGTACGTCGCTCCGGTGGAGACCTGGCGCACCTCCGCGTCCTTGGCCCGCGCCTTGTCGAGGAGGTCCTCGATGGTGCGGGCGTTGTCCGGGAGGGCGTCCGGCACGAAGGCCAGGGTCGGCGTGAACCGGACCCCGGTCTGCCGGCCGACCTCGGAGCGCAGAACGCCCTTGGCGCTCTCCAGCGCGGCCGCCGAGGCCGCGCGCTCCTCGTCGTCGCCGTAGACCGTGTAGAAGACCGTGGCCTCCCGCAGGTCGCCGGTGACCCGGGCGTCCGTGATCGTCACGAATCCCAGCCGCGGATCCTTGATTCGCCGGTCCAGGGTCTCCGCGACCACGACCTGGATGCGATCGGCCAGCTTGCGGGCCCGCGCGTTGTCGGTCACCGGTCCGTCACTCTTCCTTCTGATTTCGCTCGACTGTCAGTCTTCGTCACTGTGCAGCCGCCGTCTCACCGACAGCAGCTCCACCTCGGGTCGTCCCGCGACCAGCCGCTCGCAGCGGTCCAGTACGTCCGTGAGGTGTCCGGTGTCACCGGAGACCACGGCAAGGCCGATCTCGGCCCTGCGGTGGAGATTCTGCCCGCCGGTCTCGGCCACACTCACCGCGTACTTGCGCTGGAGCTCGGCGACGATCGGGCGGACGACGGAACGCTTCTCCTTCAACGACCGTACGTCGCCGAGGAGCAGATCGAAGGACAAGGTCCCCACATACATGTGTGTCCGGATGTCCCGCCGGTTCGGGTTCGTGCCCCGCCAGAGCTTGCCGGGGACATCAGAACCGTACCGGAACGGCCGGAGCCGATCGACGGAAATACGACCCGTCGACCGGCCCCGACCGTGGTGGAGGGGGTGCGGGAGCGGACTCCCACACCCCTTCCGAATCCCAGCGGATCCTTGCGGACCCGAGGTGGATCAGCCTCGCGGCTTCTCGCGCATCTCGTACGTCGCGATGACGTCGTCGATCTTGATGTCGTTGAAGTTTCCGAGGTTGATACCGCCCTCGAAGCCTTCGCGGATCTCGGTGACGTCGTCCTTGAAGCGGCGCAGACCGGAGATGTTGAGGCTCTCCGCGATGACCTTGCCATCGCGCAGCAGGCGCGCCTTGGTGTTGCGCTTGACCTCGCCGGAGCGGACCAGCACACCGGCGATGTTGCCCAGCTTGGACGAGCGGAAGATCTCGCGGATCTCCGCCGTGCCGAGCTCGACCTCTTCGTACTCCGGCTTGAGCAGACCCTTGAGGGCCGCCTCGATCTCTTCGATCGCCTGGTAGATGACCGAGTAGTACCGGACGTCCACGCCCTCGCGCTCGGCCATCTGCTCGGCACGCCCTGCGGCGCGCACGTTGAAGCCGATCACGATGGCGTCGGAACCCGTCGCCAGGTTGATGTCCGACTCGGTGACCGCACCCACACCGCGGTGCAGGATCCGGATGTCGACCTCTTCACCGACGTCGAGCTGGAGCAGCGAGGACTCGAGAGCCTCCACCGAACCGGACGCGTCGCCCTTGATGATGAGGTTGAGCTCTTGGACCAGACCGGCCTTGAGCGCCTCGTCCAGGTTCTCCAGGGAGAACCGGACGCCCTTGCGGGCGAAGTTGGCGTTGCGCTCACGGGCGGCACGCTTCTCGGCGATCTGACGGGCCGTACGGTCCTCGTCGACCACCAGGAGGTTGTCGCCGGCGCCCGGGACGTTGGTGAGACCGAGCACCAGGACGGGGGTCGAGGGACCCGCTTCCTGGACGTTCTGACCGTTGTCGTCGAGCATGGCGCGCACGCGGCCGTAGGCGTCGCCCACGACCACCGTGTCACCGATGCGCAGCGTTCCGCGCTGGACCAGGACGGTCGAGACGGCACCGCGACCGCGGTCGAGGTGGGACTCGATCGCGATGCCCTGCGCGTCCTGCTCCGGGTTGGCCCGCAGGTCGAGCGAGGCGTCGGCGGTGAGGACGACGGCCTCCAGGAGCGCCTCGATGTTGAGGCCCTGCTTGGCGGAGATGTCGACGAACATGGTGTCGCCGCCGTACTCCTCGGCCACCAGACCGAACTCGGTGAGCTGACCGCGCACCTTGGTCGGGTCGGCGCCCTCGACGTCGATCTTGTTGACCGCGACCACGATCGGCACCTCGGCCGCCTTGGCGTGGTTCAGCGCCTCGATCGTCTGGGGCATCACACCGTCGTTGGCCGCCACCACGAGGATCGCGATGTCGGTCGACTTCGCACCACGGGCACGCATGGCGGTGAACGCCTCGTGACCCGGGGTGTCGATGAAGGTGATCTTCCGGTCCTCGCCGTTGACCTCGGAGGAGACCTGGTAGGCACCGATGTGCTGGGTGATGCCACCGGCCTCGCCCGCGACGACGTTCGTCTTGCGGATCGCGTCGAGGAGGCGGGTCTTACCGTGGTCGACGTGACCCATGACGGTCACGACCGGCGGACGCGAGACCAGAGCCTCTTCGCCGCCCTCGTCCTCGCCGAACTCGATGTCGAAGGACTCGAGCAGCTCGCGGTCCTCCTCCTCGGGGCTGACGATCTCCAGGACGTAGTTCATCTCCTCGGCGAGAAGCCGGAGCGTCTCGTCGGAAACGGACTGCGTGGCGGTGACCATCTCGCCGAGGTTCATCATCACGGCGACGAGCGACGCCGGGTTGGCGTTGATCTTCTCCGCGAAGTCGGTGAGCGAGGCGCCGCGCGACAGCCGGACGGCCTGTCCGTTGCCGCGGGGCAGCATGACGCCGCCGACCGACGGGGCCTGCATGGCCTCGTACTCCTGGCGCCTCTGCCGCTTCGACTTACGCCCACGACGCGCGGGACCGCCGGGACGGCCGAACGCACCCTGCGTGCCACCGCGGCCACCGGGACCACCCGGACGGCCACCGAAGCCGGGACGACCGCCGAAGCCGCCGCCACCACCGGGACGACCGGCACCGCCGCCGCCACCGGGACCGGCCGGACGGCCGGCGAAGCCGCCACCGCCGCCGCCACCGGGACGACCCGCGAAGCCGCCGCCACCGGGACGACCGCCGCCACCGGCACCGCCGGGACGACCGCCACCGCCGGGACCACGGCCACCGCCGGGGCCACCACCGGGACGCGGGCCCGCGGCGGGACGCTGCGGCATCATGCCCGGGTTGGGGCGGTTACCGGCGGGACCGCCGCCGGGACGCGGAGCCTGCGGGCGGGGCATGCCGCCCGGAGTGGGACGGGCACCGCCCTGACCCTGACCGCCCTGGGGGCGCGGGGCGCCGCCGGGGCCGCCCTGCGGACGCGGGGCGCCGGGGCGCTCCTGGCCGCCACCGGGGCGCGGGGCGCCACCGGGACGGGGCGCCCCGGGGCGCGCCATGCCGGTGGAGCCGCCGGAGGTGAAGGGGTTGTTGCCCGGACGGGGACCGGCCGGACGGGCCCCGCCGGGGCGCTGGGCGCCCTGGCCTGCGGGACGCGCGCGGCGGTCGCCGCCGCGCTCGCCGCCATGGCCGACGTCACGCTGGCCACCGTCGCGCTGACCGCCGGCCGGAGCCGGACGGGCGGGTGCGGGACGCGGACCCGGCGTGGCGCCCGAGGGACGCGGGCTCTGGGGCTGCTGGGGGGCGGCCGGCTGGGCCGGAGCCGGAGCCGAGAACTCGGCGGCCGGGACCGGGGTCACCGGGGCCGCCTTCGGCGCGGGCTTCGGGCCCGGACGGGGGCCCGCCGACGGCGCGGAGGGCGCCGCGGGGGTGCTGGTCTCCGGGGCCTCGGCAGCGGCCGGCTTGGGGGCCGGTGCGCCGGGCTTCGGGGCAGCAGGACGTGCCGCAGCGGCCGGGGAGGGCGCTGCGGGCTTCGCGGGCGTCGCCTTGCGGGGCGCGCCAGGCTTGGCAGCGGACTTGCCGGCGTTGCCGCCGGGCCCCTGCAGTGCGTCGGTCAACTTTCGTACAACCGGCGCCTCGATCGTCGAGGACGCCGAACGGACGAATTCACCGAGTTCTTGGAGCTTGGCCATGACGACCTTGCTCTCGACGCCGAACTCCTTGGCGAGTTCGTATACCCGGACCTTAGCCACTTCGCTCCTTTTAGGTCCGGGTTACCGCCGGACCGTCGCTACTTCATGGGCGTACTCATCGCGTACTCATCGAGTGCTCATCGCAATCTCGACCTACTTCCAACTCGCGAGGTACCTGACCGCACGGGGCCCCGTGCCGTTCACTTTCAGTTTCTTACGGTGTCGCCCGCTCGACGAACCGCGTGAGTGCCGCGGTGTCGAACGGCCCCTTGGCCTTGAAGGCCCGGGGGAACGCCCGGCGGCGAACCGCCAGGTCGAGACAGACAGAGGTGGGGTGCACATAAGCACCCCGGCCGGGCAGCGTACCGCGTGGATCGGGGGCGCAGGCGCCCTCGTCCACCACGATGCGCAGCAGCTCGCTCTTGGCCACTCGCTCCCGGCATCCCACACAGGTTCGCTCGGGGCAAGCGCGGGCTTGCGTCCGGCCAGACACGTTTAAGTCTACCTCCCCGTACCGACCTCACCCCTTTGGGGCAAAAATCGAACGGATGTTGTCGTGATCTCAGCGGCGTACGGCCAAGATCTATTCCCTGGAGCGGCTCCGGGTCAACGCCTTTCCGAGCGCTCCCGGGCCCGCTCGGCCCGCTCGCGGTCGGCGTTCTCGCGCTCCTCGTCCGTCTCGGTGTCGGGACGGATGTCGATCCGCCAGCCGGTGAGGCGGGCGGCGAGGCGGGCGTTCTGGCCCTCCTTGCCGATCGCCAGCGACAGCTGGTAGTCCGGCACGGTGACGCGGGCGGAGCGGGCGCCGAGGTCGACGACCTCGACCTCGCTCACCCGGGCGGGCGAGAGCGCGTTGGCGACCATCTCGGCCGGGTCGTCGGACCAGTCCACGATGTCGATCTTCTCGCCGTGCAGCTCGGCCATGACATTGCGCACACGGCTGCCCATCGGGCCGATGCAGGCGCCCTTGGGGTTCAGACCCGCGCGGGTGGAGCGCACGGCGATCTTGGTGCGGTGGCCGGCCTCGCGGGCGATGGCCTCGATGACCACCGAGCCGTCCGCGATCTCCGGGACCTCCAGGGCGAAGAGCTTCTTCACCAGGTTGGGGTGGGTGCGCGAGAGCGTCACCGACGGGCCCCGGACGCCCTTGGCGACCCGTACGACATACGTACGCAGACGCAGGCCGTGCGTGTACTCCTCGCCCGGGACCTGCTCCTGCACCGGCAGCATGGCCTCCATCTTGCCGATGTCGACCAGGACGTTCTTGGGGTCCTTGCCCTGCTGGACGACGCCGGTGACGACATCGCCCTCGTGGCCCGCGTACTCGCCGAAGGTCCTGTCGTCCTCGGCGTCGCGCAGCCGCTGCAGGATGACCTGCTTGGCGGTGGTCGCGGCGATCCGGCCGAACCCGGAGGGGGTGTCGTCGAACTCCTTGGGCTCCTGGCCCTCTTCGAGGTCGGCCGGGTCCTCCTTGGCCCACACGGTCACGTGGCCGTTCTCGTCGAGCTTCACGCGCGCCCGGCGGTAGCTGCCGTCGGTGCGGTGGTACGCGATGAGGAGGGCCGACTCGATCGCCCCGACGAGCACCTCGAAGGGGATCTCCTTGTCCTGCGCCAAGCCCTTCAGAAGCTTCACATCGATGTCCACGGCTACGCCTCCTCTTCCTTCTTGTCCTTGCGGTTGAATTCGATCTCCACGCGCGCCTTGGCGATCTCGTCGAAGGCGAGGCGGCGGGTGGTGGGCTTGCGGCCCTTGACGCCGGGCACTTCGAGGTCGAGCCCGTCCTCGTCGACGGCGAGGATGCGGGCGACCAGCTCACCGGAGCCGTCGCCGGTCAGGTGGAACCTGGCCAGCCGGCCGGTGGCGCGTACGTAGTGGCGGTGCTCGGTCAGCGGGCGGTCCGCGCCGGGGGAGCTGACTTCGAGGACGTACTCGCCGTCGCCCATCGCGTCGGTCTCGTCCAGCTTCTCGGAGATCGCGCGGCTCAGCTCCGCACAGGCGTCCAGCTCCACGCCATCGTCGGAGTCCACGATGACCCGCAGCACTCCACGTCGGCCGGCCCGGGACACCTCGATCTCTTCGAGGTCCAGCTGCTGCGCGCTGACGAGCGGTTCCAGCAGCCCGCGCAGCCTCTCGCTCTGGGTGGTGCTCATCCGGGTGACTCCTCGGCCGCGTGTGCTGTTGTGGGGATCGTCGTGCGTCAGGTCAAAGGGTATCCGGTCGCCAGGGGTGTTGCCGTCCGCCTGCCGCTCGGCCGCGGGTACGCTCGCCTGCGGTGATCACATCAGGACAGATCCTGTCAGGACCGGTCCAGGCCCGAAGGAGAAACGTGCGGCGCACGGGGACGACGCGCAGGGGGGCGCTCACCGCGACGGGAGCCCTCGCCCTGGGTGCGGTGCTGACCGGCTGCGGGGGCGACGACGATGGCGCCGGGGGGAAGCAGCCCGCGCACTCCGGCGCGCGGGCCACCACCGCGAAGGCCGAGAAGACGCTGCGCGAGAAGGCGGTGCGCGACGGCGCCCTCCTGCTCGCCCAGTACGACCTGGTGGCCGAGGCGCATCCGGCCACGGCGGCGGGCCTCGTGCCCCTGCGGGCGGCCGTGGCCGAGCACGGGAAGGCGCTGGCGCCGCCGCGCGCGAAGGGCGAGCCGAAGAAGGGCGCCCCGAAGGCCGACGACGCTCCTCCGGCACCCGCCGGTCCGGTGTCGGCCGACCCGAAGGCCGCGGTGCGGGAGCTGGCCGCCGCCGAGCGCCGCCGGGCCGACGCGCACACCGAGGCCCTGCTGACGGCCGGACCCGAGCTGGCCCGGCTGCTGGCCTCGGTGGCGGCGGCCGCCGCGGCACACGCGTACCTGCTGACCGAACTGGCCGAGGAGACAGCCGTATGAGCACCCGTTCGATCCGGCGGTCCGATGACGACTCCGACGCCGACTCCCCCGAGCTGACCGCCGTCCAGGCCGCCCTGGCCGCCGAGCACGCCGCGGTGTACGGCTACGGGGTGCTGGGCGGCCGTCTCGACGGCAAGCGGGGCGCCGAGGCCCGGGCGGCGCACGACGCTCACCGGGCCCGCCGGGACGCGCTGGCGCGCACCGCCCGGGACCTGGGCGGGCGCCCGGTGGCCTCGGACGCCGCGTACGCCCTGCCGTTCGCCGTGCCGGACGGCCCCGCCGCTGTGCGGCTCGCCGCGGTCCTGGAGGACCGGATCGCGGGCGCCTACGCCGATCTCGTCCGGGCCACCGAGGGCGCGCGGCGGGAGGACGCCGCGGGTGCGCTGCGGGAGGCCGCGGTGCGGTCGGCCCGGTGGCGGGGCGGCAACGTAGCCTTTCCGGGGCTCGCCGAGCGGGCCGCCGGTGCGGATCCGGCCGCGACGGGCCCGGTGGAGGCAGCGGGCGCGGACGGGACGCGCTGACCCGAAGGATCCGGAAAGGGAACACACGACGTATGGGTTTCGAACCGCCGCAGCGCCTCGTGCGCGCGCTCGGCGAGATGTACGGGGACGCCGCGGCGGCCGACTGGCTGGCCGGGCTCCCCGCGCTGACCGAACGGGCGCTCACCGCCGGGGACGGCCTCACCGTGGAGCGGGTGGCCGCCCCCGGCGGGCGCAGCTCCCTGGTGGTCCTGGTGCGGCGGGCCGACGGAACCCCGGCCGCGCTGAAGATCGCCCCGCCGGTCGCCGGGCCCGAGCTGGAGCGGGCGGCGCTGGAGCACTGGAACGGCTGGGGCGCGGTGAAGCCGCTGGACGGCCCGGGGCTCGACGAGGCTGAGCCCGACGGGTCCGGGGCGCTGCTGCTGGAGCGGCTGCACCACGAGGTGTCGCTGCGCTCGCTGCCGGAGGCGAAGGCGCTGCTGGAGGCGGCGGGCACGGTGCGCAGGCTGTGGGTGGCGCCGCCCGCGGAGCACGCATTCGAGACGGTGGCCGGGCGGACCGAGCGGCAGAGCGCCGGGATGCGGGCCGCCGCCGAGGCCGATCCGGAGCTGGCGCCACTGGTGGACGCGGCGCTCGCGGCCCGCGCCGAACTGATCGAGGGGCCGCCCGAACTCCTGCTGCTGCACGGCAACTTCCGGCAGAGCAAGGTGCTGGCCGGCGAGCGGGCGCCGTGGCTGACGGTGGGTCCTGAGCCGCTGGTGGGCGAGCGCGCCTATGACCTGGCGCGGCTCGTGCGGGACCGGGTGGAGGATCTGATCGCCTCGCCCGGCGGCCCGGTGACGGCCCGGCGGCGGGTCAAGAAGCTGGCGGAGTCGCTGGAGGTGGAACAGGCGCGGCTGCACGGCTGGACGCTGTTCCGGGCGGTCGAGTCGGGCACCCGCGCGCTGGCCGAGGGGCGGCGGCAGATGGGCGAAGTGAACCTGGAGTTCGCGGGCTGGCTGTAGCCCTGTCCCGTACGGCGAAGGCCCCCCCCCCCCCGTGCGCGGGGGCCTTTTCCATCGGCTGATCAGGCCAGGTCGGCCGTCAGGCGGGCGATCGCCTCGTCGACGGTCAGCTCCTCGCGCTCGCCGGTGCGGCGGTCCTTCAGCTCCAGGACGCCGTCGGCCGAGCGGCGGCCCGCGACCAGGATCTTGGGCACGCCGATCAGCTCGGAGTCGGTGAACTTCACGCCGGGCGAGACGCCGGGGCGGTCGTCGACCAGGACGCGCAGGCCCGCCGCGTTGAGCTTCTCCGAGACGTCGAGGGCCAGCTCGGTCTGGAGGGCCTTGCCCGCGGCGACGACGTGGACGTCGGCCGGGGCGATCTCGCGGGGCCAGCACAGGCCCTTGTCGTCGGCGGTCTGCTCGGTGAGGGCGGCCACGGCGCGGGAGACGCCGATGCCGTACGAGCCCATCGTGACGCGGACGGGCTTGCCCTGCTGGCCGAGGACGTCGAGCTGGAAGGTGTCGGCGTACTTGCGGCCGAGCTGGAAGATGTGGCCGATCTCGATGGCGCGGTCCAGGGTGAGGCCGGTGCCGCAGTTGGGGCAGGGGTCGCCCTCCTCGACCACGACGACGTCCAGGTACTGGTCGACCTCGAAGTCGCGGCCCGCGACGACGTTCTTGGCGTGCTTGCCCTCCTTGTTGGCGCCGGTGACCCAGGAGGTGCCGGGGGCGACGCGGGGGTCGGCCAGGTAACGGACCTTCTCCAGACCCTGGGGGCCGACGTAGCCGCGTACGAGGTCGTCGCGGCCGACGAAGTCCTCGGCGGTGACCAGCTCGACGACGGCGGGGGCGAGGTGCTCGCCCAGCTTGCCGAGGTCGACCTCGCGGTGGCCGGGGACGCCCACAGCCACGATCTCGCCGTCCACCTTGACCAGCAGGTTCTTCAGCGTGGCCGAGGCGGGGACGCCCAGGTGCGCGGCGAGGGTCTCGATGGTCGGGGTGTCGGGGGTGTCCAGCTCCTCGACCGCACCGTGCGCCGAGCCGTCGACCGGGGCGAGCGCGAAGGTCACGGCCTCGGTGTTGGCGGCGTAGTCGCAGTTCGGGCAGTCCGCGAAGGTGTCCTCACCGGCGGCGGCGGGGGCCAGGAACTCCTCGGACGCCGAGCCGCCCATCGCGCCGGAGACGGCGGAGACGATGCGGTGGTCCAGGCCCAGGCGCTCGAAGATCTTGATGTACGCGGCCCGGTGCAGGGCGTAGGAGTGCGCGAGGCCCTCGTCGGTGGTGTCGAAGCTGTACGAGTCCTTCATCTGGAACTCGCGGCCGCGGAGCACGCCGGAGCGGGGGCGGGCCTCGTCGCGGTACTTCGTCTGGATCTGGTAGAGCATCACCGGCAGGTCCTTGTAGGACGTGCACTGGTCCTTGACGGTCTGGGTGAAGATCTCCTCGTGGGTGGGGCCGAGGAGGTAGTCGCCGCCCTTGCGGTCCTTGAGGCGGAAGAGCAGGTCGCCGTACTCCTCCCAGCGGCCGGACGCCTCGTAGGGCTCCTTGGGCAGCAGGGCGGGGAGCAGGACCTCCTGGGCGCCGATGGCGTCCATCTCCTCGCGGACCACGCCTGAGATGTTGTCCAGGACCTTCTTGCCGAGCGGCAGCCAGGACCAGATGCCGGCCGCGTTGCGGCGGACGTATCCGGCGCGGACCAGCAGCTTGTGGCTGAGCGTCTCGGCGTCCGCCGGGTCGTCGCGCAGTGTCTTGATCATCAATCGGGACATGCGCTGGACCTGGGCCATGGTGAACTCCTGCTCGCGAAAGTGGTGAGCCCGAGGTTAACCGGGCGGTGCGGGCGGGCGGAAATCCATTCAGCTCGGGGGGCGCAGCAGCGGCAGGGGCGCGCCCATGACCGCGTACGGCTGCGGGGCGCTCGGGAAGACGACCTGGCGGGCCAGGTCGCGGTAGCCGAGCGCGCGGTACAGGGCGCGGGCCGGGCTGTCCTTGTCGATCGCCGAGAGGATGGACCGGGGGTGGTCGACGGCGTCGGTGATGGCGGTGATCAGGGTGCGGCCGATGCCGCGCTGCTGGTGGTCGGGGTGGACGTGGAGTTCGGTGATGACGAAGGAGTCGTCGAGCCAGCCGTCGGAGCCGGTGGCCCGCAGATAGGGCTCGACGACGGTGGACCACCACTGGGCGCGGTCGTTGGGCAGCCCGTAGACGAAGCCGACGAGCCGTCCGTCGGGGGCGGTGGCGCCGAGTGCGCGGGCGTGGGGGTGCTCCAGGTGCCGGAGGACGATGTGACGGCGTACGTCGATCTCGTCCTGGCTCAGTCCGAAGGCGGCCGCCTGGACGTGCAGGGCTTCGTCGACGCGGGCGGCGAGGTCGACGGGGCCGATCTCGGCGTCGGGTGCTGCGGGGCCTTCTGCGGGGGCTGCCATGCCGGAACCCTACTGGCCGGGGTCGGCGTCCCGGTAAGCACGACGGCTCAGAACAGGACGCTCATGAACGCGCCGACCTCGCGGAAGCCGACGCGACGGTAGGCCTTGCGGGCGGGGGTGTTGTAGTCGTTCACGTAGAGGCTGACGACGGGGGCGACGTCGGCGAGGGCGTAGCGCAGGACGGCGGCCATGCCCGTTTCGGAGAGGCCCTTGCCGCGGTGTTCGGGGGCGACCCAGACACCCTGGATCTGGCAGGCCTCGGGGGTGGCCGCGCCGATCTCGGCCTTGAAGACGACCTTCCCGTCGTCGATGCGGGCGAAGGAGCGGCCGGTGCCGATGAGTTCGGCGACGCGGGCCTGGTAGAGCAGTCCGCCGTCGCCGGCGAGCGGGGAGATGCCGACCTCCTCGGTGAACATCGCCACGCAGGCCGGCATCAGGACTTCGGTCTCGTCCTTGCGGATGCGGCGGACGAGCGGGTCGGGCGTGACGTCGGCGGAGAGGCTCTCGGTGACCATGAGGGGCTGGTTGGCGCGGACCTCGCGGGCGGGGCCCCAGCTCGGTTCGAGGAGCCGCCAGAGCTGGGTGGTGGGTTCGGCGGGGCCGACGATGGAGGAGCAGCGGCGGCCTGCCCGGCGGGCCCGGTCGGCGAAGGCGCGGACGGCTTCGGGCCCGGCGCAGATGGGGACGAGGTTGGCGCCGGAATAGCACAGGGAGCGGAGCCTGCCGTCGGCGTACCAGCCCCACATCTCGCCGCCGAGGCGCCAGGGGTCGAGCCCGGCGACCTGCACGCGGGAGGTCACGAAGGCGTTGGCCACGGGCTCGCTCTCCAGAATGGCGAGTGCGGCGCCGAGGTCGCTGGGTTCGAGGACCCGGGTGGTGGTCTGCGTCAACACGAGGGGGCCTCACCATACGGTCTGCTGATTTCCGCACTGTAACCGAGAAGGCCCTCGAACGCCGCCCGAGTCCGGGGAACGGCTTCCGGGGACGCAGCCGCCCCCCCCGATGCGGCACCCGGCGGGGCGGCGATAACGCGTGAGGGCGCAGGTCAGGCGCCGATGGAGACCTGGGGTTCGCCGGACGAGATGCCGTCCTTCTCCATCTGCTCGGCGATCTTCAGGGCCTCTTCGATGAGGGTCTCGACGATCTTCGACTCGGGGACGGTCTTGATGACCTCGCCCTTCACGAAGATCTGGCCCTTGCCGTTGCCGGAGGCGACGCCGAGGTCGGCCTCGCGGGCCTCGCCGGGGCCGTTGACGACGCAGCCCATGACCGCGACGCGCAGCGGGACCTCCATGCCCTCCAGGCCGGCGCTGACCTGGTCGGCGAGCTTGTAGACGTCGACCTGGGCGCGGCCGCAGGACGGGCAGGAGACGATCTCCAGGCGGCGCTGCTTGAGGTTCAGCGCCTCCAGGATCTGCAGGCCGACCTTGACCTCCTCGGCCGGCGGGGCCGAGAGGGAGACGCGGATGGTGTCGCCGATGCCCTCGGAGAGCAGGGCGCCGAACGCGACGGCCGACTTGATGGTGCCCTGGAACGCCGGTCCGGCCTCGGTGACGCCGAGGTGGAGCGGGTAGTCGCTCTGGGCGGCGAGCTGGCGGTAGGCGTTGACCATGACGACCGGGTCGTTGTGCTTGACCGAGATCTTGATGTCGCCGAAGCCGTGCTCCTCGAAGAGGGACGCCTCCCAGAGGGCGGACTCGACGAGGGCCTCGGGGGTGGCCTTGCCGTACTTCTTCAGGAGCCGCGCGTCCAGGGAGCCGGCGTTGACGCCGATCCGGATGGGGGTGCGGGTCTCGGAGGCCGCCTTGGCGATCTCCTTGACCTTGTCGTCGAACTGCTTGATGTTGCCGGGGTTGACACGGACCGCCGCGCAGCCGGCGTCGATCGCGGCGAAGACGTACTTCGGCTGGAAGTGGATGTCGGCGATCACCGGGATCTGCGACTTCCGGGCGATGGTGGCCAGCGCGTCGGCGTCGTCCTGCGTCGGGCACGCGACCCGGACGATCTGGCAGCCGGAGGCCGTCAGCTCGGCGATCTGCTGGAGCGTGGCGCCGATGTCCGACGTACGGGTCGTCGTCATCGACTGCACGGAAACGGGTGCGTCGCCGCCGACCGCGACCGTGCCGACCTGGATCTGTCGGCTGACCCTTCGGTCGGCGAGCTTGGTCGGAACGGCCGGCATTCCGAGAGAAATCGCAGTCATGCGCTGTGCATCCCCAAGGTGTGGATCAAGGTCCCGAGATCGGCGGGCTCCAGGCTTCGAGGTTACGGCACCGGAGCCCGGGCGGACGCACCCGTGTCGACATGTCCACCCCTCGGTGACCGGCCGGACACAACGCGTGTGCCCGGCCGACACCTGTGGGACAACAGGGACGGAAGGGGTGATCAGGAGATCTTGACGGGGTTCACGATGTCGGCCACCAGGACCAGCAGCGTGAAGCAGATGAAGACCCCGGCGACCACATAGGCGACGGGCATCAGCCGGGCCACGTCGAACGGGCCCGGGTCGGGGCGCCGGAAGACCTTGGCCACGTTGCGCCGCAGCGACTCCCACAGCGCGCCCGCGATGTGCCCGCCGTCCAGCGGGAGCAGCGGGAGCATGTTGAACAGGAACAGCGAGAGGTTGAAGCCGGCGAGCAGGAACAGCATCATCGCGACCTGGTTCTGCGCCGGGATGTCGAGGTTCATCACCTCGCCGCCGATCCGGGCCGCGCCGACCACGCCGACCGGCGAGTCGTCGGCGCGTTCGCCGTCGCTGAAGGCCGCGTCCCAGAGGGCGGGGATCTTGGCGGGCAGGGCGATGATGGAGTCGACGCCGTTCTCGATCATGTCGCCCATGCGGACGACGGAGTCGCCGAAGCCGAGCGGCACGATCTCGGTCTGCGCGGCGAAGCCGAGGTAGCCCGCCTTGACGAACTTCTCCGGGATGACCTCGCCGTTGCCGTCCTTCTTGGCGACCTCGTTCTCGCGCAGGACGGCGTTGAGCGTGACTTCCCTGCCGTCGCGTTCGACGACGATGGCGGCGGGGCCGATCGTCTCGCGGATGCGGTCCGAGAGCGTGGCCCAGTCGTCGACCTTCGTTCCCGCGAAGGCGACGATCTTGTCGCCCTCCTGGAGCCCGGCGGCCTTGGCGGGCGAGGGGTCGTCGCCGGGCGCGCACTCCTGCCGCTTCTCGCTCTGCGCGATCACACACTGCTGGACGCCGCCGACCTCGGTGGTCTGGGTCTGGAAGCCGAAGGTCATCGCTACGCCCATGAAGATGGCGACGGCGAGGATCAGGTTCATGAAGGGGCCGGCGAACATCACGATGACGCGCTTCCACGGCTTGCGCGTGTAGAAGAGGCGCTTCTCGTCGCCCGGCTGCAGCTCCTCGAAGGCGGCGGAGCGGGCGTCCTCGATCATGCCGCGCCACGGGGAGGTGGAGCGGGCTTCGAGGCGGCCGTCGGGGCCGGGCGGGAACATCCCGATCATGCGGATGTAGCCGCCGGCCGGGATGGCCTTGATGCCGTACTCGGTGTCGCCCCTCTTCTTCGACCAGAGCGTCGGGCCGAAGCCGACCATGTACTGCGGCACCCGGATGCCGAACATCTTGGCCGTGGAGAGGTGGCCCAGCTCGTGCCAGGCGATGGAGAAGAGCAGGCCCACGACGAAGACGGCGATCCCCAGGACCGTCAGCAGGATCGAGGTCAGACTCATGCGCGCGCCTCCGCTGTCGCTTTAGCCGAGAGTTCCCGGGCCCGTGCGCGGGCCCACGTTTCCGCTTCGAGGACGTCCTCGACGCTGAGCGAGGTTCCCGGGGCGGGGGTGCCGTGTTCGGACACCACAGCCGTGACCGTATCCATGATTCCGTTGAAGGGCAGCTGTCCGGCGAGGAAAGCGTCGACGCATTCCTCGTTGGCCGCGTTGAACACGGCCGGGGCGGTGCCGCCGAGCCCGCCGACGTGCCGGGCGAGACCGACGGACGGGAAGGCCTCGGTGTCCAGCGGGAAGAACTCCCACGTGGAGGCCTTCGACCAGTCGAAGGCGGGGGCCGCGTCCGGGATCCGCTCGGGCCAGCCGAGGCCGATGGCGATGGGGCCGCGCATGTCCGGCGGGGTGGCCTGGGCGAGCGTGGAGCCGTCGCTGAATTCCACCATCGAGTGGACGTAGGACTGCGGGTGGACGACGACCTCGATGCGGTCGAACGGGATGTCGTAGAGGAGGTGCGCCTCGATGACCTCCAGGCCCTTGTTGACCAGGGTCGCGGAGTTGATCGTGATGACCGGTCCCATCGCCCAGGTCGGGTGGGCGAGCGCCTGCTCCCGGGTGACGTCGGCCAGCTCCTCGCGCGTACGGCCCCGGAAGGGTCCGCCGGAGGCGGTGACGACGAGTTTGCGGACGTCGGCGCGGGTGCCGGCGGCCAGCGCCTGGAAGAGCGCGGCGTGCTCGGAGTCGACCGGGATGATCTGGCCGGGGGCGGCGAGCGCCTTCACCAGCGGGCCGCCGACGATCAGCGACTCCTTGTTGGCGAGGGCGAGCGTGCGGCCCGCCTTCAGGGCGGCGAGGGTCGGGGCGAGCCCGATGGAGCCGGTGATGCCGTTGAGCACGGTGTGGCAGGCGCTCGCGGCGAGGGTGGTGGCCGCGTCGGGTCCGGACAGGATCTCGGGGAGCGGCTCACCGGTCCCGTACTGGTCCCGCAGCGCCTCGCGCAGGGCGGGGACCGCGTCCTCGGCGGCGACCGCGACGGTGTCGACGCGCAGCCGGCGGGCCTGCTCGGCCAGCAGGGCGACCCGGCCGCCGGCGGCCGAGAGCGCTGTGACCCGGAAGCGGTCGGGGTTGCGCAGGACCAGGTCGATGGCCTGGGTGCCGATGGACCCGGTGGAGCCGAGGATCACGAGATCCCGGCGGCCGTCCGCGGCGTCGAAGACGAGATGCGGATCGGCGAGGGGGGCGGGGCTGTCGCTCATGCCTCCATTGTTGCCGCTCCGGCTGTGTGCGCGGACAGCGCGTCCCGGTGGGGCGTGCCCGCGACCCCGTTCAGCGCCCTGGGAGGCCGTCCGCGAAGTCCGCGAACACCTCGTGGAAGCGCGGGAAGGTCTTGCGTACGCAGCCGGGGTCGTCGTACGTCAGGCCGGGTGTGCGCAGTCCGGCGACGGCGAAGGACATCACGATGCGGTGGTCGCCGTGGGTGGCGATCCCGGTGGGCTTCGGCGTGCCGGGGTGGATCTCGATCCGGTCCGGGCCGGTGTGGACGGTGATGCCCATGGCGCGCAGGTTCTCGGCGCACGCCTCCAGCCGGTCGCACTCCTTGACCCGGGTGTTGGCCACGTCCTCGATGACGACGGGCCCGTCCGCGTACGGAGCGATCGCGGCGAGGGTCGGCATGGTGTCGGAGATGTCGCGCATGTTGACGGTGATCCCGCGCAGCCGGCCGGTGGAGCGGACGGTGGTCGCGTCGGCGCCCACCGCCACCTCGGCGCCCATGTCCCGCAGGACGTCGACGAAGCGCAGGTCGCCCTGGAGCGCGCCGATGCCGAGGCCGGGGACGGTGACCTCGCGGCCGGTGAGGGCCGCGGCGGCGAAGAAGTAACTCGCGGTGGAGGCGTCGGGTTCGACGGCGTAGGCGGTGGCCCGGTAGCCGCCGGGAGGGACGGTGAAGGTGTTCCCCTCCCGCTCCACGTCCACGCCGAAGTCGCGCATCATCGCGAGGGTGATCCCGACGTACGGCGCGGAGACCAGCTCGGTGACCTCGATGCGCAGGCCCTTCGCGGTGAGCGGCCCGAGCATCAGCAGCGCGGTGAGGTACTGGGACGACTCCCCTGCGTCCAGGGTGAGTTCGCCGCCCTGGATCCCGGCGGCGCGCACGGTCAGCGGGTGGTGCCCCTCCGCTCCCCCGTGGCGCAGGTCGACGCCGAGGGCGGTGAGGGCCCGGGTGAGCGGGGCGAGCGGGCGGCGGCGCATCTGGGCGGAGGCGTCGAAGCGGTACGTGCCGGAGGCGGCGGCCGCGACGAGGGTGGGCAGGAAGCGGGCGGTGGTCGCGCCGTCGCGGCAGTAGACGTCGGCGTCGGGGACGGCGGGCCCGGCCGGGCGGCCCTCGATGTGCCAGCGGTCGGCATCCTGCGTAACCACGTAACCGAGGCTCTTCAGCCCTTCGGCGAAGCCCTCGGTGTCGTCCGAGCGCAGTGGCCGCAGCAGGGTGGTGGTGCCTTCGGCGGCGGCGGCCAGGAAGAGGGCGCGGGCGGTGACGGACTTGGAGCCGGGGATGTCGATGACGGTCACGGCGCTCATCCTGCCCTGCCGGGAGCGCGGTGTACGGGGTGCGTCCGGTGCGTGGACGTGGGGGACGCACCGGACGCACCGGACGTACCGAATGCACCGGATGCACCTCGTACGGTTCCGTGCCTAGCGCACCGGGCGGTGCTGGTTCTCCTGGGCGGCGGGGCCGGGGGTGGCGTCCGCGATCCAGGGGCCTTCGCCGCTGGGGTCGATGACGCCCTCCTCCAGCCAGGTGTACGTCCCCGACAGGACGCCGTCGACCACGCGCCGGTCGAGATCGTCGGTGTTGGACCACAGGCGGGTGAACAGTTCCTCGACCCGGATGCGGGCCTGCTCGCAGAAGGCGTCCGCGAGCTGGTAGGCCTCGCGGCCGTGCTCCTCCGCCCCGCGCAGGTGCTCGGCGCGGACGCAGGCGGCGCTCATCGCGAAGAGTTCGGCGCCGATGTCGACGATCCGGCCGAGGAAGCCCTGCTTGGTCTCCATCCGGCCCTGCCAGCGGGACATGGCGTAGAAGGTGGACCGGGCGAGCTTGCGCGAGGCCCGCTCGACGTACCGGAGGTGCCCGGAGAGGTCGCGGTGCCCGGCCGGGTGGAACTCGGCGTACGTGCGCGGCAGTTGCCCCGGTCCGGCGACGAGTTTGGGCAGCCAGCGGGCGTAGAACCCGGCGGCGTTGGCGCCCGCCTTCGCCTTGGCGGAGAGCGGCTTGTCGGGGTCGATGATGTCGCCCGCGACCTTGAGGTGGGCGTCGACGGCCTCGCGGGCGATCAGCAGGTGCATGATCTCGGTGGAGCCCTCGAAGATGCGGTTGATCCGCATGTCCCGGAGCATCTGCTCGGCCGGCACGGCCCGCTCTCCGCGCGCGGCCAGCGACGCGGCGGTCTCGAAGCCGCGGCCGCCACGGATCTGGACCAGTTCGTCGGCGATCAGCCAGCCCATCTCGGAGCCGTACAGCTTGGCGAGGGCGGCCTCGATGCGGATGTCGTTGCGGTCCTCGTCGGCCATCTGCGAGGAGAGGTCGACGATGGCCTCCAGGGCGAAGGTGGTGGCCGCGATGAAGGAGATCTTCGCGCCGACCGCCTCGTGTTTCGCGACGGGCCGACCCCACTGCTCGCGTACGGCGGACCATTCGCGGGCGATCTTCAGCGACCACTTGCCGACGCCGACGCACATCGCGGGCAGCGAGAGGCGGCCGGTGTTGAGGGTGGTCAGGGCGATCTTCAGCCCGGCCCCCTCGGGCCCGATCCGGCAGGCCCCGGGCACCCGCACCTGGTGGAAGCGGGTGACGCCGTTCTCGATGCCGCGCAGGCCCATGAAGGCGTTGCGGTGCTCCACGGTGACGCCGGGGGCGTCGGCCTCGACGACGAAGGCGGTGATGCCGCCGGGGTGCCCCTCGGAGGCGGGCACCCGGGCCATGACGACGAGGAGGTCGGCGACGACGCCGTTGGTGGTCCAGAGCTTCACCCCGTCCAGGACGTAGTCCGGCCCGTCGGGCACGGCGGTGGTGGCGAGGCGGGCCGGGTCGGAGCCGACGTCCGGCTCCGTCAGCAGGAACGCGGAGATGTCGGTGGTGGCCAGCCGGGGCAGGTAGACGTCCTTCTGCTCCTGGGTGCCGAAGATCTTCAGGGGCTGCGGTACACCGATCGACTGATGCGCGGAGAGCAGCGCGCCGATCGCGGGGCTGACGGAGCCGACGAGAGCGAGCGCCTTGTTGTAGTACACCTGGGTGAGTCCGAGGCCGCCGTACTTGGTCTCGATCTTCATCCCGAGGGCGCCGAGCTCCTTGAGCCCCGCGATCACCTCGTCCGGGATCTTCGCCTCGCGCTCGATCCGGGCGCTGTCGATGTGCGTCTCGCAGAACGTACGCAGCCGCGCCAGGAACTCCTCACCGCGCCGTATGTCGTCCGGCGGTGGCAGAGGGTGCGGATGGATCAGGTCGAGCCGGAAACGTCCGAGGAACAGCTCCTTGGCGAAGCTGGGCTTGCGCCAGTCCTGCTCCCGGGCGGCCTCGGCGACCCGTCGCGCTTCACGTTCGGTGACCTTGGGGGCCTTGGGGACCTGGGGAGTGTTGTGTGGTGCGGACATGAGGGACCTCACCTCGCCGCGCGTGACCAGGAGGGTTGGGCCGCCCGGGACGCACGGACTGCTAGTCGCTGCTTACTGGTCCGTATGTAACCCCTGTACCCGTGGTTCGGCACCCGCACCAGCCCCCGCGCACGGACACGCGAACGGCCTGAGCCCCCGCACAGTGGGCTCAGGCCGTTCGCTTGCGCCGCCACCGCCCGCGCTCGCTGTCCGGGCGGAAGGCGGGCGGGGGTCGTCCGGGGGGGTGTTACAGGGCGAGGCCGGTGAGGACCAGGACGCGCTCGTAGGTGTAGTCGTCCATGGCGTAGCGGACGCCCTCGCGGCCGACGCCGGACTGCTTGGCGCCGCCGTACGGCATCTGGTCGGCGCGGTACGAGGGGACGTCGCCGATGATCACGCCGCCGACCTCCAGGGCGCGGTGGGCGCGGAAGGCGGTCTGGAGGTCGTGGGTGAACACGCCTGCCTGGAGGCCGTACTTGGAGGAGTTGACGGCGGCGAACGCCTCGGCCTCGCCGTCGACCTTCTGGATCGACATGACCGGGCCGAAGACCTCTTCGCAGGAGAGCGTGACGTCGTCGGGGAGGGAGGCGAGGACGGTCGGGGCGTAGGTGGCCCCGTCGCGCTTGCCGCCGGTGAGCAGCTCGGCGCCGCCCTGGACGGCCTCGTCGACCCAGGACTCGACACGCTTCGCCGCGTCCTCGCTGACGAGCGGGCCGACATCGGTCGTGGCGTCGGCCGGGTCGCCGGTGACCAGGGCCTCGACGGCGGCGACGATCTTCGGGACGAGCCGGTCGTAGACCGAGGCGTCGGCGATGACGCGCTGCACCGAGATGCAGGACTGGCCGCCCTGGTAGTTGGAGAAGGTGGCGATCCGGGTGGCCGCCCAGTCGAGGTCCTCGTCCGAGGCGTAGTCGCCGAGGACGACGGCCGCGCCGTTGCCGCCGAGCTCCAGGGTGCAGTGCTTGCGGGGCACCGACTCCATGATCGCGTAACCGACCGGGCCGGAGCCGGTGAAGGAGATGACCGGCAGGCGCTCGTCCTGGACCAGGGCGGGCATCTTGTCGTTCGGGACCGTCAGGACGGACCAGGAGCCGGCGGGCAGGTCGGTCTCGGCCAGCAGCTCGCCGAGGATGAGCGAGGAGATCGGAGTCGCCGGGGCCGGCTTGAGGATGATCGGGGCGCCGACCGCGATGGCCGGGGCGACCTTGTGGGCGCTGAGGTTCAGCGGGAAGTTGAAGGGCGCGATGCCGAGGACGGCCCCGCGCGGGAAGCGCCGGGTCAGCCCGAGGCGGCCGGTGCCGCCGAGGTCGGTGTCGAGCCGCTGGGCCTCTCCGCCGTTGAAGCGGCGGGCCTCCTCGGCGGCGAACCGGAACACGGACACGGCACGGCCTACCTCGCCGCGGGCCCACTTGATCGGCTTGCCGTTCTCGGCCGAGATCAGCTGGGCGATCTCCTCAGTGCGCTCCGTGAGCCGGCGTACGACGTGGTCGAGGGCTGCCGCCCGGACGTGCGCCGGGGTGGCGGCGAATTCGTCGCGTACGGCGTGGGCGGCGGCGACGGCCTCCTCGACCTGGGCGTCGGTCGGCACACTGACGGTGCCGACGAGGCGTCCGTCGTAGGGGTTGGTGACGTCGAAGCTGTCGGCACCGGTGGCCTGGCGGCCGGCCACCCAGAAGGCGTGGGGCGAAGTCATGGAGGTTCCGGCCCTTCGGAGGTCGTGAGGAGGTGGGATGTGTCTCGTCGTGGGCGCCCGGAAGGCTCCCCTCTGTGGTCCCACGGTAGGGGAGGAGGCGCCCAAGGCGTTTGTCCGGCGTGGAGCGGAGCGGGGGCCGGGTGCGCCGAATTGGCGGAAGGGGTGTGCGTGGAGCGCGGGCCGCCCGCCCGACGGGCGGCGTTCAGCTTCCGGAGTCCTCGGCGGGCATGGTCGCCTCCGTCGCCTTGAGGGCGAGCCACAGCTCCATACGGACGTCCGGGTCGTCGAGCGAGCGGCCGAGGATCTCCTCCACCCGGCGCATCCGGTAGCGCAGGGTGTGCCGGTGCACGCCGAGGTCGGCGGCGGCCGCGTCCCACTGGCCGTGGCGGGAGAGCCAGGCTCGCAGGGAGGCCACGAGGTCGCCGCGGCCCTTGGCGTCGTGCTCGTAAAGGGCGCGGAGCATGCCGTCGGCGAAGGCCCGTACCGCGTCGTCGGCGAGCAGCGGGAGGACCGAGCCGGCGGCCAGCTCCTCGTGCTCGACCAGGGCCCGGCCACGGCGGCGGGCGACGGAGAGGGCCTGTTCGGCCTGCTTGTACGCGGCGGAGACGGCGATCGGGCCGGAGGGGGCGGAGAGCCCGACCACGACGTCGCTGTCCTCGGCGCCGCCCTCGCGCGGGGCGCGGTCGTCCTGGGCCTCGGCGTAGGCCGCGCAGGCGGCGACGGCGGCTCCGCCGTCGCCGGGGACCACGACGACGCGCTCGCCCTCGCCTTCGGGGACCAGGAGCAGGGCCTCGCCGGTACGGGCGGCGGCGGCCTCCATCGTCTCGGTGAGCAGTTCGGGCCCGGCGGGCGCGGAGGCCTCGGCGATGAGCAGCCGGAACGGGGCGTCGAGCAGCCCGCCGTAGAGGTCTCCGGCGACCGCCCGGGCGTGGTCGGGCTGTCCGGCGAGCAGCATGCGCAGGACGGCGGCGCCCAGGCGTTGCTCGGCGCCCTGGAGGGAGCGGGAGCGAGCGGTGGTGAGGGTGAGCAGGGCGACGGCGGAGTGCACGGCGTACCGCTCGGCGGTCCCGAGCGCCGCTCCCGTACCGACGGCCAGCGCGCCGCGGGCCCGGCGGCCGGTGCCCAGCGACTGGAGCTCGACCCGGTCCTCGTTGTCGCCGACGACGACGCTGGCGGGGGCGGGTCTGTCCCGGAGGCGTTCGACGTCGGGGGTGAGGCGCGCGGCGCGGCGGGCGGCCCACTCGGGGGCGGCGGCGAGCACCGCGCCGGAGGTGTCGTACAGGGCGGCCCAGCCGTCGACGTGGGCGGCGAGGCGGGCGAGGAGATCGGCGGGCCCGTCCCCGGCGAGCGCGGCCTTGGTCAGCTCGCGCTGGGCCTCGAAGCCGGCGGTGACCGCGCGGTACTGGTCGGCGGCGATGGCGGCGGAGACCGCCTTGCTGATGGCGAGGAACGGGGTGCGACGGGGCACTTCGAGGAGCGGCAGGCCGGCTTCCTCGGCGGCTCCGACGAGCGCTTCCGGGACGGCCTCGTAGTTGACCCCGACCGCGAATCCGACCCCGGCGACCCCGGCCTCGGCCAGCCGCCGCACGTAGCGCCGCATGGAGTCGGCGTTCTCGGCGTCGAGGTTGGTGGCGGTGACGAGGAGGAGCTCGCCGCCGTCCATGTACGGGACGGGGTCGGCGAGCTCGCTGGCGTGGGCCCAGCGCACGGGGGTGCCGAGCCGGTCCGCGCCCGCCCGCACGGTGAGCTTGAGCGCCGAGTGCTGGACGAGCGAGGCGAGCGTGGGGGGCATGGGCGGGGAACCCTCAAGGTCGGGGACGAGGTCGCGGACGCCACCGCCTTGCGGACGGCCGGATCGCCGGCCGGAACGGTGGGCCCGAATTTCGCCGTCCCGTATGAACGGCTGCCTCCGATTCTGCCAGGGCGGCAGGGTACCGGTAACCGCTCTCCGTCGACTCTCGGGTTACTTCCGGGTAGCCACTTCCGCCGTCTCAGCCGTCTCAGCCGTCGAGGTGGACGAGAAGGGGGGGTGCGTGTTCGCCGTCGACATTGGCCAACCGGATGACTGCGTGACCCGACGGAACCGCGTACGCCAGTTCCGAGGCCGACCAGCGCTCCTTCTCCACCTGCCGTACGGTCACCGCGTCCGTGGTCACGGCCTTGCCGGTGACGAGCTTGCGCAGGGCGTGCAGGGCGCGGGTGAACGGCTGGTCGGCGAAGACGGTGTGCTGGGCGACCTCGCGGGTCTCCACCCACTCCTTGCCCCAGGCCTCGGCGAAGCGTTTGCCGTCCCAGGTGGTGATACCGGAGAAGGCCGCCGTGCAGCCGACCGCGCCGAGCAGCGGGGTGTGCAGGGCTTCGGGGACGTCGTCGACGGTACGCAGGGTGAGCACCGCCCCGGCGTTGACCGAACGCAGCCGGCGGATGCCCCGGACGGTCTCGGCGGTGACGGCGTGAGTGGCGTCGTCCAGGACCAGGCAGACGAAGAGCGAGGTGTCGGTACGGGCTGCGGTGATCGCGGTGAACTGGGCGAGGAGCAGCCGGGTCAGCAGCCGGGATGCCTCGGCGTGACCGCGCTCGGGCAGGTCGACGCGGACTCGCAGCGGATGCTGGCCGAGCGCGCGCAGCTCGAAGGGGCGGGCGTCCGGGCCGGTGGCGAAGAAGCCGGTGAACGTGGGCCGGTCGAGCAGCGCCACCCGGTCGGCGAGGACCGGTGCCGGGTCGCCGGGGCCGCCCGCCTGCCGCGACCGCGCGTCCAGCTCGCGGAGCATCGCGTGGTGGCCGGCGGCTTCGAGGGAGGCGCGGAGCCCGGCGTGCGCGGCCGGTGTGCCGTCGAGGAGTTCACGCAGCTCGGGTACGGAGGGGAAGTGGCCGTGGGCGGCGCGGTACGGGCCGAGCAACTGGGCGAGGACGGTGGCGGCGCGGCGGCTGTCGAGGCTGCCGACATCGCCGACGAGCCCTTCGGCGAGGACGGCTGCCGCCTCGTCGGGGTCGGTGGTGCCGCCGTACAGGTCGATGTCGTGGGCGGAGCCGGGGTGACCGAGGCGGACGACGACGTCGAAGGCCTCGTCCGGGCCGAGCGGCTCGCCCGCCCCGCCGACGGCGAGGACCGCGGCCTGTCCGGCCAGCGCGCGCAGGGCGAGCGCCTCGACGACCGGCCGGACCAGCCGGGCGGACTTCCCGGCGCCGGGCGGTCCGACAGCGAGCAGGGAGGTGCCGAGCAGCGCGGGGTCCAGGGCGAGGCCCGTGCCCCGGCGGACGTACGGGTTGTGCGGGTCCTCGGCGCACCGGCCGATCCTGACCTGGCCGGTGAGTACGTCGTGGCGGGCGGTGCGCCGGGGCAGGTCGCGGGCGCCGGAGGGGTGCAGGGCGGCGGCCCCGCCGGTCCGCAGGACGGCCTCCGCGAGGGGGGCGAGCCGTTCGGGCCGCCGGGTGGCGAGCGTCCACGCGTGGCGCAGCCGGGCCACGTCCACGTCGTTCATGCGGCCGGTGCGGGCCTCGGCGGCGAGGGTGTCCGCGGCGTCGGTCCAGCCGGCGGCGCGCAGCTCGGGCCACTGGTCGGCGGAGGTCGCGGTGGCCGGGGCCGAGGTGTCCGCAGGCGTGACGGCGGAAGTGCCCCGGCGGGCGGCGATCAGTTCGCGCCAGCGGCCGAGCCGGGCGAAGGGCCAGAGGACGGCGGCGGCGATCACCGCGTAGATCACGTTGACGACGGTCTGGCTCTGGTAGATCTCGCCGCCCGCGACGGAGGCGACGAGCACCAGGACCGGGCGGACGACCGGGAGCGTCTCCTTCCAGACGAGCAGCTGGGTCAGGCCCGCGGCGGCGGCGGCCGCGAGCGCGAGGAAGGGCTGACCGCGCTCCGCGACATGGCGGCGGAAGAGCTCGGAGAAGTTGCCGATCCGGCCGCAGCCGTAGGCCAGCAGGCCGAAGAGGATCGCCTCGTACACCGTGAGGGCGTCGCTGCCCTCGATGGTGCGGGGGCCGCCGGACGTGCCCGGGTTCCACCACTCGCCCGGGGTGAAGAGCTTCAGCGGGACGAGGCGGTAGGGGAGGTAGCCGTTGCGCCACAGCGACCACAGCAGCAGCGCGGAGAGGAGCGCGATCAGAGCGCCGACCAGCAGGGACCGGTCGGACACCCGCTCGGACTCCTCGGGCGGGGGCGGGGTGTAGCCGTACCGCCAGACGCCCGGTTC
>NZ_JAFEUF010000361.1 GCF_016901035.1 Streptomyces durocortorensis
CGCCGCGCGGACGCCCCGCCCCGCTCCAGCCCCGCGTGGGGCTGCCGGGCGGGCGCCGGCGGGGGGGGGGGCGGGGGCGCCCGGCGCCACCTACACGGCCGCCGCCACCGCGTCGGCCACCTTGTGCATGGTGTTGGTGCAGATCAGCACCATGTCGGCCCCGGCACTCTGCACCGCGCGGGCAGCGTCGGCCAGAACATCGCCGGCTTCCTCCCAGCGGCCTTCCGTCTGGAGCCGCTCGATCTCGGCGAAATCGACCGAGTAGAGCACGCACCGCGCCGAGTGCAGCCCGCCCAGCCGGTCCCGGGTGTACTCGTTGATCAGCCGGTAGTACTCCGCCGTCGACTCCCAGCTCATGCCGCCGATGAGCCCGATCGTCCTCACTGCCGCCGTCCTTTCCTCGGTCAATCGTGCGTTTTCCCTTGACGGAACATACCGGGGCCGCCAAGGGTGTCATTCACCTTCTTGACAACGTTGTCGATCGCGGACGCATCGTACGGCAGCCCTGCTGAGCCGCCCTGCGACCGCCGCGAGCACCCCCTGAGGAGAACCACCGTGGGCCCGACCTCCCTTCCCCTCGGCCGCCGCCGACTGCTCCAGATCCTCGGCGCGTCCGGAGCCGTGGCCGCGCTGCCGCTGAGCGCGGGCTCACCGTCCGCGGCCGCGTCTCCGCTCGCAGAGGCGGGCGGGAGCGGCGCGGAGGACGATGTCGCCGCCACGTACTACCGGGTCCTGCTGCGGCACACCCGCTGGTCCGAGACGCAGTGGGACGAGTCCCGGGGCATCTACACCGACAAGTTCTTCGGCTTCGCGGTGGTGCTCGGCCACGCCGTGCTGCTGACACGTGGCAGCTACGACGCGGAGCTGGCCGGGGTGGACCGCGACACGCTCAAGCGGCGGACCCTGGCGACGTTGCGGCACTTCGCCGCCTCCAACCGGCTGACCGGCGGCACGCAGTGGGGCCGCACCCTCTTCTTCGACACCACGTTCCAGTCGTACTTCGTGCTGGCCGCCCGGCTGCTCTGGGACGAACTGGACGCACCTACCCGCTCCCTGGTGGATACCATCGTCCGGGAGCAGGCGGCGTACACGCATGCCCTGGGCACCGGCGACGACCCGGCCTCCGGGTCCTGGACACCGAACGGCCTGACGGGCGGACATGTCGGTGACACCAAGCTGGAAGAGATGGGCATCTACGCCCAGGCGCTGGCCCCCGCGCTGGCCTGGGCCCCGGACGACCGGCGACGCCCCGAGTGGGCGGCCGACTACGGCGCCTGGTCGCGCAACGAGGCCGGGCTGCCGGAGGCCGACCTCGCCAACCCGGCCCGCGTGGACGGCGTGCCGGTGGCCCGTAACATCGCCCGGAACGTCTACGACTCGTTCATCGTCGAGAACCACGGCTCCTTCGGCCCGCACTACCAGGCGGAGCTGTGGCGGACCTCGGGGCGCAACGCGGCGCACTTCCTGGCCGCCGGGGAGCCGCTGCCCGAGGTGCTGACCCGGCAGCCGAACGCCGGGCCGCTGTGGCGGACCCTGCTGGGGGTGATGTCGGACGCGGGTGAGCCGCTGATGCCGATGGTGAACGACCGCGAGCACCTCTACGGCCGGGACGTGATCCCGCTGGCGTTCCTGTCCCGGGTGATGGGCGACCGGGCGGCGGCCCGCGCGGAAGTGGAGCTGGCGGCGCGGCTGGAGGCGTACCAGGCGTACCCGCCGGAGCACCGGCTGGCGAAGTTCTCCGGTGAGCCGAAGTACGAGCCGGAGGCCCGCGCCGAACTGGCCATCAGCTACCTGCTGCACGTGTGGCCCGGGGCGGGGCGGCCCGTCGTGCCGCTGTCGCAGCGGGAGCTGTTCGCGTACGCATCCGGAGTGACGGACTTCGGGGAGGGGCCCGGCCTGGTATCGCACCAGTCCCCCGCCGCCTGGGCCGGTGCGGTGTCCAAGCCGAAGTTCGTGAAGTTCGCCTGGCAGCCGGGCCACGACGACTGGCTGTTCCGGATCAGCGGCGCCACACCGATGTTCCTGCCGTCGACGGCCGTGGAGGTCACCGGCCGCTCGGTGCGTACGCACACCCGGCTGCGCGACGGGTTCGACGGGAGCGCGACGCTGCTGCGGCTGAAGGACGGCTTCGCGGGCTTCACCACGCTGCCCACCGGCGCGGTGGTCCACGCCGTCGAAGGACCGGACACCGCAGGCGGTCGGCTGGAGGTGCACAACCTCACCATGCCGGGCGTGGCGGGCCTGGACGGCGAGCGGACGTACCGCTTCGCCGAGGGGTCGGCGACGGTCGCGTCCCGGGACTCGTCCGGCGGCTCGACGGGCCGCGTCGACGAGCTGTCGTTCGACCGTACGACGGTCCGGCACCTGCGGATCCAGGGCGTGACGCCCGATCCGGCGTACGGCTACTCGCTGTTCGCCGTGGAGGCCCGGGACGGGGCCGCCGCGCCCGACCTCGCGCGCGGCGGCCGGGCCACCGCGTCCTCGTCCGCACCGGGCAGGGGGCCGGAGCTGGCCGTGGACGGGGACGGCACGACCCGCTGGGCGGTGTCCACCGCCGACCGGCCGCGTCCCGACAGCTGGCTCGCCGTGGACCTCGGGGAGCCCCGTGCCCTGGACCGGGTCACCCTGCGCTGGGAGAGCGCGGCGGGCCGGAGCTACCTGGTGCAGGGCTCGGACGACGGCGAGCGGTGGACGGACCTGGCGAGCGGGCCCGTGCCTGCGCTGCGCAGCGAGGGCGGCTGGCTGGACGTGGACGGCCGTGCGGGGCTGCTGGTACGCGGCGGGCGCGGCCCGCTGGCGGTGTACGGGGACACGGTCGTGCTGGCGGAGGGCGGCGGCACGGGCCCGCTGCTCGTGGAGGGCCACTGCGGGGTGTCCGCCGCCGAGCTGCGCGAACTCGCCCGTCGGCCGGCGCCCACGGCCGGGGACGAGAAGGTGCGGGCGGCGGTGACGGACGGTCACCTGAGCCTGTTCAACCTGTCGGACCGGGCGGTGCGTACCCCGGTCGCCCTGGTGCAGGAGGGCCGCCGCCGGGAGGTGTACGAGGGCGAGCAGACGGTGACCCGGGACGGGCTGCGGTACGAGGCGCGGCTGGAGGCGGCTTCGGCAATGCTGCTGCCGCCCTGGTTCACGCTGGTCCCGCTGTCGGGCCGGTCGCTGCCGAACGGGCTGCGGGTGGAGGTCGTGGACGCCGCCACGGTGCGCCTGACCGGGCCGGTCTGCCGGGTGCGGGTCGAGGCGCAGGGGCACAGCACGGTGGCGGTGGTGCGGCCGGGCCGGGGCATCGAGGTCACGGTGCGCGGGGCACAGGCGTACCCGACGACGGACCTCGCCCTGGGCCGGGCCGTGTTCCCGAACGCGCCGCTGCCGACGGGGATGTCGGAGCCGTCGGCGGCGGTCGACGGTGACCCGGACACGGTGTGGCGGCCGGGACGCGACGGCCGCCTGGTCGTGGACCTCGGGGCGCGGCGGGCGGTGCGCCGGGTGGAGGCCGAGTGGTCGGCCGGGCGGACCACGGACCTGTCCGTGGAATTCAGTGACGACGGGATCCGCTACCGCCGGGCGGGCGCGCTCACCGGTCATGGCCGGGTGCGGAGTCTGCGGGCCACGGGCTCCCCGCGCTATGTGGCGCTGCGGGTGTCGGGCACCCCGGAGGGGCGCGGTGGTCTCGTGCGGCTGTCGGTCCGCTGACGGGCGTCACCGAACACCGCAGCCGTCCGATTGCCCTTCTGTGAGCGTTCTGACCAGAGCCCGACATCAGGAGCGCTCAGAAGCATCGGTTTTTGTCACAAGGGTTGACATGAGCATTGGTATGAACCAATGTCCTGCACCAGGTCGGTGGCCACCGATGTCCCCCTCGTTCGCGAACTCCCCCCACGCACCTGGAGATTCACCGTGGACCGGACACATCGCAAGAAGCGCAGCGCCAAGTTCCTGGGCGGCAGTGCCGCCCTCGCCCTCGCCGCCGGCGGGCTCATGGCGGCCACCGCTCTCGGCGGTAGCGCAGGCGCGGCCGAGAGCGGGCAGGCCCGTGCGGCCGTACCCGCACACGCCGTCACCGGCTACTGGCAGAACTTCGACAACGGCGCAACAGTCCAGAAGCTGGGCGACGTCCAGGACGGCTACGACATCATCGCGGTCGCCTTCGCCGACGCCACCGGCACCGACGGTCAGATCGAGTTCAACCTCGACCCGGCGCTCGGCTACGCGTCCGAGGACGACTTCAAGGCCGACATCGCCGCCAAGCAGGAGGCCGGCAAGTCCGTCATCATCTCCGTCGGCGGCGAGCTCGGGAACGTGACGGTCGACGACGCCGATTCGGCGCAGCAGTTCGCCGACAGCACGTACGCCCTCATGGAGGAGTACGGCTTCGACGGCGTCGACATCGACCTGGAGCACGGCATCAACGCCCAGTACATGGGCGAGGCGCTGAAGTCGCTGTCCGAGAAGGCAGGCGGCGACCTGGTCCTCACCATGGCGCCGCAGACGATCGACATGCAGAGCACCAGCACCGAGTACTTCAAGCTGGCGCTCGACGTGAAGGACATCCTCACCGTCGTCAACATGCAGTACTACAACAGCGGTTCGATGGCCGGCTGCGACGGCAACGTCTACGCCCAGGGCACGGTCGACTTCTTGACCGCCCTGGCCTGCATCCAGTTGGAGAACGGCCTCGATGCCGACCAGGTCGGCATCGGCACCCCCGCCTCCGCCAAGGGCGCCGGCTCCGGCTACGTCGACCCGGCGATCGTGAACAACGCCCTCGACTGCCTGACCAGGGGGGAGAACTGCGGCGAGTTCAAGCCCGAGAAGACCTACCCGGGGCTGCGCGGCGCCATGACCTGGTCCACCAACTGGGACGCGTCGAACGGCGACGCCTGGGTCAACAGCGTGGCGCCGCACGTCCACGAACTCCCGTAGCCCGGCCCCGCCCCCCTCGCCCTTCGAGCCAGGCCCCCCGGGTTTAGGGGGGCCCGCGCCCCGGGGGGTAGGGGCCCAAAGCCCCCCCCCCCCCGGGGGGGCGGGGGG
>NZ_JAFEUF010000362.1:0-255 GCF_016901035.1 Streptomyces durocortorensis
GGGCGGGCTGTGCGGGTGACTCCGTCGGGGGTGCGGGTGCTGTCGGAGCGGCTGGGGATCGATGACCCGCACCACCACAGCCCGTCGTCCGGCGCTTGAGAACGGACCCGGCGCTCGGGATGGGCGGTGACTTTGCTTCCCGGACACGGAGGGGTCGCCCCGCGCCACCGCCACGGTTCCGGGGGGCAAACCCGGCGGGGGGGGGGGGGGGGGGGGGCGGGGGGGGGAGCAGCCAACAGCGGGCACCGAGGCGGG
>NZ_JAFEUF010000362.1:261-5016 GCF_016901035.1 Streptomyces durocortorensis
CCGCCCCCCCCCCGGGGGGGGCCGCCCCCCCCCCCCCCCCCCGGGCCCCCCCCCCCCCCCCCGCAGGGGCTGAGGGTGGCAGGGTTCCGTCCTCAAACGCCGGACGGGCTGGGGGTGGCGTCGGACGGGCTTGGGCTGGGAGCACGGACTGGAAGCGGGGCGTCGGTTGACGGGGATTGACAATTCGGTGGGGGCCGAAGCTTTTCGGCTTTACGGTCGTGACCATGACGACGACCCCGACACCGCTCCCGGTCGCCCCGCCGGCCCACCGCTGGCGGGCCACCGCCGCCGCCTGCACCACCGTCGTGCTGTGGGCCTCCGCCTTCGTCTCCATCCGCAGTGCGGGCGAGGCCTACTCCCCCGGCGCGCTGGCACTCGGGCGGCTGCTGGCGGGCGTCCTGGTGCTCGGCGCGATCCTCCTCGTTCGCCGGGAGGGGCTGCCCGGACGAGGCGCCTGGCGCGGGATCATCACGTCCGGGGTGCTGTGGTTCGGGCTCTACATGGTCGCGCTCAACTGGGGTGAGCAGGAGGTCGACGCCGGCACTGCGGCGATGCTGGTGAACATCGGGCCGATCCTGATGGCTCTGATGGGCGCCCGGATGCTCGGCGAGGGGCTGCCCCGGCGCCTGCTCCTGGGCATGGGCATCTCCTTCTCCGGTGCGGTCGTCGTCGGCCTCGCGATGTCCGGGCACGGCAGCTCGTCCGTGCTGGGCGTGGCGCTCTGCCTGCTGGCCGCGGTGGTGTACGCGCTGGGCGTGGTGAGCCAGAAGCCCGCGCTCGCGTACGGCTCCTCGCTCCAGATCAACACCTTCGGCTGCCTGATCGGCGCCGTCGCCTGCCTGCCGTTCACCGGGGTGCTGGTCTCGGAGGCGGCCGACGCGCCGATGTCCGCCACGCTGAACATGATCTACCTGGGCGTCTTCCCGACCGCGCTGGCTTTCACCACCTGGGGCTACGCCCTGGCCCGGACGACGGCGGGCCGGATGGGCGCCACCACGTACGCGGTCCCGGCGATCGTGGTGCTCATGGCCTGGGTACTGCTGGACGAAGTACCGACCCCGCTCGGCGTCCTCGGCGGGCTGCTCTGCCTGGCCGGGGTGGCGGTGTCCCGGAGCCGCCGGCGGACCGGGCCCGTGCGCGAGAACCCGGCCCCGGCAGATGTGGCCACCCGCTCGGACGCGCCCTAGAAGACCACCAGCGCCCGGCCGCCCTTGCCCGCGATCATGTTGTCGAAGGCGGCCGGGATACCGTCCAGGGCGATGTGCTCGGTGACCATCATCGACAGGTCGAAGCGGCCCGCGCGGATGTGGTCGGCGAGGGCGGGCAGGTCGCGGGCCGGGTCGCTGTTGCCGTAGACGCAGCCCGTCAGGGACCGGCCCCAGTGGAAGATCTCCAGGGCGTTGAAGGTGACTTCCTGGTCCTTGCCGCCGATCCCGACGACCGTCGTACGGCCGCCGCGCCGGGTGGACTCCCAGGCGGCCCGGATGGTCGCGGGCCGGCCGACGCACTCGACCGCGACGTCCGTGCCCTGACCGCCGGTCAGTTTGCGGATCTCGCGCGGGGTGGTGGCGGAGGCGATGACGTAGTCCGTCGCTCCCGCCTGCCGGGCCAGCTCCTCCTTGGCCGGGGAGACGTCGACCGCGATGATCCGGGACGCGCCCGCGATCCGGGCGGCCTGGAGTACGGCGAGGCCGACGCCGCCGATGCCGAAGACGACCACGCTCTCGCCCTCGCGGACCCGGGCGCTGTGGTGGATCGCCCCGTAGCCGGTGAGGACCGCGCAGCCGAGCAGGGCGGCGTCGGTGAGCGGGATACCGTCGGGGGCGGGGAGCACGCAGTTGGCGGCGACGACGGTCTCCTCCGCGAAGGCCGCGACGTTGAGGCCGGGGTGGAGGTCGGTGCCGTCCGCCGTACGGGCGTGGAGGTTGGACGTCCCCTTCAGCGCGTCGGCGCAGAGCCACACCTCGCCGATCCCGCAGTGGAAGCACGCCCCGCAGGAGGGGGCCCAGTTGAGGACCACGCCGTCGCCGGGCGCGACATGCGTGACGCCCTCACCGACCGCCAGGACCGTACCCGCCCCCTCGTGGCCGAGAACGGCGGGCACCGGGACGCGCATGGTGCCGTTGGAAAGGGACAGGTCGGAGTGGCAGACCCCGGCGGCGGCGAGCGCGATCCGCACCTGGCCGGGGCCGGGCTCCGGCAGGACGATGTCGGTGATCTCCAGCGGAGCTCCGACGGCAGGCAGTACGGCGGCGCGAACCACGAACAGGCTCCTTACGAGGAATACGAGGAGAGGGCTACGGGGGTCAGAACTGGAGCGACTTGGTCTGGAGGTACTCCGCCAGACCGTGCGGGCCCAGCTCGCGGCCGACCCCCGACTGCTTGTAACCGCCGAACGGGGCCATCGGGTTGAACCGCCCGCCGTTGATGTCGACCTGCCCGGTGTCCATCCGGCGGGCGAAGGCCACCGCTTCCTCGTCGTCGGCGGCCCACACGGCCCCCGCGAGCCCGTACACGGTGTCGTTGGCGATGCGGAGCGCGTCGTCCACGTCCTCGTAACGGAGGATCGAGACCACCGGGCCGAAGATCTCCTCCTGGGCGATCGTCATGTCCGGGGTGACGTCGGCGAAGACGGTCGGGCTGACGTAGAAGCCGGTGTCCAGCGGCGCGTCCGGGCCGCCCGCGATCAGCCGGGCCCCTTCTTCGACGCCCTTCTCGATGTAACCGCGCACCCGGGCCTGCTGCTTGGCGTTGACCAGCGGGCCGACCCGTTCCCCGGCCACGTACTTGGTGACGGCGTTCGCGGCCAGCTCCACGGCCTCGTCGTACCGCTCGGCGTCCACCAGCATCCGGGTCCAGGCGCTGCACGTCTGACCGGAGTTGGTCATCACGTTGGCGATGCCGACGTTGACCGCCTTGGCGAGATCCGCGCCGGGCAGGATCACGTTGGCGGACTTGCCGCCCAGTTCGAGTGCGACGCGCTTGATCGCGGCTCCGGCGGTGGCGCCGATCTGCCTGCCCACGGCGGTGGAGCCGGTGAACGAGACCAGGTCGACGTCCTCGTGCGCGGCGAGCGCCTGGCCGGCGACCGGTCCGAGGCCGGTGACGAGGTTGAAGACCCCCGGCGGCAGCCCGGCCGCCTCGGTCGCCTCGGCGAAGAGCTGGGCGGTGAGCGGGGTGTCCTCGGCGGGCTTGAGGACGACGGTGCAGCCTGCGGCGAGCGCGGGGGCGACCTTGGCGACGATCTGGTGGAGCGGGTAGTTCCAGGGGGTGATCGCGCCGACCACGCCGACCGGTTCCAGCAGCACGGTGGAGTTGCCGATCCGCTCCTCGAACGTGTGGCGGGCGGCCAGTTCGGCGTACGAGGCGGCCACCAGCACGGGCACGCCCGCGTGGACCATCTGCGACAGCGGCAGGGGCGAGCCCAGCTCCGCCGTGATCGTCTCGGCCAGCACGTCCTTGCGGGCGGCCAGCGCGTCGGCCAGCGCGGTGAGCCGGGCCGCGCGCTCGGCGGGCGGCGTCGCGGCCCAGGCGGGGAAGGCGGCGCGCGCGGCCCGCACCGCCGCGTCGACGTCCTCGGCCGTCCCCGCCGGTACGTGGGCGATGACCTGCTCGTCGGCCGGGTTCACGACCGCGATCGTGTCCCGGCCCACGGCGGGCCGCCACGCACCGTCGATGTACATCTCGTCATGGGTCTGCATGGCTGTGTCCTCCCGGACGTGCTGTGCGGAGCGCCGAAGCCGTGCGGCGGGCGCGGGGCACGCGTCGCACCCGCCCAAACTAGCGCCGTTAGTTTTTCGGCGCCAGGGAGTCTCCCGAGACGCCCGTCACGCCGCACGCGTACGCCCCCGGGCCCTCTACCCGCTTCCCGGGCCGGCCACCCGCGCTCCGGCCCGGCTTGCCGGAACGGCATGAGCCCTTGTCCCGACGGCCGGGGGCGGGGCAAGACTGGGACAAAGCCGGGGCGAGTCCCGCGCATCCGGATCATCCATGACCATCCATCGAGGAGGCACCATGACCGCCGCGCCCCGTACCCGAAGCCGCCGGGACACCCCGCCGCCCCGGACCGGGGGCAGCGAGGCCGAGGTGCTGCGCGGCTTCCTCGACTATCTGCGCGACTCGGTCCGCGCGAAGGTCGAGGGCGCCCCGGAACCGGCGGTCCGCACCGCGGGAGTGCCCTCCGGCACGAACCTGCTCGGCCTGCTCAACCACCTGGCCCTCGTCGAGCGGGCCACCTTCCTCGGGGAGCGGGTCGGCGACTGGCAGGCGACGTTCCACGCCGCCCCCGAGGACGGCGTGGCCGACGTCGTCGCCCGCTACCGCGACGCGGTCGCGGAGGCGAACGCCGTACTCGACGGATGCACCGACCTCGGTGCGCCGTTGCCCCGCCCACGGCCGGACAGCCGCGCTCCCAGCGCCCGTTGGGCGCTCACCCATCTGATCGAGGAGACCGGCCGCCACGCCGGTCACGCGGATATCCTCCGCGAGCTGATCGACGGCTCGACCGGGCGCTGAAGACGCCCGCGCCTGCCCCCTAAGGCCTGTCGTCCAGCCCGGGCACCTCCTGGGGCAGCGGGCAGATGCGGCGGCCGTAGTGGTCGAAGACGTACAGATGGGCGAGGTCCACCAGCAGCGGCACCTGTCCTCCGGTCCGCAGCCGCATGTCGGGGCCGGTGCGCACGACCAGGTCGCCGGAGGGGGTGGCGGGGTGGTCGGGGCCCCGCGGCTCCGTGGGGTCGGCGGCGGGTTCGTCGA
>NZ_JAFEUF010000363.1 GCF_016901035.1 Streptomyces durocortorensis
CCGGGCCCCCGGGCCCGGCCCCCGGCGCGGTGGCCCTGCGCCCGGGGGTCGCGTGGGGGGGGGCCCCCCCCCCCGCGGGGGGGGGGGGGGGCCGCCCCGGCCCCGGCCCGCCGTGGACCCGAGCGGGGCCCACGGCAGCCGGTCCGGCGGACGCGCGCCCCATGGTGCGCGCCCGCCGGACCGGTGATGAACGCTGCCCGCACACACCCCCGGTGCGCGCCCCTTCCGCACCCCCCTCTGCACGACCTGCACCACCTGCCCCTACCTGATCGAGCCGCAAGCACCGCTGCACCACTTACGCACCACCTCCTTGACCCCCACGTCGCCGACGACGTGTAACCGACCGGAGGAACCGCCGTGGCCGCTAAGCCCAGGTTTCGCAAAGACGCAGACGCAGCCTCCCCCGACGTGACGGACGACGCCGTCACGGAAGCAGGAGCGGGTGACGGCCGGAAACATCCGGTCGACGAAACCCTCCCCCCACTGAAGATGTTCACCAGCGGCCTCCAGCACGTGGCCGCCATGTACGCGGGCGTGGTGGCCCCGCCGCTCATCGTGGGGCCGGCCGTCGGTCTCACCGCCAAGGAGACCGCCTTCCTGATGGGGGCGAGCCTCTTCACCGCGGGGATCGCCACCCTGCTCCAGACCATCGGCTTCTGGAAGGTCGGCGCACGGCTGCCCTTCGTCAACGGCGTCTCGTTCGCCGGGGTCGCCCCGATGATCGCGATAGGCAAGGACCGGGGGCACGACGGGATAGCCGTCATCTTCGGCGCGATCATCGTCGCGAGTCTTCTCGGGTTCGTCCTCGCCCCGTACTTCTGCAAACTGGTCCGCTTCTTCCCACCGGTCGTCACAGGCACCGTCATCACTCTGATCGGCGTCTCGCTGCTCCCGGTCGCCTTCAACTGGTCCCAGGGCGGCAACGCCACGGCCGACGACTACGGCTCGATGACCAACATCACCATGGCCGCCGTGACCCTGGTGATCGTGCTGGCCCTGCGCAAGCTGCTGCGCGGCTTCCTCCAGCAGATCGCGATCCTGCTCGGTCTGGTCATCGGCACGCTCATCGCCATCCCGGCCGGTATCACGGACTTCGGCGCCATCAAGGAGGCCGACGTGGTCGGCTTCCCGACGCCCTTCGCCTTCGGCGCCCCGCAGTTCGAGATCGCCGCCATCATCTCCATGTGCATCGTGATGCTGGTCTGCATGACCGAGTCCACCGCGGACATGCTGGCCCTCGGCAAGATCGTCGGCCGGCCCGCCGACGAGAAGATCATCGAGGGCGGCCTGCGCGCCGACACCCTGGGCAGTGCCATCAGCCCGCTCTTCAACGGCTTCATGTGCAGCGCCTTCGCCCAGAACGTCGGCCTCGTCGCCATGACCAAGATCCGCAGCCGCTTCGTCGTCGCGGCGGGCGGCGGCATCCTGATCGTCCTCGGCCTGGTCCCGGTCGCGGCCTCCGTCATCGCCCTCGTACCGCTGCCGGTGCTCGGCGGCGCGGGCATCGTCCTCTTCGGCACGGTCGCGGCCAGCGGCATCCAGACCCTGGCCACCGCCGCGATGGAGAAGGGCGAGAACGCGCTGATCGTGGCTGCGGCCCTCGGCATCGGCCTGATCCCGATCGCGGCGCCGCAGTTCTACCACGCCTTCCCCGAGAGCCTGCTCGTCGTCCTCGACTCGGGCATCTCCACCGGCTGTGTGGTGGCGATCGTGCTGAACCTCGCCTTCAACCACGTCGGCCGCAAGTCCGACGCGGCGGACGAGGAGCCGGCCAACGGCGAACACGTGGTCCCGGCGGCCGCCGGGGTGGGCGTCCACTGATTCGGTCCGCCGCTGATCCGGTCCGTCACCGGTCCGATCCGTCACCGCTGCCCGGTGAGGCCCCGCGCGGGGCTCCACCGGGCAACGGCGTGTCTCAGCCGACCTCGATACCGAGCAGCGGTGTGTCTCGGCCGACGTCGATCCGGGGCGGCGCCGTGTCTCTCAGCCGGCGTCGATCCGGTAGGCGTCCCCGTACACCTTCCAGCGCAACGGGGTCTCCAGCCCGAGCTTCCCCTCCCGTACGAAGACCCGCTGGGCGGTCTCCACCCGGCTGGTGTCACTGTGCGACGGCTCCCTGCCGATGGCGGCCACCCGCGCGTCGAGGAACGCGTCGAGATACGCCCGCTCGTCGCCGCCCCGCGCGGGCGTCCGGGCCGCCGCCATCGCCTCGCGGCGCATCGTGCGGAACCCGACCGTGCCCTCCGTGTCGCCCGCGCCGTGCATCACGTACGCGTCGTAGTAGATGAACTGGCCGAGCGCGCCGAGCCCGTCCTGCTCGGCCTGCCGCACCGCCGGGTCGAAGTAGACGGCGTCCCGTTCCGCGTCCTGCGCCGCCCGGAAGGCCGGGTCGTCGGCCGCCTTCGCCCAGGCCCGGGTGAACGGTCTGCCCAGGCCCGTGTGCGCGGCGCTGCCCTCGACCGCGCGCAGCGCCGGAAGGAAGCGCTCCAACGGATTGCCGGGGCGCGCCTTCGCGTACCGCTTCACGACCTCCGTCATGTCACCGGTGCCGGAACAGAACCCGATGATGCCCGCCGTGTACCCCCGGCCGTCGCCGATGTCCTCGATGTACGGGTACTGCGCCTCCCAGTCCAGCGAGGAGTTCTCCGCACTGGAGACCAGCCGCATCGCGATCCGCTTCTTCGCCGGGTCGGCGAGCCCCGCGTCCGGGGAGCCGGCGGTGGACCCGGAACATCCGGTCAGGGCGGCGGCCGTGAGGAGCGCGGCGGCGAGGGGCAGGCGCAGGGCCCGGACGATGTGCTTCACCCGCCCAGCCTGCCAGGCCGGGGGCCCGGCGTCGGCCGGTGCCCGTCGGCTGTAGCGTCAGGGGCATGGAAGATCAGTCTGTTGTGGATGTCGGCGACGTGCGCCTCGCGTACCGGACCTGGGGCGATGCGTTCGGCTCGCCCGTCGTGCTGCTGCACGGCCTCGGCGGTTCGGCCGCGAACTGGGAGGCGGCCGGTCCCCTGCTGGGCCAGGAGTGGCGGGTCTTCGCCCTGGACCTGCGCGGCCACGGCGAGAGCGACTGGCCCGACGACTACGCCCTGGACCTGATGGCCGAGGACGTCGTGGGCTTCCTCGACGAACTGGAGCTGGACCGGGTCGGCCTCGTCGGCCACGGCATGGGAGGCGTCGTCGCCCGGCTGGTGGCGCAGGAGCACTCCGACCGGGTGGAGCGGCTGGTGCTGGTGGAGACCCCGGCGCCGTTCCCCGGCGACCCGGGACCGGCCGGTCGCGCCGAGGGCCCGGTGGACTACGACGAGAACGCGGTGCCCGCCGTCCACGACCAGCTCGCCGACCCCGGCCCGGACGCGGACGGGTTCCTCGGGGACATCGTCTCGCCGACCCTGATCATCACCGGGGGACCGGAGAGCAAGATGGAGCAGCACCGCCAGGCGGACGTGGCCTCCCTCATCCCGGACTGCCGGCTGATCACGGTCCCCGGCGGCCACCGGATGCACGAGACCCGGGCTGACCAGGTGGCCGCGCACATCACGGAGTTCTTCACCAGCTGAGCGATGCCCTCGCCGCGCCGAGGAGCGGCCCGGCGGACGGTCGTCCGGCGGGTGGCTGCCTGTCCCGGGGTGGCCTGTCGGACGGCCGCCCCGCGCGTGGCCGCCGGGCACGTGGCCACCCGCCGGACGGCCGCCCGGCGCGTGGCGTGAAGGCTGTCGGCCGTCGACGAAGACGCCGGCGCGCGCCACCCTCTTGCATCAGCCGCCCGGCCCGCTTCAGCCGCCCGGCCGCCAGTCCGGACGGCGACCGCTGAGGCCGATCACCCGCTCCAGCAGCGGGGCTCCGTCCGGCACCGGGACCGGCGGCCCGAAGATGCCCCCGCGGTCCGGGTCGTCCTCGTCCGGAGCGAGCAGCGCCTCGCAGGACCGCAGCTCGGCCTCGCCCGCCACATACGGCTGCCCGGTCGCCCGGGCCAGGTCCCAGCCGTGGACGACGAGTTCGTTGAACGCGACGGCCCCGGCCTCCTCGCCGCGCAGCTCCACCCCGCCCGCCCGGGTCATCCCGGTCCAGGCGTCGGGGGAGCGCCAGGCCGCCGCCACCTCCTCCAGCCGCCGGGGCAGCACCGCACGCCAGTCGTCGTCGAGGACCGGGAGAGAGGTGTCCGGGGAGGTGGCCGTGGTCGGCCCGAGGTCCTTGCGGGCGGCGTCGCGGAAGGCGGTGGCCAGCCCGGTGAGGTGGCCGAGCAGCTCCCGTACGGCGTAGTCGGGACAGGGCGTGGGGCCGTCCAGCCGGTCGTCGTCGACCGAACCGAGCAGCCCGGCGATCCGCCCGGCGGCCGGCTCCAGGTCGAGCGGGGCGGTGGCGTCCGACGCGGGGGTCTTGTGCGTATCCATGCAGGATGGACTGCTCCACCGCCGGAAACTCATCGGCCGACTCATCGGCCGACACATCGGCCGACACACCGGCCGACACACCGGCCCGGACCGCCGGGCGGGCGGCGCAACCCGGCATATAGCGGAAGGTTCCCGGCCGGACTCTTGTCGCCGGGCCCCAGGCCATGTCATACAGGTCTGGACCATTGCTGTCCGGATGGAAGGCACCCCCGTGCAACGCCCCCACATATCTACCGCGTTGGCCTGTTCCGCCGCTCTGCTCCTCGCCACCCTCACCGCCTGCGGCGGTGCCGCCGAGGCCGACACACAGCCCCCCGGCACCCCCGAGGGCGTGACCGCCCAGGCCAGCAGCTCCACCTCGGTGCACGTCATGTGGAAGGCCGCCTCCGACGACGAGAAGGTCGCCGGTTACGAGATCTACCGGGGAAAGGCCAAGGTCAAGAGCGTCCCCGCGACGAAGACCATGATCGACGTCGACGGGCTGACGGCGTCGACGGACTACACCTTCAGCGTCCGGACCAAGGACACGGCCGGGAACCTCTCCGCCCCCAGCAAAGCCGTCCCCGTCACCACCCAGGCCACCCCGCCCGAGGACGGCACGCCCCCCAC
>NZ_JAFEUF010000364.1 GCF_016901035.1 Streptomyces durocortorensis
CCCGCCCCGGGGGGGGGGGGCCCCGGGGGGGGGGGGGGGGGGGGTGACATGGGTCCATTGTGACGCGTGGCGGCCGGCTCAGCGGGCCGGGGCGAGGCGACGCCGGTACTCGGTGTCGAGGAGCGGGGCGAGCGAGGCGTCGGCGCCTGAGCCCGGACCGGGTCAGGGCTTGCGCGCCACGCCCGCGTAACCGGGGATCGGCTCGTCGCCGGCGACGTCGATGACCTCACCGAGTCCGGGGTGCCAGTCGGCCGAGAGCGAGACGCCCGGTTCGACCAGTTCGAGGCCGTCGAAGAACGCCGTGAGTTCGGCGCGGCTGCGGGGGCGCAGCGTCATCCCGCGCGCCTTGTACATGGCGCGGGCCTGGGCGGCGCCCTCCGGGTTGAAGTCGCCGGTGGTGTGCGAGAGCACCAGGTAGCTGCCGGAGGGAAGCTGGTCGACGAGCTTGTCGACCAGGGCGGCCGCGCCGTCCTCGTCGTCGATGAAGTGCAGCAGGGCCAGCAGGGAGAGCGCGATCGGCCGGCCGAAGTCCAGGACCTTGCCGGCCTCCGCCAGGATCGTCTCGGGCCTGCGGGCGTCCGCCTGGATGTACTCGGTGGCACCCTCGGGCGTCGAGCGGAGCAGCGCCGCCGCGTGGGCCAGCACGATCGGGTCGTTGTCGCAGTAGACGATGCGCGCGTCGGGGGCGGCCTGCTGGGCGATCTGGTGGAGGTTCGGCTCGGTGGGTATGCCGGTGCCGATGTCCAGGAACTGGCGTACGCCGTGCTCGGCGAGCCAGCGGGTGGCCCGGTGCATGAACGCCCGGTTGACCCGCGCCATGTCACGGCCGCGCGCGTCCAGGGCAAGCAGCTGGCGCGCCATCTGTTCGTCGACCGGGTAGTTGTCCTTGCCGCCGAGGAACCAGTCGTACATGCGGGCCGGATGCGGCTTGCTGGTGTCGATCTCGATGGAGTGGGGTTCTTGCCCGGTCATGGCGCGCTCCGTGGTCAGAGGTCGTACAGAGGAGGGGTGCGGTCCGTTCGTCGGATGCGGTCTCAGGTGCGGTCTCAGGTGAGCAGGAAGTCGGCCTGGCCGGCCTTGGCGCCCTGGATGAACGCGGCGATCTCGCCGTTGGAGTAGATGAGGGCGGGGCCCTCCGGGTCGGCGGACTGGCGTACGGCGACCCGCCCGTCGGCGAGCTTCATGGCCTCGATGCAGTTGCCGCCGTTCCCGCCGCTCCACGGCTTGTACCAGCCTTCGGAGCCGAGGTCACCGGCCGGCATGCCGTTGTATATGTGGTTCATCACAGCTCCTTGCGGAAGTCCCGGAGGATTTCCTTCGTGCGTTGTGCAGTCGCGGCCTGAGCCGCCATGCGGTCCATGACTTCGAGGTAGGAGGCCACCTCGGGGCGGGCGTCGAAGTAGACCGCGCCGGTCAGGTACTCGCTGTAGACCATGTCGGGGAGTTCGGGAACGGCGAACCGGAAGAGGACGAAAGGACCGTAGGTTCCCGGGTGGTGGCCGGCGGCGAACTCCGCGATCTGCAGCGTGACGTGGGGAAGCTCCGTGGCCGCGAGCAGCTTGTCGATCTGGCCGCGCATCACCTGCGCGCTGTCGACGGGCCGCCGCAGAACGGTCTCGTCCATGATCGCCCACAGCCGCGGGGCGTCGTCCTTGGCCAGCAGGGACTGCCGCTCCATCCGCAGCGCCACATGGCGCTCGATGTCCTCGGGCCGGGTCTGGCCGACCGCCCCGGTGCGCATCACGGAGCGCGCGTAGTCCTCGGTCTGGAGCAGTCCGGGCACGAAGTGCGGCTCGTACATGCGCAGCAGGCTCGCGGCGCCCTCCAGGCTGACGTACATGCTGAACCAGTCGGGCAGCACGTCGTGGAAACGCTGCCACCAGCCCGGCCGGTTCGCCTCCTCCGCCAGGTCGACGAAGGCCTCGGCCTCCTGGTCGCCGACACCGTACGCCTTCAGCAGCAGCTGGACGTAGGGGATCTTCAGCCCGACCTCGGCCGTTTCCATTCTGCGTATCGTCGCCGGGGCGACCCTGAGCACCTTCGCCGCCTGGTCACGGGTCAGGCCGACACGCTCGCGCAGATCCTGCAGGCGCTTGCCGAGAACGACCTGGCCCACGGTCGGGGCGGACCGCGGTTCGCTCACTTCAGACCTCCCCATGCGCTGTTTTGCGAGCAGTGTGCCATGCGTGCGCCCCCAACGACACAGTCACTCTGGAAATTTCAGAGTGCCCCTTGCCAAGTGTCATCGTCAGGGGGAGAGTTGACTCCCGAACCAGTTCGCTCAGTCATGCCCGCCCCCGAGCATCCGGGGAACGAAGCGTGACGCAGCCCCCACTGTGAGGAATCGGTCGTGGCACCTGGCAGTGCGCTCATCCCCCGGCTCATGGACCTCAGTCCCGGGACGGAGGCGCTCCGTTACTGCTTCGCGCTGCCGGCACACCCCGAGTCGGTGGCCGGTGCGCGCGAGCTGACGCGAGCCCGGCTGGACGCCTGGAAGCTGGGCCGCGACGCCTGCGACGCGGCCGTCCTCGTCGTCTCCGAGCTGGTGACCAACGCCGTCGTGCACACCGCGAGCACCCGGGTGGTGTGCGAGCTGAGCCGGCTCGGCAGACGAGTGCGGATAGCCGTGCAGGACCAGGGACACCAGAGCGGCGGCCCGCGGCTGCGGCGCTCCTCCGACGACGAGCACGGCCGGGGTCTGCTCCTCGTCGACGCGATGAGCAGCGCCTGGGGTTCGCACGACGCCGGGGACGCCTCCGGGCGGATCGTCTGGGCGGAGCTGCCGCACGAGGCGGAGCAGCTGTCCGGCGCGGAGCGGCCATGCTGAGGAACGCGCTGTCCCGGCTGCGCGGGGCGCACCGGGGCCGGACGCCCGACCAGACCCGCGGCGGCCGGGTGCGGCTGGCGCTGCCGGCCTCGATGTCGGCCAGCCTGGGCTGCGACGCGGTCGGGGTGCCCGCCCGGCACGGCTTCCGCCTCATCTCCCATCTGCCGCGTACCGGCTGCGTGTTCGCCGACGCGGACCGCTGGTGGTGGATCGTCCCGGCCGGCTCCGACCTGGATCTCGACTGGCCCGACCAGGTGATGTACGCGCGGGACGCGGACGTGCCCGGCAGCCGGCCCCGGTTGATCCACTCGCCGGACGGCCTCACGCCGTACACCCCGCCCATTCCGCTCTTCCTGATGGTCTGCCAGGTGACGGGGGTGACACCGAGCTGGGGGGCCGCCGGTACGCGGAGCGTCGTTTCCGCTCCGTAGCCTCCGTGGCGCCCGGCGGCGGGCCCACGACCGGACGTGCCGGGCCCGGTCAGGTCGGGCCCGTACCGTCCGGTCGTGGGCCGGGGCGGATCAGGCCCGGTCGAGGTACGCGAGCCCCGGGTGGACCTCGGTGTACCGGTCGAGCAGCCGTCGTGCCACCGTCACGGAGTCGACCAGCGGGTGCAGCGCGAACGCCTGGGCGGCCGCCGCGCGGGATCCGCTCTCCGCAGCCTCCAGCACCGCCCGCTCCACGGCCTTCACCGCGGTGACGAGGCCGAGCGCGTGGTACGGGAGCGGGGAGACGGCCACCGGGTGGGCCCCGTTGGCGTCGACGAGGCAGGGCACCTCGACGACGGCGTCCTCGTCCAGGGCCGGGAGGGTCGTGCGGTTGCGGACGTTGAGGATCAGGGAGGTGCGTTCGTTGCGGGCGACGGCGCGCATCAGGGCGAGCGCGACCTGTTCGTAGCCGCCGGACTCCAGGTCGCTCTCCTCCCGCTCCCCCGCCCCGGCGACCTCGCGGTTCTCGGCCATGTACGTCGCCTCGCGTTCGGCGCGGGTGCGGTCCCAGGTGGCCCAGGCGGGCGTGCCGGGTTCGCGCATGCGGGCGTAGAAGCCCTCCTGCTGGTCCTGGAGGAACGCGCCCCGGGTCCGCTCCGCCTGCTGATAGGCGTGTACGGCCTCGCGGTTGACGTAGTAGTAGTGCAGGTACTCGTTGGGGATCGCGCCCAGCGACCGGAGGAGTTCCGCGCCGAAGAGGCGGCCCTCCTCGAAGGATTCGAGCAGCTGCGGATCGGCGAGCAGCCGGGGCAGTTCGTCCCGCCCCTCCACGTACAGGCCCTGCACCCACCCGAGGTGGTTGAGCCCGGCGTAGTCGATCCAGGCCCGGTCCGGGTCGGCACCCAGGACGCGGGCGATGCGCCGTCCCAGGCCGACCGGCGAGTCGCAGATCCCGATGACCCGGTCGCCCAGGTGCCGGGACATGGCCTCGGTGACCAGGCCCGCCGGGTTGGTGAAGTTGATGACCCACGCCTGCGGGGCGATGCGGGCGATGCGCCGGGCGAGGTCGAGGGCGACGGGGACGGTGCGCAGCCCGTACGCGATGCCGCCGGCGCCGACGGTCTCCTGGCCGAGCACGCCCTCGTCGAGGGCCACCCGTTCGTCGGCGGCGCGGCCGGCGAGCCCGCCGACCCGGATGGCGGAGAAGACGAAGTCGGCGCCGCGCAGAGCCTCGTCGAGTTCCGTGGTGGCGACGACGGCGGGCGCGTCCGCGACGTCCCGGCCCTGTTCCGCGAGGACGCGGGCGACGGCGGTGAGCCGGTCGGCGTCGGTGTCGTACAGCGTGACCCGGGAGACGCGGCCCTCGGCGTGATCGCCGAGGAGGGCCCCGTACACGAGAGGCACCCGGAATCCGCCACCGCCAAGAATTGTCAGCTTCACGCTGCTCGATGGTACGGGCAGGCCACGGCCGTACGGCGCTGCGCGCGCCCGGCCCCACGCGCGACGAGGCGGCCCCGGGCCCGTGAGCGTGATCCGGGGCCGCCTCGGCATCAGGGGGTGTCCGGCCTGATCAGCACGGCATCTCCCCGGGGCCGACCGCGTGTCAGTAGCCGCTCCACCAGCGGCTGACCGCCTGCCAGAGCCGGACGGCGGCGGCGGGGCGGCGCTGCTGCGGGATCGTCGCCACCGGAGCGGGTACGGG
>NZ_JAFEUF010000365.1 GCF_016901035.1 Streptomyces durocortorensis
GGCGGGCTGAGGGGTGGCCGGGTCGGCTGGATGTGGCCGGGCGGGCTTGAAGTGGCCGGGCGGGGTCGGTTACTTGCGCTTGGTGAAGGCCTCGTAGGCCTTCACCACCTCCTTGGCCGGGCCGTCCATCCGTAGCGTGCCTGCCTCCAGCCACAGGGCGCGGTCGCAGGTTTCGGTGATCGACTTGTTGCTGTGGCTGACCAGGAACACCGTGCCTGCCTCCGCGCGCAGTTCCTTGATGCGGTCCTTGCTGCGGCGCTGGAACTTCGCGTCGCCCGTGGACAGTGCCTCGTCGATCAGGAGGACGTCGTGGCTCTTGGCCGCCGCGATGGAGAAGCGCAGCCGCGCGCCCATGCCCGAGGAGTACGTGCGCATCGGCAGCGTGATGAAGTCGCCCTTCTCGTTGATGCCGGAGAAGTCGACGATCTCGTCGTAGCGTTCGCGGATCTGCTCGCGCGTCATGCCCATCGCGAGTCCGCCCAGCACCACGTTGCGCTCGCCGGTCAGGTCGCCCATCAGCGCCGCGTTCACGCCGAGCAGCGACGGCTGGCCCTGGGTGTGGACCTTGCCCCGGGTCGGCGGGAGCAGGCCCGCGACCGCCTTGAGCAGCGTCGACTTGCCCGAGCCGTTGGAGCCGATCAGGCCGATCGCCTCGCCCTTGTACGCGGCGAAGCTGACGCCCTTCACCGCGTGCACCTTGCGTGCGCCGGGCGTGCGGCGGCGCGAGGTGAGCCGGCTGAGCGCCGAGGTCGCGCTGCCTCTGCCCGTACGCGCGCCGTTGACCGTGTACGTGATGTGGACGTCGTCGACGACGACCGTCGGGACGCGGTGGTCCCCGGGGGTGTTCCTGTCGTCAGCCACGTCCGTACGTCTCCTCGGCCTTCCAGAAGTACACGAATCCCGCCACCCCGCACAGCACCGCCCAGCCGGCCGCGGCCGCCCAGGCCAGGTGCGGCAGTTGGTCCCACGTGTAGCTGTCGATGAGCGCGTACCGCATGAGGTTGATGAAGAGCGCCGCCGGGTTGTACTCCAGCACCAGCAGCACCGCCCGCGGCACCCGGTCGCCGGCCAGCAGGTGGTCCAGGCTCCACATCACGCCGGACGAGTACATCCAGGTCCGCAGCACGAACGGTGTCAGCTGGGCGATGTCGGGCGTCCGTGCCGTCAGGCGGGCCATGGCCATCGACAGGCCGGTGTTGAACAGCGCCTGGAGCGCCAGCGCCGGGACGGCCAGCAGCCAGGTCGGGCGCGGGTACTGGCCGAACGCCAGCAGGATCAGGGCCAGCGCGCCGAGCGAGAACAGCAGCTGCTGGAGCTGCTGGAGCGCCAGTGCCACCGGCAGTGAGGCGCGAGGGAAGTGCAGGGCCCGCACCAGGCCGATGTTGCCGCTGATCGCCCGCGTGCCCGCCGTGATCGAGCTGCTGGTGAACGTCCAGATGAAGACCCCGGTGACCAGGAACGGGACGAAGTCCTCCACCCCGTGCTTGGTGTTCATCAGGACGCCGAAGATGAAGTAGTAGACCGTCGCGTTCAGCAGCGGCGTCATGATCTGCCAGATCTGGCCGAGCTTCGCCTGGCTGTACTGGGCCGTCAGCTTGGCCGTCGCGAACGCCGTGATGAAGTGCCGCCGCCCCCAGAGCTGCCGGATGTACGCGGGCAGGGACGGCCGGGCGCCGCTGACCTTCAGGCCGTGCCGGGCGGCCAGGGCCGCCAGCTCACCCGGTGCGTAGGTGGGGACGGCGGTGGCCGGGGTGGCCTCCGAGAGGGCTTTCACCGGGGGCGGGGCTGCTGTCTGGCTCAACGATCGACCGCTTTCGACACCGATGGGGCGATGGGGGAGAGAGGAGGGGAGGGAGGGATGGAAGGAGGGCGGGACGGTACGGTCCCGTGGGGACGCCCTCGTTGGGACGGGACCGTATCGTCGTAACGCTGAGAGTAGGGCGCTTGTACGTCGCAACGCAACCGTTTCGTCGCGGCCGACTATGCTGCGGGCCATGACCACCGAACGGGGAACCCGCCGCCGTGCCCCCGCAGGCGCCGCCGTCCTGCGGGAGGACGTGACGGATGCCATCCGGGCCGCCGTCTTCGAGGAACTCGCCGCGGTGGGGTTCGCCCGGATGTCCATCGAGGGCATCGCCCGGCGTGCGGGGGTCGGCAAGACCGCCGTCTACCGCCGCTGGAAGTCCAAGCTGGCGCTCGTCCTCGACCTGGTGGCGGCCGTCGCCGCCCAGGGGATGCCCGCCCCGGCCACCGGTTCGCTGTACGGGGACGTGCGCGCCGTCCTGGAGCTGGCCGCGTACGCCCTGCGCCACCCGGTCGCCTCGCAGGTCATCCCGGACCTGCTGGTCGAGGCGGCCCGTAATCCGGAGATCTCCGACGCGATCAAGGCCGCCCTCCTCGACCAGCAGCAGGGCGTCGCCGCCGTGGTCGTGCGGGAGGCGGTCGCCCGGGGGGAGCTGCCGGAAGGGAGCGATCCGGACCGGGCGCTCGACCTCATCGTCGGGCCGCTGTACTGGCGGCTCGTCGTCGTCCGGGGCGAGCTACCCCAGGGCTACCTGGACGATCTGGCCGCCTCGGCGGTGGCCGCCCTCCAGCACACCTGAGGGCCTTCAGCCCGCCGCCACCCGTGCCAGCACTTCGCCCGTGCGCGGGCTGAACGCCAGCACCGTCGCGTTCTCCGGCAGCTGCTGGTTCCGGGTCAGCAGCAGCCACCGCACCCCGTACCGGGCGGTGATCCCGTCCCGGCGGTCCTGCGGGGTCGACTTGTCGAGATAGGCGGCCACCGCGCGGCTCCTGTCCCGCCGCTCCGTCGTCGCGAGCCCCGCGTCCGGCAGGGCGTCGGCCAGCACGTACGCCCCGTGCCCGGCCAGCGCGTACATCGCCGGACGGCTGTCCGTCAGGACCACCTCGCCCCGGGGCACGTACGCGGTCGCCCAGGCGTACGGCTCCCCGGCCGCCTTCTCGCCCTCGGCCGCCGGAGGCGCTGTCGTCAGGCTGTCGATGGGGGCGCGCTGGGCGGTGAGCCCGTTGTAGTAAGGCCACAGCGCCGCCACGGTCACCGCGCACACCCCGGCGAACGCCCACCGCCACACGGTCGGCCGGATCCGGGTCCGTGTCCGGAACGCGATCAGGGCCAGACACCCGATCGCCGCGCCGATCGCCGTCTGCGGGTGGACCAGCAGGACGAGCCCGAGCAGCACCCCGATCCCGGTGGCCTCGAACCACCGGGGCGTCCGGCGGGGTGCCGGATCGCCGCGCTCGGCCACCCGGGCGGTCACGCGGTCGGTCCACACCCACAGATGCAGGGTGACCGCGACCGCGAACGTGGTCGGCGCGCTCCAGCGGGCCGGGTCCGCCCAGTGGATCAGGCCCAGCGGTACGAGGAGGAGCACCGGAACCCAGCGGTTCGGGGTCAGCAGCCGGGTCAGCCGGCCGATCCCGGTGAGCAGGAGCAGCAGGTTCACCGACGCGGCCAGCGCCACGACGGAGGGGCCGGAGAGCTCGGTGGCGCGGGCGGCGAGACCCTGGAGCAGCGCGTACGGGGAGTAGTGGGCGCTCGCCACGGCGGGCAGGTCGGTCATCGGGAACGCCGGGTGCAGCAGGTTCGCCCGCAGCCGTTCGACGACCGCCGCCTGGAGCCCGGCCTCGCAGCACAGCGGGGCCTGCCAGGCGGCGGCCGACAGCACCGCCCACAGCAGGCCGCCCAGCACGAGGTACGGGGACGGCAGCCACAGGGGCGGCCGGGCGGCCGCCTCGGCCCCGTCGCCCGCGGTCGCGGCGGGCGGGAGGTCGGCGGCGGAGGACGCGGCGGAGGCAGCGGAGAAGAGGGGCACACCTCATGGGTTCCGTGCGGCGGGCCCGCTCTCCCCGCCGCCACCCGTCCGAGGGATTTCGGGCACCGGTCCCGGAAGGCCTACGGCGTGTCCGCCAGCAGCCGGTCCGCGACCCTCGCCGCCGCGCCTCCGTCGTCCAGGTCGCAGTAGTCGCGGCGGAAGCTCTCGTACGCGTCGGCGTGCCGGGCGGCCACAGCTCCCGTGTCGCGCAGCGCCTGGGCCACCTCGTCCGTCGTGACCAGCAGAGGCCCCGGAGCCCGGGTCTCGAAGTCCAGGCAGAAGCCGCGCACGGTGTCGCGGTAGTGCTCCAGGTCGTACGTGTGGAAGAGCATCGGCCGGCCCGTCAGCGCGAAGTCGAACATCAGCCCCGCGTAGTCCGTCACCAGCACGTCGGCGATCACGAGCAGCTCGGCCGCCCCCGCGTGGTGCGACACGTCGAGCACGCCGGGCCCGGCCGGGACGCTGCCGGTGACCCGGGGGTGGCGGCGCACCAGCACCGTGTGGCCGGGGCCGAGCGCCCGGGCCAGGGCATGCGGGTCGAGCGCCGGATCCCAGCGGTACGGGCCGGGGGCCGTGCGGTCGGCGGACCCGGCGGGCGCGGCGGTCGGCGGGTGGGCCAGGTGGTCGCGGTAGGTCGGGGCGTACAGCACGACGCGGTGCCCCTCCGGGATCCCGAGCCCGCGCCGTACCTCCTCGGCCGCCTTGTCCCGTACGGGCGGGAACAGCACGTCGTTGGCGGGCGAACCGGCCTCCAGCACCTCGCCCCCGTACGCGAGCGACCGGCGCAGGAAGGGGGTGGCGAACCGGCTCGGGGAGACCAGTACCGACCACTGGGCCGACCGCTGCGGCAGGGTGGCGAGGTACTGGTGATCGGCGTAAAGGGTGTCCGCCAGGCCGGAGCCGAAGCGGCCGAGCGGGGTGCCGTGCCAGGTCTGGACGACCGTCTGCCCGGGACGCCGCTCGAACCAGGCGGGCAACTGCTCGTCCGTGACGATCCGGCGGGAGCGGGCCAGCGCCTCGTACCAGGCGGCGCTGTGCACGGGGACGGCCCGCGCGCCGGGCGGGACGGGGGTGATGCGGCCGGGGGTGGTCCCGGTGACCCACAGG
>NZ_JAFEUF010000366.1:0-299 GCF_016901035.1 Streptomyces durocortorensis
GCCCGCAGCTGGGTCAGGTGCGGGCCGGGGCGATGGCGGGCGCGGCGCGGACCCGGTCGGCGATCTGGTCGGGCGGGGTGGCGTGCGTGGCGTCGGTGGTGCTGTTGACTGCCGCGTTGCCGAAGTTGGTGCGGTACGACTCGGAGACGGATGAGGATGCGGTGCGGAGGCGGGAGGCCCGGGTGGAGGGGTGACCCGGGCCCGGGCCCCCCCCCCCCCCCCCGGGGGGGCGCCCCCCCCGGGGGGGGGGGGGGGGGGCCCCACCAGCCGGGGGGGCAAGACCAACCAACAAAACCCGC
>NZ_JAFEUF010000366.1:309-4882 GCF_016901035.1 Streptomyces durocortorensis
TGCTGGGCTGGTGGGCGTTTGGGCGGGGGGGGGGGGGGGGGGGGGGCGGGGGGGGGGGGGGGGGGGCCGGGGGGGCCCCCCCCCCCCCCCCCCGCTCCTCAAACGCCGGAGGGGCTGGTTCGGCTGCCTCAAGTGCCGGCGGGCTCCAAAGACGTCCTCAATCGCCGGACGGGCTGGAACGGTCCTCGTCGTGCCACTTCGGGTCCGTGTCCCACTCCAGGTTGCGGTCGCGGGCGGTGTCCATCGCGTGTTGGGCCGCCTCGCGGGAGGTGTAGGGGCCGAACCGGTTCTGCGCCGGGCACTCCGGGCCTTCCTCGACCTTCTTGTGTTCCAGGCAGTAGTACCATTCGCCCGGTTTGCCGACCGTGCGCTTCTTGAACAGGGCCATCGACGGCTCCTTTCCTCCCTGCCATGGTGCCCCGAGGGCGCTGGTTAGACTCGCTGGCATGTCTGGCCAGTCGCTTCTCGTACCAGGGGAGATCACTCCCGTCCGTTCCGTACCCGGAAACATCCGGCGTCCCGAGTACGTTGGGAAGCCGGCTCCGACGCCGTACACCGGCCCGGAGATCCAGGACACCGACACCATCGAGCGGATGCGCATCGCGGGCCGTATCGCCGCGCAGGCGATGGAGGAGGCCGCCAAGCACATCGCCCCGGGCGTCACCACGGACCAGCTCGACAAGGTCGCCCACGACTTCATGGTCGACCATGGCGCCTACCCCTCGACGCTCGGCTACCGCGGCTTCCCGAAGTCGCTGTGCACCTCGCTGAACGAGGTCATCTGCCACGGCATCCCCGACTCCACCGTGCTGCGCGACGGCGACATCGTGAACCTCGACGTCACCGCGTACATCAACGGGGTGCACGGCGACAACAACGCCACCTACCTCTGCGGCGACGTGGACGAGGAGTCCCGGCTGCTCGTCGAGCGCACCCGGGAGTCGCTGAACCGGGCCATCAAGGCGGTCAGGCCGGGGCGGCAGATCAACGTCATCGGCCGGGTCATCGAGTCGTACGCGAAGCGGTTCGGCTACGGGGTCGTCCGCGACTTCACCGGGCACGGGATCAACACCTCGTTCCACTCCGGCCTGATCATTCCGCACTACGACAGCCCGCACGCCACCACGGTGATGCAGCCCGGCATGACGTTCACCATCGAACCGATGCTGACGCTGGGCACCCACGAGTACGACCAGTGGGAGGACGGCTGGACCGTGGTGACGAAGGACCGGAAGCGAACGGCCCAGTTCGAGCACACGCTGGTCGTCACGGAGACCGGGGCGGAGATCCTCACCCTTCCGTAATCACCCCAAACTGTCCGTTACCGGGCCCCCTGCTCCTTCGTGGCGTATTTTTTTACCGACAAGCAGTCGGGAACCAGTTGACTTAGGTAAGCCTAAGTAGGAGGATCGGCGTACCGGCACGCGCCGCCGCACCGTCGCGGCAACCACCTGCCGATATTTCCGTCTGTTTCTGGACTTCCCGTCCCCTCGGTCCCCGGAGGCCCGCCTTGGACGCAACCGCCACCGTCACTCCCTTCTCGACGCTCATCCGCACCGCGTCGCACGAGCAGCACACCGAGGCCGAGACCTCGACCTTCATGAGTGACCTCCTCGGCGGGCGACTGGGAGTGGACGCGTACACGCGCTACACCGAGCAGCTGTGGTTCGTGTACCGGGCGCTGGAGGACGGCGCTCAGGCCCTGCGCGACGACCCGGTCGCCGGTCCGTTCATACAGCCCGAGCTGATGCGCTCCACCGAGCTGGAGCGCGACCTCGCCCATCTGCGCGGGGCCGACTGGCGCGAGGGCCTTGAGCCGCTGCCCGCCACCGCGGCGTACGCGGCCCGGGTCACGGAGTGCGCGCGCACCTGGCCCGCCGGGTACATCGCCCACCACTACACGCGTTACCTCGGCGACCTGTCGGGCGGTCAGATCATCCGCGACAAGGCGGAGAAGACCTGGGGCTTCGAGCGCAAGGGCGACGGCGTCCGGTTCTACGTCTTCGAGCAGATCACCAACCCGGCCGCCTTCAAGCGGGGTTACCGCGAGCTGCTGGACGGCGTGAACGCGGACGACCTGGAGAAGCAGCGCATCATCGAGGAGTGCAAGCGCGCCTTCGCGCTGAACACCGCGGTCTTCCGCGAGCTGGGCGAGGTCTTCCCCCTCAGCGCCTAGTCACTCGTCCACGGCTCGCCGCCGCCCGGGTTCAGCCCCGGGCGGCCATCAGGACGCGGCCCCCGACCTCCACCGTGCCGTCCGGCGCGGGTGCGGTGAGGATCTGGGAGCCGCGTCCTTGTGTGATGTTCAGGGCCCGGCCGAGGTGGGCGCTGAGCAGCAGGGCCGCAGCGCCCGTCGCCTCGTCCTCGACGATCCCGCTCTCCTCGCCCCGCCTCGGGAAGGCCCGCGCCCGGACCCGTCCGGCCGCCTCGTCCTCCCACGCCCAGGCGTAGAGCCAGCCCTCGCCGGGCGGCGGTCCCGGCAGCGCCTCGACCTCGGCGGCGCTCGCGTACTGCTGGAGCGTGCGCGGCGGAACCCACTCGGGGCGGGCGGTGATCCAGGTGAACTCCCCGTCCTGGCGCGCGAACACGTCCCCGACGGCCAGTTCCAGGATCTCCAGGTCCAACAGCCAGGCGGTGCCCACCAGCGGGTGCCCCGCGAACGGCAGCCGTAGCCCCGGGGTGTGGATGTCCACCCGGCCGCGCTCCGGATCGTCGACGAACACGGTCTCGCTGAAACCCAGTTGCCGGGTCAGCCGCTGCCGGGACGCCTCGTCGGGGTGGCCGCTTCCGTCGCGTACGACGCCGAGGGCGTTGCCGTGCCGGCCGTCCGGTCCGCAGAACACCCGCAGGACGTCGATGCCCCGGGGTACGTCGTAGTCGTTCACGGGGGCATTCAAGCACTGGTGGGCGGCGGTACGGGAACCGGGCGGACATGGCCGCGGGGCCGTACCGGCGAGCACTGCTGCCGCCGGTACGGCCCCGTGGATGTGCGGGTGGGTCAGGCGGTGGTGTCGCGGCGGCGGCGCGCCGCGATCACGACGCCGGCGCCGGCCGCCACGACGACGCCGGAGGCGGCGATCAGGGCGCCGGTCGGGACGTCGGAGCCGGTTGCGGCCAGGGAGCCGGAGCCGCCGACCGAACCGCCGACCGAACCGCCGGTGGAGCCGCCGCCGACCGTGCCGCCGCCGGTGGTGGAACCGCCGGTCGTGGAGCCGCCGGTGGAGCCCGAACCGCCGGTGGTGGAACCGCCGGTGGTGGAACCGCCGGTGGAGTCGCCCGGGAGCTGGGCGTTCTTGTCGACGGAGACCGCGACGTTCAGCGCGTCGAGCGCCTCGCCCTTCTCGTAGAAGCCGCCGAACGCCTTGGCGCCGTCCGCGGTGAGCGTCGCCGGGATGTTCTTGAGGTTCACGATGCCGCCCTTGGCGGCGAGCGCGCCGGCGGGCACCTTCAGGTCGGCCAGGGACAGGGCGGTGAACTTGCTGACCTTGCCGGTCGTCTGGTTCTTGGAGGAGACGTCGGCGAGGAGCGTGCCGGAGGCGTCCGCGATGTCGACCTTCAGGTTGCTGAGGGACAGGTCGAGGAGGTACTCGCCCTGGGTCTCGTGGCCGAGGAAGCGCACCTTGCCCTTGAACGCGGCGTCCAGGGTGTTCTTGTCGGCGTCGAGAAGGCCGGTCGCCTTGGTGAAGCGGTAGCCGTCGCCGTTGGCGGACGCGCCGTCGCTCGTCTGGATCTTGCCGTGGGCGATGTTGCCGACGACGTACTTGCGGAACGCCTCCCTGACGCCCCAGTTGAGGGTGCCGTCGACGACCGGGCCGCTGACCGGCGCGGCGGTCTCGGAGGCGGTCGGGGCGGGCTCGGTGCTGGGCTTCTCGGTGGGCTTGCCCGTCGGCTTGTCGGTCGGCTTGTCCGTGGGCTTATCGGTGGGCTTGTCCGTGGGCTTGTCCGTGGGCTTATCGGTGGGCTTGTCCGTAGGGGGCGTCGACGGGGTCTTCACGGACAGCGTCGCCGGGTCGAGCTCGGTGCCCACCTTGTACATGCCGCCGAAGGCGTCCGAGCCGTCGGCCGTCAGCTTGGCGGGGATGTCGGCGAAGACCATCGCGCCGCCCGCGCCGCCGCCCCGCTTGGCCTTGGTCATGTCCAGGTCGGCGATGGGCGCGTCGTTCTTGCTGACGACGGTGCCGTCCATCTTCTTGCTGGTGAAGTCGGCGGTGATTGTGCCGGTCTCCCGGCCCGTGGCGACCTTGACGTCGCTCACCCGGACGTCGAGCAAGCCGTGGTGGCCCTCGAACCGGACGCCGCCCTTGAACGCGGTGTCGGAGGCGTGCGTCCCGGTGTCGTAGGAGCCCTTGCCGTCGACGAAGGTGAACACCCCGTTGTCCGCGGCCTGCTTGGCGCCGTCCGCGAGGGTGATCTTGCCCTGCGCGATCGGGCCGACCAGGTAGTCGCGGAACTTCTCCTTGATGCCCCAGTCCAGGGTGCCGTCCACCAGCTCCAGCTTCGGGGCGGCGGCGGGCGGGGCGGCCTCGGAGTTGTCGGCGGCGAGTGCGGGGAGGGCGAAGGTCGCGCCCAGGAC
>NZ_JAFEUF010000367.1 GCF_016901035.1 Streptomyces durocortorensis
CGAGATCCGGTTTCAGACCCCGCCCCACCCGAGATTCCGACCCCGACGAGGAGAGTTACGCCGATGAGCCTGCGGGCACGCATGACCGCTCCGGAGGACCAGGGCGGGGCACGGGAGGACAGCCACATGGTGGCGACCTACCGGGCCAAGCTGCTGGAGGAGATCGACCTCGCGGAGATGTCCTCACTGGCCGCCGCCGACCGCCGGGCCCGGCTGGAACGCGTCCTCGGCCACATCATCAGCCGCGAGGGCCCGGTCCTCTCCACGGTCGAGCGCTCGCAGCTCATTCGCCGCGTCGTCGACGAGGCGCTCGGCCTCGGCATCCTGGAACCGCTCCTGGAGGACGCGTCCATCACCGAGATCATGGTCAACGGCCCCGACCAGATCTTCGTCGAGCGCAACGGCCGGGTCGAGCAGCTCCCGATGCGCTTCGGCTCCCACGAGCAGCTGATGCAGACCATCGAGCGGATCGTGTCGACCGTCAACCGCCGGGTCGACGAGTCCAACCCGATGGTCGACGCCCGCCTCCCCAGCGGCGAACGTGTCAACGTGATCATCCCGCCGCTGTCGCTGACCGGCGCGACGCTCACCATCCGCCGCTTCCCGCGCTCCTTCACGCTCCAGGAGATGATCGGCTTCGGTTCGCTGGACGAGCAGATGCTGGTGCTGCTCGCCGGGCTCGTCCAGGCCAAGCTGAACATCATCGTCTCGGGAGCCACCGGCACCGGCAAGACGACCCTGCTCAACGCGCTCTCCGGGCTGATCCCGAACGCCGAGCGCATCGTCACCATCGAGGACTCCGCCGAGCTTCAACTCCAGCAGAGCCATGTGATCCGGCTGGAGTCCCGACCGGCCAACGTCGAGGGCAAGGGCCAGATCACCATCCGCGACCTGGTCCGCAACTCGCTGCGTATGCGTCCCGACCGGATCGTCGTCGGTGAGGTCCGAGGTGGCGAGTCGCTCGACATGCTCCAGGCGATGTCCACCGGCCACGACGGCTCGCTGGCCACCGTCCACGCCAACAGCGCCGAGGACGCGCTGATGCGGCTCCAGACCCTCGCCTCGATGTCGGAGGTCGAGATCCCGTTCGAGGCGCTGCACGACCAGATCAACAGCGCCGTCGACGTGATCGTCCAGCTCACCCGGCACGCCGACGGAGCCAGGAAGGTCACCGAGATCGCCGTCCTGGACAGCCACGGCCGCGACCCGTACCGCATCGTCACGGTCGCCCGCTTCAACGCCCAGCCCATGGCCCCCGACGGCCGGATCTACGGCGACTTCCAGTACCTCCCACTGCCCCGGAGGGTCGCCGAGCGCCTCTACCTGGCCAGTCAGCCCATCCCGCAGGCGTTCGGCGTCGCCCAGTCCGCCGGACAACTCGCCACCCGAGAGGCCAACTAGGTACCGAGCCATGGACAACGTCAACCTCCCCCTGGTCACCGTCGGCGTCACCCTGCTGTGCTGCGTGCTCGGCGTGATGGGCCTGCACGCCTACTCCGGCGGCAAGGCCGACCGCGACGCCCTCGTCGAGCGGCTCTCGCACGTCGGCCAGATCCCCGAGACGGGCCGCGTCCGCCGCTTCAAGGGCCTCGACCGCAGGCTGCGCGCCACCGCGCTCGGCCGGAAGCTGGAGCTGAAGCTCGCCGCGACCGGCCTGGACGTCACCCCCGGCGAGTTCCTCGTCTACGCGCTCGTCGCGATGGCCGGGCTGTGGATGATCGCCTCCTCCCTGCTCGCCGCGTTCTTCGGCCCGGTCGCCGCCCTGATCGGCCTCTGGGGCACCAACGCGTTCCTCAACTGGCAGCGGATCAAGCGCACCGAGCGCTTCATCAACCAGCTCCCCGAGCTCTCCCGCATCCTCGCCAACGCCACCCAGGCGGGCCTGGCCCTGCGCACCTCGCTGTCGATGGCCGCCGAGGAGATGGAGAACCCGGCCGGTGAGGAACTGGCGCGGGTCGCCAGGCGGTTGGCGGTGGGCGAACCCTTGGAGGACGCGCTGAGCGAGCTCACCGACCGCCTGCCCTCCCGCGAACTCGTCGTCCTCGTCACGACTCTGGTCCTCTCCAACCGGGCCGGCGGTACGGTCGTCAGCTCGCTGCGCAACCTCACCGAGACCCTGGAGGAGCGCAAGGAGACCCGCCGCGAGGTCAAGACCCAGCTCTCCCAGGTCACCGTCACCGCCTACGCCGTACCCATCTTCGGCGTCGGCGCGATGCTGCTGATGAACGCGGTCATGCCCGGTGCGCTGGACCGGATGACGGGTGCGTTCATCGGCCAGGCGGCGGTGGTCGTGGCCATCGTGCTGTACGCCATCGGCTTCGTGGTCATCCGCCGCCTGTCCCGTATCGACGTCTGACGAGCTGAGGGGAAGAGAGGAAGAACCGCATGGACCTGCTGCTAGCCCTGGTCGTCGGACTCGCCGTCTACGGGGCCATCCACGGCATCCGGATGTACCGGGCCGACGCCAGACTCCCCGGCGACCTGGCCGTCGCCCTGGAGTCCGGTTCCTCCCGCGCCAGTACGGTCGGCTCCGGCATCGACCGCCTCGGCATCCGCTGGGCCCCCGCGGTCCTGCGGATGATGGGCCCCAAGGCCGTCAACAAGAAGCGCCGCCAGATCGACCTGGCGGGCAACCCCGGCGGCCTCACCATCGACCGTTACGCGGCCCGCCGCGCGGTCTACGGCGCGCTGGGCCTCCTCGGAGCCTTCTCCATGCTCCTCCGGGGCCAGCTCTTCCTCGCCCTCCTGATGATCGCCTTCGGCCTGTTCTGGGTGGAGGCGGGCATCTGGTCGGCGATCCGGGTCCGCCGCGAGCACATCGAACGCACCCTGCCGGACTTCCTCGACGTGCTGGCCGTCGTCGTCTCCGCCGGACTCGGCTTCCGGCAGGCGCTGGACCGGGTTGCGGAGAAGTACGAGGGCCCGTGGTCCGACGAACTGCGCATCACACTCCGCCAGATGGACATGGGGGTCAGCCGCCGCCAGGCCTTCGAGGAACTGCGCAGACGCAACGACTCCGAACAGGTCGCCATGTTCGTCACCACCCTCCAGCAGGGTGAGGAGCTGGGCGCGCCGATCGTCGAGACGCTGATCCAGATCGCCAACGACATGCGCCGCACCGACGCCCAGAACGCCCGCCGCAAGGCGGCCAGGGCGGTCCCGAAGGCGACGTTCGCGGTGACCACGTTCCTGCTGCCCGGCACGCTCCTGCTGCTCACGGTCGGATTCGTGTACGGAGCCGACGTCGACTTCGGGTCGCTCACGGGCGGGTGACATGAACGACGGGCGGGATGGGGACGGAGACCCCGGAGCAGTTTTACGGGACACGCGACGGAGGTGACAGGCACATGGCGTACCAACTCGGCAGCGCGCAGCCCGGACTGACCGCGGAACTGACCCGCGTCCACACCGGCACCCCGGCCCGACCGGCCTTCGCCATCCAGGTCAACGCGCTCCAGGCGATGTGCCGCCAGGTCTTCGGCTTCCGCCTGGCGATGATCGCGATAGCGACCCCGTACGCCATCAGCCACACCGCCCCCGGCCTGCCCACCTGGTTCATCGGCTCGGCGATCCTGGTCACCTTCATGGGCTCGTACGTCCTGTTCCGGGACTGGGAGCGCTTCGGCCCGGTGCTCCTGCGCCACCCCTGGCTGCTGGCCGTCGACGCGCTCTTCGGAGCCCTGCTCCTGATCACGGCGACCCCCGAGTCGACCCTCGCGTACGTCACCGTCTGCACCCCGCTGCTGGCGGGCCTCGTCCACGGCTGGCGCGGGGCGGCGGTCTTCGCGGCGCTCCAGGTGATCATCGTCGTCGGCGTGTACGCCAGCGTCCCGAAACTGGAGGCGGGCGGGGCGACGGCACTCCTGCTCCCCGGCTTCTGCGTGATCGCCGGGGCGGTCGGGGTCACCCTGCGCAACCTGCTCCTGCGCTTCGGAACGGCCACCCAGGCGCTCACCGAGACCAGGGCGCGGCTGGCGGTGAACGAGGCGGTGGAGGGCGAACGCACCCGCCTGGCACGGGAGATGCACGACTCGGTGGCCAAGACCCTGCACGGCCTGGCGCTGGCCGCCGACGGCCTGGCGTGCTCGGCGGACCGCATGGACCCGCCCACCGTGAAACTCCAGGCGGAGTTGGTCGCCCGGGCCGCCCGCCGGGCCGCCGCCGAGTCCCGGGAACTGCTCACGGACCTGCGCCGGGAGCAGGGCCTGGAGGCCGGCGTCGACCTGGTCGCGGAACTGGCCGCCCAGGCGCAGGACTTCACCGCCCGCCACCCGATCACGGCCACGTTCCGCCGCCTGTCCGAGGAGACCGAGGTCCCACCGATCCCGCAGGCGGTGGCCCGTCAGCTCCTCACCGTCGCCTCGGAGGCCATGGAGAACGCGCACCGACACGCCTCCCCGACGTACCTGATCGTCCTCGCGGGCGTGAAGGGCGACATGCTCCGCCTCAGCGTGTACGACGACGGCCGCGGCCTGCCCGCCGGAACCACCCTGGAAGGGCTGCGCCGGGCGGGCCACTTCGGCCTGGTCGGCATGGTCGAGCGGGCCGCCTCGATCGGGGCCCGCATCAGGATCGGCCGGGGGAAGGCGGAGAAGGGGACGGAGGTACGGGTGGAGCTCCCGCTGGCGGCACTGGCGAGCCGGGCGGAAGAGGGCACCACCGCGCCGGCACCTTTCCCCACCCCCGTGCCCGCTCCCTCCCCAGCACTTGAGAAGGCCACAATCCCCACCCGTAATTCGTAACCCTCGACCCTGAGAGGAGGTCGCAGCATGCCGGACGATGTGTTCCCCACGCCGAACCGCGACGGGGCGGCGGCTCACCACCACGCCCCCCAGCACCCGCCGTCGCACGTCCCGCT
>NZ_JAFEUF010000368.1 GCF_016901035.1 Streptomyces durocortorensis
TGGTCATGAGGACGACGTTACGGTCCAGATGGCCCCCCGGTATGGTCCATTGGCATGACGGATTCCTGGGCCACTTTTGGCGCGGACCTGCATCTGGTGCCGGTCGGGCAGGGGCTGCGCAGCGGGCTGATGGAGGCGCTGCGGGAGGCGGTGCGCACCGGCCGCCTCGCCCCCGGCACCCGGCTGCCGTCCTCCCGGGCGCTCGCCGCCGACCTGGGCGTCGCCCGCAACACGGTCGCCGACGCCTACGCCGAACTGGTCGCCGAAGGCTGGCTCACCGCCCGCCAGGGCTCCGGCACCCGGGTCGCCCAGCGGTCCGCGCCACGCCGGACGGACCCCGCGACGGCTCCCGCCCGGCCGGTGCAGTCCGGGGCCGGGCACGACCTGAAGCCCGGCACGCCGGACCTGTCCGGCTTCCCGCGCACCGCCTGGCTCAAGGCCGCCCGCAAGGCGCTCACCGCCGCGCCCGACGAGGTCTTCGGCTACGGCGACCCGCACGGGCGCGTCGAACTGCGCACCGTGCTGGCCGAGTACCTGGCGCGGGCGCGCGGGGTGTACGCCGACCCGGAGCGCATCGTGATCTGCGCCGGCTTCGCGCACGGGCTCGCGCTGCTGGGCCGGGTGCTGCGCCGCCGCCGGGTCCGGGACGTCGCCGTCGAGTCGTACGGCCTCGACCTCCACCGGGACCTGCTCACCGAGGCCGGACTGCGCACCCCGTGCCTCCCGCTGGACGAGCACGGCTCCCGGACCGGCGAACTGGCCGCGCTGCGCGGCGCGGGAGCGGTCCTGCTCACCCCGGCGCACCAGTTCCCCACCGGCGTACCGCTGCACCCGGACCGGCGGGCCGCCGCCGTCGACTGGGCCCGGTCCACCGGCGGGCTGATCCTGGAGGACGACTACGACGGGGAGTTCCGGTACGACCGGCAACCGGTGGGCGTGCTCCAGGGCCTCGATCCGGAGCGGGTGGCGTATCTCGGCACCGCCAGCAAATCGCTGGCCCCGGGGCTGCGCCTGGGCTGGATGGTGCTGCCCCGGCACCTGGTGGGGGAGGTGGTGGCGGCGAAGGGCGTGGCCGACTGGATGTCCGGCTCGCCCGACCAGCTGACGCTCGCGGAGTTCATCGCCTCGGGGGCGTACGACCGGCATGTGCGCTCCATGCGGCTGCGCTACCGGCGCCGCCGCGACCAGCTCGTCGCGGCGCTCGCGGACCGCGCGCCGGGCATCGAGGTCAGCGGGATCGCGGCCGGGCTGCACGCGGTGCTCGAACTCCCCGCGGGCGCCGAGCGTTCGGTGGTCCAGGCGGCCGCCTTCCAGGGCCTGGCGCTGGACGGCCTGTCCCGCTACCGCCACCCGGACGCCCGGGCCGCCCGCGACGCCCTGGTGATCGGCTACGGCTCGCCCTCCGAAAGCGCCTGGGCGGGCGCGCTGGACGCCCTGTGCCGGGTACTCCCGTGAGGCCGCGGCCGAACCCTTGGTGAAACGCAGGTTTCGAACCGGCCGTACGTCGAACTAGTCTGACAAGAGGTCCGGTTGCGCACGCGCGAACGGGAAGCCGGATCCGATCACGTACCACGGGGGAGAACCGAACATGGCCACACGAAGGCTGAGGTCGAGCACGGTCGTGCTCGGCGGCATGGGGCTGCTCGCCCTGACGATCACGTCCTGCGGCTCGGAGCCGGACAAGCGCTGCGCCGACCGCACGACCCAGAAGACGCTGCCCAGCTCCGAGTGCCGCAGCGGCGGCAGCGGCTCGTACTACTACGGCGGCAAGAGCGACAGCGGCAAGCTCCAGGGCGGCAGCTTCGACAAGTCCGCGGTCGACCGCGGCGGCTTCGGCTGCTCCGGCTCCGGCGGCGGCTGACCGCCGTGGAACGCCGCACGATCGAGCCGCGCCCCGGCTGGCAGGAGACCGTCGAGGCGCAGGGCGTCGTCTACCCGCTCACCCGCTACCCCGACGACTCGCTGCGCCCGTACTGGGACGAGAGCGCCTACTACGTCTTCTCGCTGCCCGAGGTCGAGGCGCTGGAGGAGGTCGTCGAGGAACTGCACACGATGTGCCTGGCCGCCGCCGCGCACATCGTCGAGCACGACCGCTTCGCCGACCTCGGCATCACCGACCCGCGGCTCGCCGCCCTCGTCGCCGAGTCCTGGCGCCGCCGCGCCGAACAGCCCTCCGTGTACGGGCGGTTCGACCTGCGCTACGACGGGAGCGGCCCGGCGAAGATGCTGGAGTACAACGCCGACACCCCGACCTCGCTGGTGGAGGCCGCGAGCGCGCAGTGGTTCTGGATGGAGGACCGGTTCCCCGGGGCGGACCAGTGGAACTCCCTGCACGAGCGGCTCGTCGACGCCTGGAAGCGGCAGGCGCCCCTGCTGCCGCCGGGCCCGCTGCACTTCGTCCACTCCGACGGCGACGAGCTGGGCGAGGACCTGATGACGGTCGCGTATCTGCGCGAGACCGCCGACCAGGCCGGTCTTCAGACGCACGCGCTGTCGGTCGAGGAGATCGGCTGGGACCGGCTGTCGGGCCGGTTCGTCGACGACCGGCTGCGCTTCATCCGCAGCTGCTTCAAGCTCTACCCCTGGGAGTGGCTGGCCACGGACCGCTTCGGCCCGCAGGTCCTGGACACCCTCGACAACGGCGGCGGCTCCGGCACCACCTGCTGGATCGAGCCCGCCTGGAAGATGCTGCTCTCCAACAAGGCGCTGCTGGCGATCCTCTGGGAGCTGTACCCCGGCCACCCGAACCTGCTCCCCGCCTACCTCGACGGACCGCGCGAGCTGGCGGGGCCCGGCGGGGCGGGGTACGTCTCCAAGCCGCTGCTCGGCCGCGAGGGCGCCGGGGTCGACCTGCACGGCCCCGGCTCCCCGCCCGTCCTGCGCGACGAGCCGTGCTGCTACCAGGAGTTGGCCCCGCTGCCCGACGTCGACGGCAACCGGGTGGTGCTCGGCGCGTGGGTCGTCGAGGACGAGGCGGCGGGGCTCGGCATCCGGGAGTCGGCGGGGCCGGTCACGGACGAGTACGCCCGCTTCCTGCCCCACGTCATCCTCTGAGTGCTCCGGCTCTACGGGTACGGGACCGGCTCAGGCGCTCAGCACCGTACGCAGCCGGTCCAGGCCCCAGTCCAGGTCCTCCTTGGAGATCACCAGCGGCGGGGCGATCCGGATCGTGGAGCCGTGGGTGTCCTTCACCAGCACGCCCTGCTCCATCAGCTTCTCGGAGATCTCCCGCCCGGTGCCCAGCGCCGGGGCGATGTCTACGCCCGCCCACAGTCCCCGGCCGCGTACCGCCTCCACCGCGCCGCCGCCCGTCAACAGGCCCAGCTCCCGGTGCAGATGGTCGCCCAGCTCGGCCGCCCGCTGCTGGTACTCGCCGGTCCGCAGCATCGCGACCACCTCCAGCGCCACCGCGCAGGCCAGCGGGTTCCCGCCGAAGGTGGAGCCGTGCTCGCCGGGCCGGAACACCCCCAGCACGTCCGCCGACGACACCACGGCGGAGACCGGCACCACGCCACCGCCGAGCGCCTTGCCCAGCACGTACATGTCCGGCACCACCCCCTCGTGGTCCAGCGCGAACGTCTTCCCGGTCCGGCCCAGGCCCGACTGGATCTCGTCCGCGATGAACAGCACGTTCCGCTCGCGGGTCAGCTCCCGTACGCCGGGGAGATAGCCGGCCGGCGGCACCAGCACCCCCGCCTCGCCCTGGATCGGCTCGATCAGCACCGCCACGGTGTTCTCGGTCATCGCCTCCCGCATCGCGGTGAGATCCCCGTACGGCACGATCTCGAAGCCGGGGGTGTACGGGCCGAAGTCGGCCCGCGCCTCCGGGTCGGTGGAGAAGCTGACGATCGTCGTCGTGCGGCCGTGGAAGTTGTCCGAGGCCACGATGATCTTCGCCATGCCGTCCGGCACGCCCTTGACCCGGTAGCCCCACTTGCGGGCGGTCTTCACCGCGGTCTCCACGGCCTCCGCCCCGGTGTTCATCGGCAGCACCGTCTCCATGCCGCACAGCGCCGCCAGCTCCGTACAGAACTCGGCGAACCGGTCGTGGTAGAAGGCCCGGGAGGTCAGCGTGACGCGCTCCAGCTGGGCCTTGGCCGCGTCGATGAGCCGACGGTTGCCGTGGCCGAAATTGAGCGCCGAGTATCCGGCGAGCATGTCGAGGTAGCGGCGGCCCTCGACATCGGTCATCCAGGCGCCCTCGGCCGAGGCCACGACGACCGGCAGCGGGTGGTAGTTGTGCGCGCTGTGCGCCTCGGCGGAGGCGATGGCGTTTTCCGTGGTCGACACGGGATCTCCGTTCGTCGTGCGGCTGGGCGGCGGGTGGTGCCCACTTTGTATCGTCGGTCGGATCCCGCGCCGGGAAACCTCCGGCGACCGGCGCGCCCGCCGTCGCACGCCCGGCGGGCGGAATGTGCCGTTCGTCTCAGCCGTGCGCTCCCGTGCCCCGGGACCGTGCGGTGACGCGCCCTTCCCGCCCCGCACCGGCTGCCGGAGATGCCCCGCGCACCTGAGACAATGGGGCCATGGCCTCTGATCGCCCCTCGCTCCCCACCGACCAGCCGCAGACGGGCCGCCCCGGTGCGGCCGCCCGTCCGCGTGTGCTCTCCGGGATCCAGCCCACCGCAGGCTCGTTCCACCTCGGCAACTACCTGGGCGCGGTGCGCCAGTGGGTGGCGCTGCAGGAGAGCCACGACGCCTTCTACATGGTCGTCGACCTGCACGCGATCACGGTGCCGCAGGACCCCGCCGAGCTGCGGGCCAACACCCGTCTCGCGGTGGCGCAACTGCTGGCGGCCGGCCTGGACCCGGAGCGCTGCACGCTCTTCGTCCAGAGCCACGTGT
>NZ_JAFEUF010000369.1:0-2005 GCF_016901035.1 Streptomyces durocortorensis
CCTCGACCCAGGCGTGGAACCGGGGGCCCCGGCGTCGGCGGGGGCGGCGGGATCGACCGGGGCACGGGCCGGGCCTCGGCCGCCGAGCGGGCCCCGGCCGTCGAGCGCAAGCCCAGGAGCCCGGTGCGGTGCCGGGTCTGCGGACGGACGCTCACCGACGCGGGCGAGATGAAGCTGATGCGCTGCGAGGAGTGCCCCTCGGACATGGACGAGGCGCTCTACGAGCGGCTGTACGACTGGCGCGCCGGCCAGGCGGCCCTCCTCGGTCAGCCGGACTTCTGCGTGTTCACCGAGAAGACCCTCATGGCGATCGCCGAGGCCGTGCCGTCCACCGAGGGCGAGCTGGTCGTCATCGCCGGCGTCGGCAACCGGAAGTTGGGCCGCTTCGGCGCCGATGTTCTGGCCATCTGCGCAGGTGAGGCGTGTGATGGTGAGCACGAGGAGGGCGACGACGAGACCTGAGAAAAACTCGTCCAGAAAATAGTTTGCGCGCGCACCAGTCGTCACCATAGGTTCTTAACCACGGGAACAGCGACTTCTCTGAAGCCCTGGCTCCGTGCTGTACTTAGCTGTACTTATCCGAATACGCAGGACCGGCCCCGGCCGGTCCCATGAGACGCCGAGAGGAGGCGATTGAAGTGATCAGCATCATCGAAACCCAGAAAATGACCGATCTCTCGGTCGTCTCCGCCTGCTCGCTCGGCCTCACCCGCTCCTCGGTCGCCTCGCTCCACGCCACCGGTCTGTCCGGCATCTCTGCCGTCCGTCCGCTGTCCCCGGCGAGCCTGCCCGTGATGCGGGAGCGCAATGAGCGACCGATCGAGGCACCGGCAGCAGTAGCGAAGGCAGCACAGGCTCAGGCCTATGCCTTTGCGGCAGCCGGTGCCGGAATCAAGAAGCAGACGCAGCAGCACCACACGATGTGGGCCTTCCGTGGGCCTGAACCCTGGAGCGATCCAGCCTGATCCAGCATCAGGCCGGCGCCTTCAGGGCCGCGGAACCCCACTCGGGATCCGCGGCCCTTTTGTTTTGTCCGAACGGACGGAACGGAACGAAGGAGCCTCGGGACAAGCAGGACCTGGTACCAGCAGCCGCCAACCGGCCAACAGGCCGGCACGACCAGACGAGGACACCACCCACCGTGCACACCGAAACGCACGCCCCGTCAGTACCGCTTTCCACCCCGATCTCGCCGCCCGGCTCCACGGAGGACTCCACCTTGACCCCGCTCACCACGCTCACCGCGCTCGACGACGCCATCGAGAACCTCGGCGTACCCGTTCCCTGCCGCTCGTACGACCCGGAGGTCTTCTTCGCGGAGTCGCCCGCCGACGTCGAGTACGCCAAGTCCCTCTGCCGCACCTGCCCGCTCGTCGAGGCCTGCCTCGCCGGCGCGAAGGACCGCCGCGAGCCGTGGGGCGTCTGGGGCGGCGAGCTCTTCGTCCAGGGTGTCGTCGTGGCCCGCAAGCGTCCGCGTGGCCGTCCGCGCAAGAACCCGGTCGCAGCGTGACCGCGACCTGTGGGGCCCCCGCACCCACCCACAGTCTGCGCCTCGGAACGATCGACCGCCCCTGCACACATGACCCCCGGAATCAGGCACCGATGATCACCCCCACGAAGGAGCCCGTCGGCTCCGCCACCCCCGACGTCACCATCATCGGCGCGAACGACTCGCGTCAGAACAGGACCCGCGAAATGCAACTCATCCCAGAAGCCCTGGCGCGTGCGCATATGCACGACCGCCTGCGGGAGGCCCAGGGGGACCGCCAGTCGGCCCGCCTGATCGCCGCCCGCCGGATGCAGCGCCGGGCGGAGCGCGCCTCGCTGCGCGCCCGCCGCGCGCTGGCCATGGCGGTCATGCACTGATGGTCAGGCACTGACGGTCAGGTACTGACCTGCGCAGCCATCACCCCACCGCGGGGGGGGGGGGGGGGCGCCCCCCCCCCCCCGCGGGCGGGGGGGGGAACGCGGGCGCCCCGGGGGGAGGGCACTTGGGCGGGGGGGG
>NZ_JAFEUF010000369.1:2015-4779 GCF_016901035.1 Streptomyces durocortorensis
CCCGCCGGCGCGCGCCCCCCCCCCCCCCCCTCGGGGGGGCCGCCCTTCCCCCCCCACCCCCCCTCGCCGCGCGCGCGCCCCGCGGCCCCCCCCCCCCCCCCCCCCCCCCCCCCCCCCCCCCCCCCCCCCCCGCGGGGGCCGCCCCCCCCCCGCCCCCCCCCGCGGTGCGTTGTGCCCTCGGCGATCCGGTCACGGGGATATCGTCAGGAGGTGGACGAGGAGACCCATCCCCCCGAACAGCCCGCCGAAGGAAGCGCCGAAGGAAGCACGGTGTGCGCCCGGTGCGGCACGGTCGCCGAAGGCGACACCGTCCCCGTGACCTGGCTCAGCGCCGTGGAGGACGGGCGGCGCCTCCACTTCTGCGAGAGTTGCGCCCGCCTCCACATCCGCGCGATCGAGAGCCGCCTCGACTCCCTCTGGTGGTGACCGACCGCCGGATCCTGCTGCTGTCCCGGCCCGAGCCCGCCCGGGCCGGACCTCAAGCCTGGACGGTCTCGCCCTCCGGTTCGCCCTCCTCCTCGGCGTACTCCGTTCCCTCCGCGCTCTCCGCCTCCGGTTCCTCGGCGAGGAACCCCGGCAGCCACGCTTCGAGCTCGTCGCGCAGTCGGACCGTCGCGCCGAGCTGGCACAGCACCCCGATCGTGCTGAGCGTCACCCGGTGTATCAGGACGTAGGACGGGGGGAGGTTCAGCTGCCTGCCGAGCTGATGGGCGGGGGAGCGCGGATCGGCTATCCGGGCCGCCTGGTCACGGATCCAGCCACGGGTGAAGATGAACTCCTCCACCTGCGTGGGCTCGATGATCGGGAGCAGATAGTCGAGGACCTCGTCCGGGTCCAGGTCGATCGACTCCTTCACGAAGTTCTCCTCGCGCAGCAGCCCGTACACCCCCGCCGCATCGCCCTCCAGCGTCAGCCGCAACGAGTCGCCGATGGTCTGCGGCAGCCCGCCCGGAAGCCGGTCGACCGTGCCGAAGTCCAACACCCCCAGCCGCCATGAACCGGCCGGGCCGACCGGGCCGCCTTCCTCCTGTGCGTCCTCCTGGCCCTCCGCCACCGGCGGCAGCAGCCGGAAGTTGCCCGGATGCGGGTCGGCGTGCAGCAGGCCGGTCCGGGCCGGGCCGGAGAAGAGGAAGCGGGCCAGCAACTGCCCCGCACGGTCCCGCTGGTCCGCCGTACCTTCCACGATGACCTCGGACAGCGGGATCCCGTCCATCCACTCCGTCACCAGCACCTGGTCGGACTGGTGCACCACCTGGGGGATCACCACATCCGGGTCGTCCGCGAACTCCTCCGCGTGCTCCCGCTGCGCCTGTGCCTCCAGCTCGTAGTCCAGCTCCTCCGACACCCGGTCGCGCAGCTCCTTGATCAGCGGCTTGATGTCCATTCCCGGGACCAGCGGACCGAGCAGCCGGGCGAACCTGCTGAGTTGCGCGAGGTCGGAGAGCAACGCCTCGCCCGCGCCGGGATACTGCACCTTCACGGCGACCTCGCGGCCGTCGTGCCACACCGCCCGGTGCACCTGCCCGATCGAGGCGGCAGCCGCCGGGGTGTCCTCGAACTCCAGGAAATACTCCCGCCAGTCCTCCCCGATCCGTGTCGCGAGCACCTCGTGGACCGTGCGCGCGGGCAGCGGCGGCGCGGCCTCCTGGAGCTTGGTCAGCGCGGCCCGGTAGGGGCCCGCGATCTCCTCGGGGAGAGCCGACTCGAAGACGGAGAGGGCCTGGCCCAGCTTCATGGCCCCGCCCTTCAGCTCACCCAGGGTCTTGAACAACTGGTCCGCCGTGCGCTGCTGCACCTCACGGGCGACCAGCTCGGCCGACTTCCCGCCGATCCGCTTGCCCAGACCCCAGGTGGCACGGCCGGCGAAGCCGAGCGGAAGCGCGGCCAGCTTGGCCGTACGCGTAACCGCCTTCCGGGGAAGATCAGACATGTGCCCCTCCAGTTCCCAGACTGCCGTGCCGCTCGGCCTCCGGCGGTGCTCCGGGGACGGCGGTCACCCCGCCATTGTGTCCTGCGCCGGAACGGCACCGGAGGCCCGTTCCCCTCCAGCGCCCGCGGCCGCCCCGCACGAGCAGTCCGCGTGCGGGCCGATCTGCTCGGAACGCCAGTCCAGCAGTGGCAGAGCGGCCTCCCAGCGTGCTCCGGTACAGGCGGGGAGGTCCCCGTCCAGGAACGCCAGGGCATGGGCCGCGGCGAGACCGGCGACCGCCGTCGCGAGCCCCAGATCGCAGGCGGGCACCGCTCCCCGCCGGCCGGAACGCCACTGCGCCAGCATCCGGGGCCACTGCGGATCCCGGTCCGCACGGTGCAGCTCCAGGCAGCCCGCGCAGCCGGTACCCCCGGGCAGGACGAGCGGCCCGACCACTCCGGTGGCCTCGATCACCCCCGCATAGAGATGAGGAGTGCCCGAGGCGATCCAGGGACCGGCCGTGTCCGCGACGGGTGCGTACACCGCGAGGCCGTCCCGGGGCGCGACGATGATCAGGGACAGGCCGGGCGGCTGCCCGGCGCTCACCGCCAGACCGGCTCCGGCCAGACCGGCCCCTGCCAGACCGGCTCCCGACGAGTCGGCTCCTCCTCCCTCGCCCGTCCTCGCCCGCCGGGGAGCGGGCCCGGGGGCGGAGCGGCGGACGAGTCGGCGGGCTGCCACATCACGCCGTTCCCCCACGGACTCCGGGGGAAGGCCCCCGGGCGCCACGTCCCAGGGCTCGGTCCGGCCCCCGTCGAGCACCTCCACCTGCCCCACCCCCGCACCGGACAGCAC
>NZ_JAFEUF010000036.1:0-8024 GCF_016901035.1 Streptomyces durocortorensis
GCGGGACGGGAGTGGCAGCCGGAGGCGGCGGTGCAAGAGTGGCAGCCGGAGGCGCTGGCACGGAAGTGGCACCCGGAGGCAGCGGTGCGGAAGGGGCGGCCGGGGCCACGGACGGGTCCGGGACCACCGCCGGAGCAGGCACCGGAGCAACGGCCGGGTCCGGCACCGGGGCCACAACCGGGTCCGGGGCCGGGTCCGGGGCCGTCACAGCCGGGTCCGGGGCCGCGTCCCGGGCCCCTTGCCCCTGCGCCGCCACGGACCGGATCTGCTCCGGCAGCCGGTACGTATCCGCGTACGGGGCCTCGTAGCGATCGCCGTCCGCGGCCTCGTCGCTCTCGGCGTCCGGGGACTCGTACCGGTCCGCGTAAGGGTCCTCGAAGGCATCCGCGTACGGATCCCGGACGGTCTCGCGCACAGCGTCCCGGCGGTCGCCCGCCGGCCTGCTCACCGTGTCCGACACGGAGTCGAAGCGGTCGTCGAGGCTGTCGGCCGCGCGGCCGGGACCGGTGTCCGGCGCGGACTCGTCGTACAGCTTGCGCCACCAGTCGTCCTCGTGGGCGGCGGGCTTCTCCCCCTGCTGACTCATGCCCCTATTGTCGACCGCGAAGGCGGTCCGAAAACGGGGCATCGGGAAAAAGTGACCCGTAAACAGGGTCCGCCGGGCGGCCCCACCCCCCACGGGAAGGACGCCCGGCGGACCGGTCGGAAAGATCGGCATCTCAGCGTTTCAGCCGGTCATATGCTCGGCCGATCTTCGGTTCAGCGGCTCAGTGGTTCGCTGTGCCCGCCCTCTCAGCGCACGGCGTACGCGTCGTCGACGGTCTGGACGACGGAGTTGCCGTTCGCGTCGGTCAGTTCCGTCCGCAGGGTGACGGACTTGCCGGTCGCGTCCGCGTGGTCGACGGTCGCGCTCCAGCGAGCGCCCTGCCGCGCGGTGGTGGCCGCGTGCCAGGTCTCGCCGCCGTCGTAGCTGAAGGAGACCTTCGCGCCGGTGAGTTCACCGGGGGTGTATCCGGCGTGCCCGGTCGCGTCGAGACCGATCCGCTGACCGTTCTTCGCGGGCACCGTCTTCATCCCGTCGGTGGGCACGTCGTAGCGCGGGAAGAGCAGCGGGAGCCCCTGGGTCGCCACGTCCGGCTTCCGCTCGGAACGGAACGCCCAGGTGGTCTGCGTCTGCGTGGACCTCTTCCAGACAGCCGCGGGCGAGCCGATCTTCGTGGTCATCAGGGTGAGTTCGTAGACGGCTTCCTCGGCGGGCACGGTGAAGACGCCGAACGGATAGCCGCTCTCGCCGACGACTTCGCCCTCACGGGTGAGCCGTGTATTGCCGATGTCGCCGAACGAGCCCTGCTGGCCGACGTGTTCGGAGTCGGTCATGAAGGCCGGGGCGAAACCGATCAGGTCACCCTGCCGTTCACCGGCGAGCGCCTCGTCGCCCTGGGCGTCGCGCGGGGCGCCCGGGACCAGCAGGCCCCGGTACCACTCCTCCGTCGTGGCCCGACCTGCCTGGTACGTACGGGCGTTGCCCGTCATCAGCTCGCCCCAGGGGAAGCTGGAGGAGAGCATCTTCTGCCAGACGGTGTCGCCCGCCGTGTAGAACTCGGTGCGCTTTCCGGGGGCGGCGACCAGGGCGAGGGAGGAGGCGTTGTAGGTCGCGCCGTAGGGACGGGAGGCGAGGAGCGTGTCGACGAAGTCGGCTGCCACGCCCATGGATTCATGGGTGGAGACGACCGAGCCGAGCTTCTTGTCCCGGACCTTGTAGGTGCGGTCCGAGGTGAGCTGCCCCTTCTCCGGGAACGACAGGTTGTAGACGAAGGGGCTGACGGCCGTGGCGGTCCAGGAGACCTCCGCCTTGCCCTTGCCGAGGGCTGTCGTCACCACGGCGGCCTCGTCGGCGCGCAGGCCGAGGACCGGCAGGGGCGCGGCCCCGTAGCCGAGGCCCGGCTGCCAGTCGCCGGCCGAGGGGCGGTGGACCAGGAGCGCCTTCGCCCCGGCGGCCTGGGCGGCCCGTGCCTGGGTCAGGACGCCCGAGACGTCGTCACCGACCTTCACCAGGGCGATCCGGCCCTTCGCCCCGGCGGCCTCCAGTTCGGCGGCGCTGCCCGCACCGGCGTCGACGACCTCGGCGCGGCCGGTGCCGTCCAGGTTGACCGAGCCCGTGGTGGCGGGCCGGGGGTGCAGGGCGACTCCGCCGACCAGGGAGAACTTCTGGATCTGCGGGGCGTAGGCGCGCCAGAAGGAGGCGAACTCGAAGTCCCCGTCACGGGCCTTGCCCTGGACGTCGACCAGGTAGTCCTTGATGATCCCGGTGCCGGAGACGGATCCGGAGTGCAGCCAGGTGTCGTCCCAGGAGCGCCCGAACGCAAGGGTCGCACCGCGCGTCTCGGCGGCCCGGTCCTCGGTCCGCACCTTCAGGCGGTGGGCCTTGCGGGCGTCGAGGACGAGGGTGGTGTCCTTGGTGACGTTCAGCTGAGGGCGCGCCAGATAGCCGACAGATCCCACGAGTTGACCGGTCGGGTCGGTGGTGTCGGGTGAGGCGATGAAGCTGGAGACGAAGTAGGCGCCGGGGCGGACCTGGTAGGTCTGGTCGGTGGCGCCCTCGTTGAAGCGGCGTTCGCCGGAGGCGGTGTCGGTGCCGATGAGGTCGAGGGAGGAGACGCCGTCGGCGGGCTTTCCGGTGCGGTCGACGAGCTTGACGCGCAGGGTGACGGTCTCCGGTGCCACGTACAGGGAGAACGGGGTGGAGACCTTCACTCCCCCGGTGGCCGTGGCAAGGACGCGGCCGGTGACGTCGCCGTACTGGGCGGCGGTCAGCCGGGCGGCGGGGTCGAGGGCGAGCGGCACCTCGACGGCCTCCCCTGCCGGCACGGTGACGGACGTCCGGCCGAGTGAGGCGATCTTCGAGCGGACCGTCGAGCCGTCGTTGCCGGTGACGCCCGCGACCTTCAGCGAGAGCTTCACCGGCTTGCCGCTCGTGTTGGTGTACGGCACGGCGACGGTGGTGCGATCGCTTTTGTCCTGCGGCCAGTTGAAGGTGCCGCCCTGCACGGCGGGTGCACCGGTCACGGGCGTACGGACGGCGCGGCCGACGTCGAGACGGCCACCTCCGGTCTCGCGTACGTCACCGGGGACGGCGCTGCTCGCCGCGGAGACCAGGGCCGCCTTGATCTGCTGGGCGGTCCACTCGGGGTGGCGCTGCTTCACCACGGCCGCCGCGCCGGCGACGTGCGGGGTCGCCATCGACGTACCGGACATCGAGCGGTACGCGTCCGGGCCCCGGCCACCCGCGGCTGCGGCGGAGACGGCGACGCCGGGCGCGGCGATCTCGGGCTTGAGGGTGTGCGAGCCGATCGCGGGGCCGCGGCTGGAGAAGTCGGCGGTGGAGTCGTCGCGGTCGACGGCCCCCACGGTCAGGACACCGGGGGCGCAGCCGGGCGAGGAGACGGTGTTCAGGGACGGGCCGAGGTTTCCGGCGGCGACCACGAACAACGTGTCCTTGCTCTTGCCGAGTTCCTCGGCGGCCAGGCTCATCGGGTCGGTGCAGTCGGTGGGCTCCGCGCTGCCGAGGCTCATGGAGACGACGTCGGCCTTGTTGTCGACGGCCCACTGCATGCCCGCGATGATCCAGGAAGCGGCGCCGGAGCCGCTGTCGTCGAGGACCTTGCCCACCATCAGGTCGGTGCCGGGCGCCACGCCCTTGTTCTTCCCGTCGCTCGCCGCGCCGGAGCCGCCGACGGTGGACGCCACATGGGTGCCATGGCCCTGGCGGTCATCGGTGTCGGCGGAGTCGGTGAAGTTCTCCGACGCGGTGATCCGGTCCCGGAGATCAGGGTGTTCGGCGTCCGCGCCGGTGTCCAGGACGGCGACCTTGGTGCCGGTGCCGTCGTAGCCGGCGGCCCAGGCTCGGTCCGCGCCGACCTGCTTCGTCGACTTGTCGAGACTGGCCTGAACCTTGCGGTCGAGCCAGAGCTTCTTGAGGCCGGAGCCCGAGCGGGAGCGGGGTGCGGTGAGGTCGGCCCAGAAGTCGGCGGCCTTCTTCTTGTCGGCCTTCAGGACGAGTCCGTCGATGACGTCGAGAGTGGCCCCGCGCTCGGCCCCGCGCGGGGTGACGAGGGTGCGCCGGGCGGTGTCGGCGGTGTAGGTGGCGATCAGCGGGACGGCGTCGGCGCGGCTGTCGTCGTACCCCTGGCGGATGAGCCCGGTGACATTGAACAGCTCCTCGTCCACGGTGCCCGCGGCAAGGGCGGCGACGGCGGACTCCGGATAGACGTACAGGTCCGGGCCGGACTGCCGGGTCTGGACGAGGGGGGTGCTGCCGTCCTCGCGGGGCAGGGCGGTGGCGGCGGGCGCGCCCGAGGCGTCGGTGGTCACCAGCACCCGGTCGCCGGTGACCAGGGTCAGGGCGACGGGCTTCGGGTCGGTGGCGGCGGTGGCCGCGCTCCCGGTGATCGGTCTGTTCGCGTCTCGCCCGTCCGGTGGCGCGGCCACCGACGGCGCGATGACGGTGACGGCGAGCACGGCGGCGGTCGCCGCTCCGAGTGCCGTACGCGATATCGGGCGCATCGCTCTCCCCAGGTCAATCCGGAACGAAGCAGCCCAAGAGGCTCTATCCCGGAGGTTGTTGGTGCTGCGGTGGCGCCACATTGGCAGAGGGGCCAGGGGTACAGGGGATGATGTGGGCGGCGGGTTTACGCCGTGGCCCTTTCCCGCCACCCAGGACCCGCCGCAGGGGCGCCGCGATGCGCGATCACCACCGTCCGGGGAGGTCGGAGAATGCTGGGGGCCATAGGTCTCGACGAGAGACAGGAGACCGCGTACCGCGCGCTCGTCGCGGCGGGAGCCGCTGAGCTCACCGATCTCGCGCACCGGCTGGCGCTTCCCGAGGCGGACGCCGAGCGCGTGCTGCGGCGGCTGGAGCAGCAGGGTCTGGCCGCCCAGTCCTCGGCCCGGCCGGGCCGCTGGGTGGCGGCGCCGCCCGGGGTGGCGCTCGGGGCGCTGCTGATCCAGCAGCGGCACGAGCTGGAGCAGGCGGAGCTGGCGTCCGCGCTGCTCGCCGAGGAGTACCGGGCCGAGGCGAGCGAACCTGCGGTGCACGATCTGGTGGAGGTGGTGACGGGGGCGAGCGCCGTCACCCAGCGCTTCCACCAGTTGCAGCTGGGCGCGGTGTCCGAGGTGTGCGCCCTGGTGACAGGGAAGCCGATCGCGGTGACCGGGATGGAGAACGAGTCGGAGGAGCGGGCCGCCTCGCGCGGGGTGAGCTACCGGGTGGTGGTCGAGCGCGAGGTGCTGTCGACGCCGTACGGGATCCTGGAGCTGTCGGCGGCGCTGAGCCGGGACGAGCAGTGCCGGGTGGTGGACCGGGTGCCGACAAAGCTGGTGGTCGCCGACGGGAGCCTCGCCATGGTCCCGCTGACCGTGCACGACGCGGAGCCCGCCGCCCTGGTCGTACACGCCAGCGGTCTGCTGGAGTCGCTCATGGGCCTCTTCGAGGCGGTGTGGCGGGAGGCGATGCCGCTGCGGCTGGGCGAGGGCGGCGGCGGGGTGCGCGAGGACGGGGCCGGGCCGGATCCGACCGACCTGGAGATCCTGTCGCTGCTGCTGGCGGGGCTGACGGACGCCAGTGTGGCCAAGCAGCTGGATCTGGGGCTGCGGACCGTGCAGCGCCGGGTCAAGGGCCTGATGGAGCTGACCGGTGTCTCGACCAGGCTCCAGCTGGGCTGGCACGCGTACGAGCGTGGCTGGGTGGCCCGTGCCGGGTCGGGGGGCTGAGGCCTGGGGATCCGGGGCCCCGCCGGGCTCATCGCCGCAGGTGGCCGGGGTGCGCTGACGGGCGGAGCCGGACACTCTCCGGCACGCTGGTCAGATGAGTGTGTGGCAGCTCGTCGCCGTCGGCCTGGTCATGCTGCTGGGTCTGGTCGGCGTACTGCTGCCGGGTGTGCCGGGCCAGGCGATCGTCTGGGCGGCGGTCCTTTGGTGGGCGCTCACCGACATGACACCGGCCGCCTGGGGCGTCCTGATCGGCGCGACGGGGCTGATACTGCTGAACCAGGCCCTCAAACCGCTGCTGCCGCCGCGCCGCCCGGGTGAGTCGGGGGCGCCCCGCCGGACGTTGATGATCGGCGGGGTCGCGGGGATCGTGGGGTTCTTCGTGGTGCCCGTGGTGGGCGGTGTCCTCGGGTACGTGGGGGCCATCTTCGGGGCGGAGCGGCTGCGCCTGGGCAGCCGGGGCGCGGCCTGGACGTCGGGCCGCTCGGTGATGCGGGCGACGGGCTACGCGGTGCTGGTGGAGCTGTTCTGCTGCCTGCTGGTGGCGGGCGCCTGGCTGGGCGCGGTGCTCTGGGGCTGACCCGGGGGCGTCCGGTCGGCCGGGAGTTCGGGCACCCCCGGGCAGCCGTGGTCCCCGCCGGCCCGCGTCAGCTCGGTACCGCCGCCCCAGCCGCGTCCGCCGCCTCCAGATGGCGTACGGCGTAGGAGCGCCAGGGCCGCCACCGCTCCGCACCCGGCGTTCCGTACGGGTCCACGTCGGGGTCGCCGAGCGCCCGCATCCGGATCAGGGCGGCGGTGGACCGGCCGATCCCGGGCAGCGTCAGCAGCGTCTCCTCCGCCTCGTCCCGGTCGGCCCCGGCGTCCAGCCGCAGCCGGCCGTCGGCGAGCGCGGTGGCCAGGGCGCGCAGCGCCGGGTCCTCGGCCGAACCCGCGAGCACACCCGGCTCCGGGAAGACATGGGTGAGCCCGCCGCACGGCACGTCCAGTGCCTTCCCGTACCGCTCGACCAGTTCCCCCGCCGCCGCGCGCCCCACCAGGGTCCGCACCGCGGCCTCCTCCGGGTCCGCCGCACCCGGCGAGCGCAGGCCGGGGCGGGTGGCGACCAGCGGGGCGAGCCGGGGGGCAGCGGCCAGCGCCTCGTCCACGGCGTACGGGTCGGCGTCCAGGTCGAACAGCCGGCGCACCCGCTGGACGGCGGTGGTCAGGTCGCGCAGGTCGGTGAGCTGGATCCGGGCCTCCAGCCAGGGGCCGCCGGGCGACGCCTCGTCGACCGCGACGAGCCCGGAGCCGTACGGCAGCCGCAGGGTGCGCCGGTAGGTGCGGGAGCCGGGCGTCCCCGCCACTTCCTCGATCCGGTCGACCACCTCGGCGGCCAGCAGGTCGAACAGGGCGGCGGTGGCGTACGGGCCCCGGTGGGCGAGCCGCAGCGGGATCCCGGCCCGCAGCCCCTCGCGGCGGCCGCCGCCGAGCCCCGTACCCGCTTCGGCGCGCAGGGCGCTGGGGGTGCGGGCGTAGATCTGCCGGATGGTGTCGTTGAACTGCCGCACACTGGCGAACCCGGCGGCGAAGGCGATCTCGGTGACCGGCAGCGGCGTGGTCTGGAGGAGCACCCGGGCGGTGTGGGAGCGCTGGGCGCGGGCGAGCGCGACGGGCCCCGCGCCCAGTTCGGCGTTGAGCTGGCGCTGGACCTGCCGGGCGCTGTAGCCGAGCCGCCCGGCGAGTCCCGGGACGCCTTCGCGGTCGACGACGCCGTCGCCGATCAGGCGCATGGCCCGGCCGACGACGTCCGCGCGGACGTTCCACTCGGCGGAGCCGGGCACGGCGTCCGGGCGGCAGCGGCGGCAGGCCCGGAAGCCGCCCGCCTGGGCCGCCGCCGCGGTGGGGTAGAAGCGCACGTTGGCGCGTTTCGGGGTGACGGCGGGGCAGCTCGGCCGGCAGTAGATGCCGGTGGTCACGACGGCGAAGAAGAACGCGCCGTCGAACCGTGCGTCGCGGCTGCTCACCGCCTCGTACCTGGTCCGTTCATCCATCACACCGTCCAGTGTGCGGCAGCCGGGGCCGCCGCACTCGCGGGATTCGGACATCGAACCGCGGGGTGCGGCAGTCCCGGAGCCGACCGCGTCCGGGACTACCGGACCCGGCCGCGGGTGGGCGGGCGGGCCGCGGCGCCCGCCGGGGCCGGGCGCGGGGGGGGCCGCCCGGGCGGGGGGGGGGCCCCGGGGGGGGGGGGGGGGGGCCGGCGCGGGGGGGGGGGGGAA